>JBMFWA010000001.1:0-40539 GCA_049965715.1 Thermoplasmata archaeon
TCATTCAATTCCTCATTTAATATATATTTAACACTATAAGACAACTTTGTCTCACTATTTAAGGGGGCAGACCATTACCTGGGAGGGTTGTGCTGAAGGACATGTTAACCATCAGCCAATTTCTGTCTCCATTATTCATATTTATCGCTATAATATTTTACCCACTGACACTGCGTGGATTCATTCTATCACGCCGTAAGTTCAAGAATTTAGATTCCAACGCCGAACTTTTTTTTCGTCGAGTTATGTATCAATTCCTTGTCGTACTTTTCGTATCTATTATTCTGATCACGGGGAGTGAGTACCTGCAATACATTGACTTTGAAGATTTCAACATAGTAGTGTGGATCAATCTTTGCGGCATTTTGACACTTTACCCGTTAAGAATGTCAATCGAAAAATACCGGCAAAAAATAAGGTCAGCCAAATCAAATTTCAAGGATGACTATATTTTGAAACTTAGAAAAGAGGAATCTCAACTTTTCGACATATCAATAATTACCTTTATTGCTGGATTCGTGGTTATAGGAATTCAATACAGCATGAATAATCATACCACCGAGTTGTATCTGATTTTAACTATTTTTATAATTCCGACGTTAGAGGCGGTGGCTATATTCTCTCTGCTATTCTGGCTTATCTGGCATTTTTCCAGAAGAAGTGAACAGAAGAAAAGGGGGCTTATATAGTTCTCTTGAGCTTAACGGTATCTTGAATCTGTTTTAATTTGACCGGGGGACTATTACCAACCTAAAAATAGTGAGGAATGATTTGACTCATCATGCTAGCAGATACATTGGTGAAAAACGGGGCCATAAAATTCGGAGAATTTAAACTTACATCCGGGGCAATTTCCAGCTACTATGTTGACATCAAGGAAGTATCCACGCATCCCCAAATATTGAAAGAAATTGTGGAAAATATAAGACCTCATCTGACGGCGGATATTATAGCGGGCGTTGAACTGGGGGCAGTACCTCTGGTTGTAGCCACGGCAATCCTGACCGACAAGCCATACATTATAATCAGAAAGGAAAGGTCCCATGGGACAGGTTCACTGATAATAGGAAATAACTTCGAAGGAAAGGAGATAGATCTTATTGAGGACGTAGTCACCACAGGGGGTTCTGTGGTTAAAGCCGTTGAAATACTCCGAGAAAACAAGGCAATTGTCAAAAGGGCAATATGCGTAGTCGACAGGGAAGAGGGTGGCAGAAAAAATCTTCTAGACCACGGTATAGAACTGATACCTCTTGTTAAAATAAGCCAGATAAAGAGGTAAATTCAGGAAAGAGCATCGTCTATTCTTCCAAGCTCGATGGGCGTGGTCGACTCCCCCACGAAGACTCCCTTTGAATTGGCTATAACGGAGGAACCGACATACATGCTTCCAAAATTGGCTGTTACCGCCTTCACACCCACCTTGAAATAATTCTCGAGAAAGTCAATTTCGTCCTCTTCCGCAGTCGGAGTGACAATCATTCCTTTCTTGGTCAGTACAGAAGCACTGCCGACAGTCTTGATCCCTCCAATGGTTGCCTTAATAACTTCCACATCCATGTTATCTTCAATTTCCCTCATGGATTTCGTGCTGAATCCCTGGTGTACTATTGCAGATCTGTCATTGACCACGATATCATTCCCAAGAGCGTTGAATTTATCCTTCAGATAGAATATCCGCCTTCCACCGAATTCCTCTGAGGTGTGCACGCCATCTTCCTGTGGAGGCAGAACAACACACTTAGAATTCATGGTGATCATTGATCCAATGAGGTAGGAGTTGTCAATGTAGAGCAAAAGAGGTTTCACGCCAAGAGATCGGCATATCTCTTCGGCAACATCAGCTTCGATATTTTTAGGCAGAACAGCAATATCTTCTGAAATTTTAGCGTATATTCCTATGAAATCACTTTTCAGGATCGAAATTTTATTAATCATTTTTATGGCAATATTACCTCTGCGGTTTCATCCTGGAGCTTCACGACCCTGATCTTTAACTTCCTTGGCGATTTCATCCTGCCTCGTTTCCAGATCATTTCGTTGACCTTGGGATCTATCCATATGTTTCCTATTCCAAGCCTCATGTGGCGCGCAACCTCTTCCTTGAGGACCTGAATAGAGGTATCCGCTTTTCTCCTCACAGAGGGGATGCCCGCCTTCTTAAGTGTTACAGTGAGAAAAAATTCGTTGGCAGCTTCATTATTTTCAACCATAATTATCACCTTACAGCTTCAGGCTGTTTCTTCTCCAGCTTCTTCTCTTATTGTTCTGGGTCATCCTTCTTGCAGTCTTCAGCATAACCCAGCCAGGAACTCTCCTGTTCTGCTTTGTTTTCTTCATAAGTCTGATCTTTCTTCCGTATTCTTTGTTTCTACTCATTTACTTATACCTCCATTCAATTTTTGTCTCTTTTTTCGCACCCGATAACTTTTCCAGTATATCCCTTAGCTCTTCATCACTGATGACCCTGTTTATCCTTCCGGCACCCGCCAGTTGAATCAGCTGGTTTTCAACATTCTCGGCCATATCTGCACGGACAAGTCTTACTCTGCTCAGTCTCTCCCTGGCTTCTGGTGATAGTATCTGTCTTAGTATCTGCTGACGTCTTGCCTTCTCCACTTCAGCGGCTTTCTGCTGTTCAGCCGCCATCTGTTCATCAGCAGCATTCCTCTGCATCTCCTGAATTTTACGTCTTCTTATTGCTTCCAGTTCATCATCATTATCCATCAGAACTCAACCCCAACAAAAGACTATTACTCCTGACCTAAATTAGTTTTTTGTAAAATTCATTTTTCTCGGACAGTTCCTTGAGAACCTCCTTTGTGGCTTTATCCAGCAAAGATACTCCCTGCGGGGAGATCGATCGTCCCTTTGCATCTTTTTTAGCGTATCCAAGGTTCTCAAGGGTCTGGAACATATTTCTTACAATGAACCTGCTGCCTTTCCTGGGGTGATAACTTCTGGAGCCCATGTCAACCCTTCCTCCGTAATCCGCACTGAGTTTTGAAATTCCAATTGGCCCCTTTATGGAGAGTTTCCTCAGGGTGGATGCAAGTCTTACGTGATACCAGTCTTCAGTGTCCCATGAATTTTCCTTATGTACTCCTGCCTTCAGGTAATGTACCCATTCCGGAACCTCTATCCTCTTATCTTCTTTCAGCTTCTCTGCAACCTTTTTAAGAAGGATTTCCGGGGGTACCTCTTTAACGTTAGTCATTTACTTTCACTTTCGCCGTTGATTTTATAGGTATTTATAACTCTTTCGAAGAGCAGGGATCAGTACCGACTTTCCATTCCATCCAGCAGTTTTCTGGGCATTTTCAGGTCTCTGCGGCCAAGCGTTAACAGGTAAAATAGAGCGATATAAACTACCAGATAGAATATCAAAGGAAATAGCGGCTGAGTCAGGGATATGGAGAAAATAACAGATATAAGCTCAAGAAAGAAAACAGGGATCAGCAGGAACACTAGCGTGAACACAAAGAGTTTCATGAATCCAAGGTTTCCACCAAACGACTCCATATTGATCACCTCACTATCTGAAGGTAATTTTTTCAACAGCCTTGAGGCATTCCACAGACTTGTATCAACAAAGGAAAATATGAGGAGGGGAGGGAGAATAAACAGGTAGATGAAGGAAGATGATGTAATCACAATAGATATCACAGAAACCGGGATAAGTATGAAGAGGAATACAATAAGGTTTGAAATGACCTTTGACAGAGCAATATCCGAATCCGCGACAGGAAGGATTCTGTAACCCGGATAACCTTTATTTTCGGATACGAGCCCCATGATTGTATAAAAGGAGGAGGCAAACGCCACAAGTGTCAGGAGCAGGTAGTATATACCAAGGGCGCTCACACGGCCACTACTGCCATACAGTGACAGAATTATGGGGAGAGTTATGATCACCGGCGTCATTATCAGATTGATGTTCTGCGGTTCTCTAACTACCAGCATCAGGTCCTTTCTAACAAGCGATTTACGAAAACCGGCTGGTTTCGAAAGCTTTCCGGCAGTCATGTTCCTGGGATCCTCCTCGATGTTATTGATCCGCGTAAATACGATCCTGCTAAGGACAACATCTAACAGCAGGAACAGTGAGAGATAGATTGCAGAAAAGACCAGATCACCCAGAATATCGGAAAAAATAGGCCGGATGAGGAAAACAGAATAGGGAATGTTCAGGATAAATGTGTAGTACATGGCCATTCCGGGAAGGGCAGGAATGAAATTGGAAATGGATTCCGGAATGTATATTACAATTTCAAAAATTATTAGAGATCCCATAATTGCAGTATACTTCAGTGCGGTTCCAATGTTTCTGAGACCTTTCCTGACGCCGCTTCCGAATGCCTTGTATGAAAGCACAGCAAATATGGACCCAAAAGCAAACCCGGAAAATATCATGGTGAATGTCCACATTGTTCCGAACAGGAGTGAATAATAGTTCCCGGTAAACAGATAATAGACAATTATGCTTGGAACGGTAAGAAAAGCAATGGAAGACCCGTAAAAGATCAGATAACAGAAAAACAGAATCATGCTGTTTCCTTTCAATGGCAGCGCTTTCAGTGGCTGAAGTAGAGAATTGCTCTTTACGCTCTGGATGAGAAGCATTGAGTTGTAAACGCTGATGAGAAATCCATAAACAAATATGACAAAACCTATGTTTGCAAACTTTATCTCACTGTATCCACTCAAAAGTCTTGAGTATACCAGGATAATTGATATAAAAAGAAAAGCAATGGAACCAACCCAGTAGTTCAGCATTATCATTCTCTGCACGCTCTTGCTCTTCTTCTGTCTCTTGATGAAGGAAGAAAAATTCTTCACGGCATTGTACTTCTGCTCGATCATTATCCTTTTGGAAACTTCATAGAGATCGTTCATTATTTCATCCCAGTATACCGGCCAGATCTTCACCCATGGACTTTATTGCGTCGTCAGACGTCAGTCTCAGGAAAATATCCTCCAGATTGGTTCCAGGCCCTTTTTCCCTGCTTCTTATCTCTTCCAGGGAACCCTCTTCCACAACCTTCCCGTGATAGAGTATGGAAATTTTCTGGCATGTCGACTCGGCAATTTCAAGAACGTGCGTTGAAAACAGTATAGTTTTCCCTCTTTCAGCCAGGGCATGAACAAGATCCTTAACCACTCTTGATGATCTGGGATCAACGCCTTTCAGAGCCTCATCAAGTACCAGGATCTGTGGATCGTGGATAAGTGCAGAGGCTATGGACACTTTCTGCCTGTTTCCAAAGGAAAGTGAGCCGATAGGTTCGTTTGCATAGTCCTTGAGCTCAAGGGCTCTGAAGAGTGCCTCTGCTCTCTTTTCATACGTAGTGGGATCTATCTTTCTGACTGATGCAACAAAGCTGAGATATTCAGAAGCAGTCATTGATTCATAGAGAACAGGATCTTCCGGCACATAGCCAATCACTTCTTTCAACTTCATTGGAAATTCCGCAGGATCCATCCCAAGAACCTTCACCGATCCTGAATCCCTGGGAGTAATGGCGCAGACAATTCTCATCAGGGTGGTTTTTCCTGATCCGTTGGGTCCAAGTATGCCCCAGACAACACCAGAAGGAATGTTCAGGCTGATATCCTGCAGTGCCCTGACATCTCCATAGGATTTGGAAAGGTGTGCTATTGCGACTACATTTTCCATTCAATGCTAATGTCTCAATCGAATAATGTATTTTTCCAAACAGATGATTTATGCCATCATTTGTGTTTTCCAACAGTGAGAGGAGAAAGACTGCAGTGCGGGATTGACGAGGCAGGCAGGGGGCCAGTTATCGGCCCGATGGTCATGTGCATCGTATGTGGAGATGGAGATCTCCTCCAAAAAACAGGTGCAAGAGACTCAAAGACGCTTTCGCCGGGTTCCAGATCACAAATATATGCTAAGATCAAGCAGACTGCAGAAGTTATAGAAACGATAGTCTTCAGCGCCCCTGAAATAAGCGAGATGATGGGGAGGATGACGCTGAATGAGATAGAGCTACACGGTGCGATTCAACTCCTGAAGCATGCGATCTATCCAACCTATGTTGACTCGTTCGATGTCGATCCAGGTCGTCTTGAACAGGCACTTAAAAAATTCTCAAAGAACGAGGTAACATGTGAGCACGGGGCAGACAGCGCATATCCTTCGGTATCCGCAGCTTCTGTGATTGCGAAGGTGGAAAGAGACAGAATGATCGATCACCTGAAAGAGGAGTATGGGGAGTTTGGATCTGGGTATCCTTCAGATCCAAGAACAATAGAATTCATAGAAAAATCCCTTTCTAATGGACGATCGCTGGACCCGATAGTCAGAACAACATGGGAAACGTTCAAAAGGATCAAATCTAAAGGCGGAAACTCTAAACTTTTTTGAACCACAAGAGAAACTGATCCGGTATTAAAGTCGGCCAACTATGCAATACAGGCACTTCCTGTAGAATTCATTCTCCCCGCTTGAGAAGCTATTTATAGATATTAAAACTCTAGAGTCCGTGCCAGACGATTTCATATTAACAGACAAGACAGATCAGGCAGACGATTATAACGAAAGAGGAATTTCATTCTTCAATCTCACAAAGTATCCTGAAGCTATAAAGGAATTCACGAAAGCGATTAAGCTTGTTTCGACGGATCCGGACTATTATTATAACAGAGGACTGACATACTATTCCATGAAGATGCTGGATCAGGCCATTAAAGATTACAAGTCGGCTGTAGACATCAACCCAGAAAATGCAGATTATCATAACGCCCTCGCCTCCGCCATGGAAGATCGCGGTGACCTCAATGGGGCAATGGAACATTTCAACGAGGCCATTAAAATAGAAGGCGATGTCCCGGACTATTATTATAACCGGGGCAATCTTTTCAGGAAAATGGGCGAGAGCGAGAAAGCTCTCTCAGATTTTACAAGGGCGCTGGAACTGAACTCCGCTGATCAGATATTCCTTTACAGACATTATGAAATGCTGATGGATATGGAACGCTATGATGAAGCTGCAAAAGATATGGATGTTGCCATCAACCTTGTGCCTGGAAGCGCTTTCTTCGTTATTTCCAAAGCAGATGCGCTTGAAAAGGCCGGCAAGATCCAGGAAGCGGTCAAACTTCTTGAGAACATACTTGAATCTGATCCGGACAATGCAGATGTCAAAGAGAGAGCCAGCAAACTGAGGGAAAAGATTCATTAGAAGAAATCTGCCATGTGATCCCCGTAGAGGATTTCCCTGACATTTTCGATCTTCGCTTCAAGATCAGGCAGATCGTCTCCAATAAGATTCACATGCCCGACCTTTCTTCTTCTGCGCACCTGTTTACCGTACCAGTATATCCTTGATCCATCGATCTCCAGTAATTTTTCCCTCGTCTTGTGATCAATTTCCCTTCCCACAATGTTCACTATGCCGCTTGGGCAAAAAAGTCTGGGGCGCATGGGAGGCATTCCGGTCACCACCCTTATGTGCTGCTCAAACTGTGAAATCGACGATCCAAGGAGGGTGTGATGACCTGAATTGTGAACTCTTGGAGCGAATTCATTTATGATGGGCCTCCCGTCCTTTATGAAAAATTCCACCGAGAGAACCCCAACGTAATCCAGAGCATCAGATAACTTCGCAGCTATATCCCTCATTCCGTAGTCGTTTACAGGAGATGAATTGTAAAGCAGCATTCCTGAATGATTGACGTTCAGGGACGGATCGAAGAACATCTTCCCGCCATTTCGATCCCTTGACATTATTATAGAGGCCTCAAAGTCATAATCAATGTATTCTTCAATCACGTAGGTATCGGTGATCATCCTCAACTGATCTCTGTGAGGGCCATCCACATATTCCTGGCCCTTGCCATCATATCCGCCGCTCGAGGACTTCACCACAGATTTCTCGAACATCTCAGTTTTTTTTCTTGCATCTTCCAGTGTCTTTGCGACGAAGAAATCTGCTACGGGGAATCCATTGTTCCTGAGAAACTCCTTTTCCCTGTAGCGCTCCTTCTTAAGATTTATCGCCAAAGAATTTGGGAAGAGCTTACCCTCTCTCTCGGCGATATCGATTGCACCGTCACTGACATGCTCGAACTCATATGTGACAGCATCGGACGATCTGACAAATTCATTCTCCGATCCGGTGGTGAAAAACCTGTCAGCCAGGGTGGCAGCTGGCCCCGGTTCAATATCGAATACATTGAACTCAACGCCAATGGGCTTCGATTCAAGTATCATCATCCAGCCAAGCTGTCCTGAACCAATAATTCCAACTCTGTTCAAATTATTGTATCCCTCACTTTGCTGTTTTCTGACTTTCTATAATCGGACAGTTTCCTGGCTATGTCAGGATATTTGATCGAGAGTATTCTGAGAGCAAGCAAAGCAGCGTTCTTGGAATTCCCTATGGCAACAGTTCCAACCGGAACCCCGGATGGCATCTGGACAATGGAAAGAAGAGAATCTAATCCCGAAAGATGCTTTGTCGGTATGGGCACCCCTATTACCGGCAGTACAGTCATTGACGCAGTCATACCCGGAAGGTGTGCAGCGCCTCCGGCCCCGGCGATTATAACCTCAAGCCCCCTGCTCTCAGCGCTGGTCGCATATTCATACATCAAATCAGGTGTTCTGTGCGCGGACACCACCTTTTTTTCATAATCCACACCAAACTGGTCAAGAATCTCAAAAGCCCCCTTCATGTGTTCAAGGTCGCTGGAACTTCCCATTATGATTCCTATTTTCGGCACATAATATAATCACATCATATTATACGTTTTTTCCCTCAAATCAAATTTTTCTGAAGGGAACAGATGCCTTGTTAATTCTGTTCATCACGGCAAGTCCAATGCCGTTCTCCGGAAACGTTTCGATAATTCCTACCGGCTTGGTGGACCGGTCAAGCGCCCTGAATGCCCTGAAAAGATTGTAGGCGATACTGTAGAGATCACTCCGTTTTCCAATCGTAATCTTGTAGCCTTCCACTCTGCTCCCGGTCTCTTCCGAGCAAAGATATGCATATCCGTTTCCCTCCTCAGTAGATGAAAGCTCCACAAGATCATCAGGATCTGCCCTGTACAGAACCTTTTTGGGAGAATAGTGCCTGTACTTCATTCCGGGCGTTAGTGGAACCTTCACCTCCTCTGTCGTATTCTGAACAACAATCTGTCCAAATGCATATTGCAGATCCTCAAGCGTGAATGCCCCCGGTCTCATGAGCCTGTACGGCTTTGAGGTCAGATCTATAATTGTGGATTCAAGCCCGTATCTGGGAGGTTCCCCTTCAATGATGACATCAACCTTGCCGTCAAGATCAAGTATTGCATCTGCCGCATCCACGATACTGGGCATGCCTGCCAAATTTGCACTTGGAGCAGCAACAGGAACTCCAGACAGCCTGATCAGTTCTGTGGCAATTGGATTGTAGGGGCATCGAACAACAACAGTTCCAAGTCCAGCTGTGCAGACATCAGACACAAGCATGTTTTTCCTCAGCATAACAGAAAGCGGTCCAGGCCACAGTTTCGATAACTTTTCAGTCGGAATATCCTGGTCTTCAGACACAACCCTGAATATGTCCTTTATACTTGCTATATGAACGATAAGCGGGTTGTCGGCAGGTCTTCCCTTTGCAGCATAGATCTTTCTGCATGCAACGTCAGAATAAGCATTTCCTCCGAGACCGTAGACTGTCTCGGTTGGAAAGACAACGATCCCGTCGTTCCGAATCACCTCTGCTGCAACAGCCAATTTATTTGAATCTATATTGCTTGCATCAATTCTGATAATTTCCGTTCTCAATATTTACCCAGGTTAGTGACGATTCTTTTATAATAGTTAAAAATTATCTTGGTGATTTATCATGGAAATATCAAGATATGACATAGAACTCGATCTTTCAAAGGATAATCCTGACTACTCTGGATCGGAAATCATAAAAGTTAAGTCATGGAACGGAGACTTCTTCCTCAATGCTGTCAACATGGAAATACTTTCAGTGGAGATGAACGGGAAGAAATGCAAATTTGAATATGATATAAGCGCGGGTATCATAAAATTCCAGGACCAGGTTAAGGATGGTTCAGAAATCAGCATCAATTTCCGTGGTAAAATTTCAGACAGCCTGATGGGGCTTTACAGGTGCAAGACTGACAATGGCTATGCCCTGAGCACCCAGTTTGAATCGGTTGGTGCAAGGATGATGTTCCCATGCAGGGATGAACCTGGGTTCAAAGCAATCTTCCATCTCACAATCAAAGTTCCAGAAGATTTCAGTGCGATTTCAAATATGCCACCTATCAAAAATCGCAAGGATGGTAGCGCCATGATTGTGGAATTTGGTGACACTCCTCCCATGTCAACCTACCTTGTTTATGTCGGAGCCGGGAAATATGCCGAAGTCAAAGACTCTTCCCAGAAGCCTGAAATTATCATGTCTTACCCCGGGAGCGCAATTCCAAGCACGAATTTCCCGCTGGAGGTGGCCAGAAAATCAGTCTCGTACTACGAGGACTATTACGGGATAAAGTATGCTCTTCCAAAGATGCATCTCCTCGGGATTCCGGAATTTGGAGCTGGGGCAATGGAAAACTGGGGTGCGATTACATTCAGGGAAACAGCGGTATTTGTGAATAAGAATTCAAGTCAGTCAACAAGAAAGTATGTATCAGATACCATAGCTCACGAGATTGCACACCAGTGGTTTGGCGATCTTGTGACAATGAAATGGTGGAATGATCTGTGGCTGAACGAGAGCTTCGCGACATTCATGTCATATAAGGCCGTGAGTACAATATATCCGGAATTCGACATGTGGGGTGATTTTGTGCTGTCTGAGACCGCAATGGCAATGTCGGGGGACTCACTGGAGAGCACGCATCCTATAAACGTAGAGGTGAAGGATCCGGAGGAGATAGCCCAGATATTCGACGAAATCAGTTACGGCAAGGGAGGCAGCGTCCTGAGAATGATTGAATCATATGTGGGAAGCGAAAACTTCCGCAAGGGAATATCGCTTTACCTCAAGGAGTATTCTTACAGAAACGCGCAAAACGAGGATCTCTGGAATTCCATAGAAAAGGCATCAGGAATGCCTGTCAATTCGGTAATGTCACAGTGGATAAACCGTCCCGGTTATCCTTTTATTAGCGCTGAAAGCTCCAACGGAAAAGTAAGGCTGACACAGCAGAGATTTTTCCTCAACGGCAAACATTCTGATGAAATCTGGCCGCTGCCTGTTACGATTAGAAGGAAGTCAGGAGTCGAAAGTCTGCTTATGAATGAGAGATCAGTGGAGATCCCGGGAGGGGATATTATATCGTTAAACTCAGATTCCACTGGATTTTACAGGGTGTTGTATGACGAAAGGACTCAGGACGAGATACTGAAGAATTCAGACAGGATGAACAATCTGGAAAAGCGGGGCTTCCTTTCAGACGTCTTCGCCATGCTTCAATCAGGAAGAATTCCATTCGACAAGTACCTGTCAACCATATCCAGATTCACCGAGGAGAAGAATTACCTCATACTTCAGGAAATAGCCTCACAGCTTTATAAAATGTATTCAATTGATCCGTCCAGTAAACCCCTGCTTGATTTCTCCAGAAAGTTCTATTCCACCGCACTGAAAAATCTGGGCTCTAAATCAAGAGAGGAGGACATGAACATTTCAATTCTCAGGGGAGACCTGAGGGAGAAACTTTCCGTTATCGATCAGAGTTTTGCCAAAACCCTTTCATCCGAATTCAGGAACTTCTTCGCCGTAGACGGCGAACTTCGCAGGTCCGTTGCAATAGCATACGCAGTTTACACAAACGATTTTGAACAGCTCTACAGCAGATACAAGGACGCAAAAACAGATGAGGACAAACTCTACCTTCTCTCAGGTCTTACATGGCTCAAGGGAAGGGCAAACTACGATCGAATAATGGAAATGCTTCAGAACGGCGAAATAAAGATGCAGGATTCACTGAGAATATACACCGGTTTCATATCAAACCCTGCAGCAAGAGAATTTGTGCTGACTATATTCAGGTCAGCAATAGAGATGCTCAGGAAGGTGTTTGAAGGAACGGGGTATGCTTCCTTCGCAATAGAGAGCTCCCTGCCAATCTTGGGAATAGATCAGAGAGAAAAGACCCTGAGCCTGATAGAATCCATTAAGGGACCGGATATAGTGAGCGGCGTAAAGAAGGGAATGGAATACCTGGACATAAACCTCAGGCTGAAGAATGCGATAGATGCCTATGCAATGAATGTTTACTGATATTTTCAGGAGACAGATAAGGTCTGTCAATCTCTATTTTATTTTCGCCCCGACTCTGACGGCCCTTTCAGGACGCACAGGAACACCGTTCGCATTCAGGGGCAGATCAGTACCATTAATGCTGGCGAGAGCTTCCACATCACCATTCACAGTGCCGACATGAAGATTGAACCTTGACACATCCTCTATCTCAACGATGTTCTGACCGTTGAATGAATATTTTCCCAAATCAACGCTGGTTCCAGGTTTTATATTGTCAGGCAGCGTCAGGAAGCTGGTTACGGTTCCGTCATCAGCTGCAAGAAGCATGCCTTCGGAGGTCTCTCCGCGTATTCTCGCTTTTTTGAGGTTGGAAACAACAACTATACTCCTTGAAACAAGTTCCTCTGGTCTGTACTGTGACCTGAGCCCGGCCACAAGATGTATTCTTCTGTCACCGAGATCAACTTCCAGGAGGTAAAGACGGTCAGCCGAAGGGTGATCCCTGACCGAAAGTATCTTTCCCACCTTTAGGTCCAGCGAGTTGGGATTGTCATTTGCAATTTTAAGAGGTATGAAAGGCGGATTGGTCTTTTCGAGTGCAAGATTGCTGAATTTATAGTAGAGCTCTCCGACCCCATCCTTCTCAATCTCCGATTTCCTTCCCAAACTCTTCCATATTCTTGAGGCTGAAGATGGAACGAAGGGATATATCATCAATGTCAGGTACGAGCAGAGAACATATATAACAGAGAGCTTCTCAGAACATTCCTGAGGATCTTTCTTAATCAGTTTCCATGGCTCAGACTCATTGAAGTAGGCATTGGCTGACTGGACCAGTTCAACCCATATTTTCAATGCCTTTTTCAGCTCAACATTTTCCATCAATTTTCTGTATTCATCGAACGACGACTCTGCCTTGCGCAGGATATCAAGGTCTGTACCAAGCGGATTTTCAGGGTAATTGAGACTTATTTTGTTGTTGTGAGCAAAGGATGTGAGCCGGTGGATCAGGTTTCCGTATTTGGATATCAGTTCTGTGTTGACCTTCTCTTCCATTTCCGTCACAGAGAACTCAGAATCTCCGTTTTCAGGCAGAATTGACGTCACGTAAAAACGGATGTAATCCTTATCTGCCACTTTGAGCATTTCATCAACCAGAAATCCCACACCACGGCTCTTTGAAAATTTCTCCCCGTTGTACTTGAGATACTCGTTAGCAGGTATATCATATGGAAGATTCAGTTTTCCATCCGCCATGAGGATTGCTGGAAGCATGACGGAATGAAACGGAATATTATCTTTTCCGAGGAAGAAGTACGATCTGGCATCACCAGTCCAGAACTGTTTCCAGTAATCCGGATCGCCTATGGACTCTGAATAAATCTTCGCTGCTGATATATAGCCCAGCAGGGCCTCGAACCATACATATATGCGTTTATCTTCATATCCCTTTAGCGGGATTGGTACCCCCCACGACAGGTCCCTCGTTATCGGTCTCTCTTTCAAGCCGGATTCTATGAAGTTTTTTGTAAAAGCAATAACGTTTGATCTCCAGTTCTTTTTTGACGATATCCATTCAAGAAGTGGATCCTGAAAGAGATTGAGTTTGAAGAAAAAATGCTTGGTTTCCCTGAATTCTGGAGTTGTACCTGAAATAATACAGACAGGATTGATAAGATCCTTTGGATCAAGGGTCTTTCCGCAATTATCACACTGGTCCCCCCTGGCTTTATCATAACCGCAGTAGGGGCATGTTCCGGTGATGTATCTGTCCGGCAGGAACCTGTTACACTCCTTACAGAATGGCGAAACCATCTCATGCTCAGAGAGATATCCCTTGTTCAGGAGGTCAAGGAATATCCCGCTCACGACCTCTGTGTGTTCCCTGTAAGTCGTTCGGGAAAATATGTCGAAATTTATATCCATGGCTCTGAAAGATTCTTCAATCTCCCTGTGGTATTTATCGGCCACCGCCTGGGGACTGGTGTTCTCACTCTCGGCCTTGATTGTGATGGGCGTTCCGTATTCATCGGTTCCTGATACAAAGAGAACCTCATTGCCTGTCATTCTGTTGTACCTGGTAAATATGTCGCCGCTCAGATAGCACCCGGCAATGTGCCCAAGGTGAAGCGAACTGTTTGCATAAGGTAAAGCACAGTTTACAAGAATCCTCATCCCAATTCATTCCTCTCCCGGTTAATTTGAACCTGTGATTTCATTCTTTGCATAAATTGAAGTCTTCCGGCACATCAAAAAGAGACAGTATCAGAATTTACCTTGTCAACCATTTTCCCTGCTTCCAGAAGGTAAATAGGCCATAGATTGCAGCCGCGAACATTATGACAAGGGAAATTGAACCATATGCGAAGGTTTTTAACTTCTCTTTGACCATTGTTGCGGAAACCGCTATTCCAAACACTGTAGACCCTGCAATGTTGGCAACTGTGGTGAAAATTCTGGCAAGCAGGAATTTGTTTGCAACATGGAATCCCATGAATGTTGTGGTGAAAACAAAAACAGCGTATCTCTCAAGGAAGTAAACATCCATATGACCAATATGATGAAACAGCGGTATCAGATAAAAACCGAACCTGAGAAACCCTAATATGAATAGAAGAAGGGGAATCATATAAATGTAGAAAATCTCGAAAGAATAAAACGGCCCGGCTTTTCTCAGCGTGCCATTCTTTGCATCCCTGAAAAGAGAAACCCACCCTGTTCTAGCCCATCTGACCTGCTGCCTGAAGTAAGACTTGAAATTTTTCTGGCTCTTTGTTGTAACAACAACACTAAAGTTTCTTGCAATCTTGTATCCGCTTCTTATGACAAAACTGCTCAGCTGCCTGTCATCGCCGAGTAAACTCTTCTTGCCCATTACCCTGTAATCGGTGAATTCATCGCTCTGTATGAAGTCACTAACAAGACTGGTGCGATAAACAGAACACGCTCCGTCTAGGTAGAGAACATTGCCATGCATGGAGGTGGCCTTGAGTATGACTTCTCTGGCCCTCTCACTGAATTCAGAACTGTAAGAAACAGCCGAACCGTCATTGTCTATCTTGATCAGACCGCTCACTCCTCCCACCTCGTCCCTGAATTTCTTCAGAAGGTTGTTGACTGCATTGGGAGGTAGCACCGCATCACTATCAACAAACATTACAAAAGGTGTATTTACAAGCCCCATTGCGTGTGCAATGGCTTTTCTTTTCCCCTCTCTCTTCTCCTTGTAGAGAAAGGTTCCACCTGAACTTTCAGTGATGCTCCTGTACGGTTCCAGGGAGGAATCCCCAACGACGATTATCCTGGAACCCTGGAATTGAAGCCCCTTCATCACTTTCTCGAAGGTGCCCAAGTCTTCATTATAGACTGGGACTATGATAGTCACCTCACTTGGGGAATGACCCTCAACATTCCCCTCATCGTGGTAAAAAACAGAACTGTAGGAATTTATGAGATAATAAATCAAGGAGATGGCTGAAAAAACGATGAGCATAAGATAAATGTAGAAAAATATCATAGGCTCATTTATATTCTTTTAGGCTTAAACATTTAGGTACATTAACATGTTCTAATATAATAGAATTTATCACTGTTTAATAATAGCACAGGGCCATTACTAACATTTATTTCGGCCAGGAATATCCTGCCCAATTGTCAAAGATTCAGGATGTAATACTTTTCACATTGATGGCCTCATTCTGGGCGCTGAACTATCCTATCCTGAAGATCGCACTCAATTTTGAGCCCCCATTTGTGATACTCCTGTTCAGGGTTCTTTTTGCCGCGCTTTTCGCGCCTTTATTCCTGAAAGGTGAAAATTTCCATGGAATGGGTAGAAATGAGAATATGAAAATCTTTGTAATCGGCATGCTCAACATAGTTGTGTTCATGGGTTTCTGGTTTGTCGGCGAGTCTTATGTTTCTGCATCGGTTAGTTCAATACTCATTTATTCATACCCAATTTTCAACGTCATACTTTCAATATTGATCATCAGGGAAAAGGTAACTCTGGGTGTTTCACTTGGAATTATTCTCGGTTTTGCAGGTTTATTTCTGATATCTTTTCATGAATACTACGTCACAAATATTCTTGGACCGGCATTCCTGATCATTGCATCTGTGTCATGGGCACTTGGGACTGTCCTCTATAAGAAGTATCTTGGAAAAACTTCTCCGCGGGTTGTGAATTTTATGCAGTACATTTATTCCATACCCATACTGATCGTTTTATCATTTTTGACGGATCCGGGATTCGTCAGCACACTCAACTACGAATTCATTATCCTGGCGATTTATATGGGTTCGCTGGGAACAGCGCTAGCTTACCTGATTTATTTTCATCTATTCAGAAAATACAGCGTCTCCTCAATCTCCTCTTATTTTTTCGCTGTACCTGCACTTTCAGTTGTATTCAGCTTCTTCATACTGAGCGAAAAAAGTTCAATCGATATCTACATTGGCATGATACTGATCTCAGCAGGAATATTTATCAGCTCCAGGTACTAGCTGTACATAATTTAGGCAGCTCGAAATGGTTCTTGACATCTGCTGATATTCTATATTATATCCCTCTGTGTGACGGATTGGCGTCTTAACAGTAACGATAAATACATTACTGGATATTCCAGTGGGCAGATGACAGACCTGAGCGATCTTTGCACGAGAATATTGCAATGCAAGATGTGCGATCTTCATTTTTTTAGAAAAAAAGCAGTGTGCGGAAGAGGATCCTTTACATCCAGCATATTTCTTATCGGGGAAGCTCCAGGGTCCAAGGAGGATGAAACAGGGCTTCCATTTGTCGGGAGAAGCGGAGCCATGCTGGACAGGATACTTTCTGATATTGGAATTTCAAGGGACGAAATTTACATAACAAACGCTGTAAAATGCAGGCCCGGTAGGGGAAAAACTCCAAGGATCAGTGAAATTAAAACCTGTTCAGTTTATCTGAAAAGTGAGATTGAGGCCATGCAACCAAGGATACTCATACCAATGGGAAATTCTGCTATGAAATCTCTAGGATTGATTCTGGGGGTCAAGATGGACAATATAACCAGCTCCAGCGGAAAATTCTTCATGGTGAAGAATATGATAATAGCTCCTCAGTTCCACCCTGCTGCAATTCTTAGAAACCCCAAACGTCTGGAGTATTTTAAGGACCATATGGTGAGGGCATTTGAGCTTGCCCGCAACATACCTGCAAAAATAGACGAGGTTTTTATAAAGACAAATAAAATTCAGGTGATTTGATAAATCACACCTGATAGAGCTGGTAGTTTGGAGGCTCCGATATTATCTTGATGTCATGCGGGTGACTCTCCTTAAGCCCGGATGCAGTTATCTTGACGAACCTACCCTTACTCTGCAGTTCCTCAATGTTATTTGCGCCCACGTACCCCATTCCAGATTTCACGCCTCCTATTAGCTGGAATAGCACGTCTTCCACCCTTCCCCTGTAGGGTACTGCACCTTCGACGCCTTCTGCTACAAACTTGTTGCCCGATAATTTTCCGTACCGGTCTGAGACTCCGCCTCTGATAGCGCCTATTGAACCCATGCCCCTGTAGGCCTTGTACTTCCTGCCGTTTATTATCATCTCTACGCCAGGGCTCTCCTCAGTGCCAGCAAGCAGGGATCCAAGCATAATCGAATTAGCTCCTGCAGCAAGGGCTTTCACTATATCTCCAGAATATCTTATGCCTCCATCGGCAATCACCGGAACTTTGTGTTCCTTCGCCACATCCGCCACCTCTGAGATCGCGGTCAATTGAGGGAATCCTATACCTGCTATAATCCTGGTGGTACAGATTGAACCCGGCCCAATTCCGACTCTCAGTGCATCCACTTCAAGGGAAATAAGATCCTCGGCGGCCTCCCTTGTGGCAATATTACCGGCAATCAGGTCAATGCCTACAGCCTTTCTCAGTTTCTTTATAGAATCAAGAACATTGGTGTTATGAGCGTGCGCAGTATCAACAACTATCGCATCAGCGCCTGCCTTTTCCAGATTCACCGCCCTTTCCACATCGAATGGCCCTACGGCAGCAGCCACGAGCAGCTGTCCTTCACTATCTCTGGTGGCATCCGGATATTTCTGTCTTGTTGTGATGTCCTTTGCAGTGATGAGCCCCACCACTCTGCCATTTTTGTCGACAAGAGGAAGCTTTTCAATCCTGTTTTTGTAAAGTATTTTTCTGGCCTCGTCTATCTCAACATCTTCAGGTGCGTATACCACGTCTCTTGTCATTATATCGGAAACCTTTCGCTTATCGTCCTCGACAAAATCCAAATCTCTCTTCGTGACGATGCCAACCAGCTTGTCGTTGGATATGACCGGGAGACCCGCTATATTTTTCGATCTCATGATATTTATTACTTCTTCAATGGAAGTGTCAGGCTCCACCGTATGAACGTTCCTGATTCTCAGGGATTCTTCCCTTTTTACCTTGCTGACCATTTGCAACTGCAGGTTTGTTGAAATATTTCTGTGTATTACTCCAATTCCTCCGTATCTGGCCATTGCAATTGCCATCTGGTCTTCAGATACAGTGTCCATTGGGGAACTTACAATCGGTATTTTTAGAGATATATTGCGGGTAAATTTGGTATCAACCACCGCAAACCTGGGTTCAACCGAACTTCTGCCAGGAATAAGGAGGACGTCATCAAATGTATAACCCTCCATCATTTTTGAAAATTTTTCCTTAAACATCGTAGAGAATATCCAGTCGATATTTAAATATGATTAAACTCAGGGCAGTATGCCAAAGATTCGACAGTCAGGCGGAACTGGAAGATATTTCATTTATTTTACTTGATACGAATTCTATTGTTCTCTTCTTTGAAATGTCAAAAGTGTAATCTATCGTATTAAAGTAGGCCTCAACAACTGCAGGATTCAGCGAAAGCCTGAATGCCGTGAGATCTATCGTCGGTTTTACAAGAGATCGGTATTTCTTAATCGCTTTGGATATTGTATTTGCATAATCTCTGCAATCTGCGCCTTTTGAGCATACGGTCACAGCATAAACTGGAGGCATGTGAAACAATCTTGAAAATTCGTGGCCGATGTCAAGAAGAATTCTGATTCCAGGTTTGTAAGCCTTGAGAGCCTCATCTCCTATAACGAGCGCATATTCTTCTTCCTCCAGCAGTTCCTCCGCATACGTTTTATCTGATACGTGGAATTCGGCCCTTATGCCCATTTTTTTCAAAACCTCCCTTGCGTAAAACAGTGTGGTTTCAGTGTGTGCAGTTACAGCAATGTGAATATTATCCCTCAGA
The DNA here is from genome assembly GCA_049965715.1 of Thermoplasmata archaeon. Taxonomy (GTDB): domain Archaea; phylum Thermoplasmatota; class Thermoplasmata; order Thermoplasmatales; family Thermoplasmataceae; genus JAKAFX01. The sequence continues at coordinate 19,533 of JBMFWA010000001.1, forward strand.
TCTTCCTCCCTTGAAACAAGAATTGTGGAGATGGTGGCAGATTTAGAACTGATAGTAGCGGCCTCCATCAGCGTCAGTCGATCAGAATGCTGCAAGTAAGAAACCAGCGAAACCATCCCTCCGTGAAGAGCACCGGAAAGGACTTTTGAAAGTATATCGCGCGGGCTGTATCTCATGAAGGAGTATCGATCGTTCAGAGCAAGGTAAAACGGATCGCTGTGGGCAAAATTGATAATTCCAAACAAATGGGATTCACGCCCGATTTTTTATCTCAACTCTCTTGAGTTTTCTGAGATTGGTGATCATATCGTCAACCATTTTTTCCAAATCATATCTGAAGCTGAATCCCCAGTCTTTTGAAGCCTCGGAGTGATCTATAGTTTCAGGCCAGCTGTCTGCAATCGACTGCCTGAAATCAGGAGCATATTCCACAGCGAATTCAGGTATCCTATTCTGTATGGCCTTTTCAAGGTCCTTCGGCGTGAAACTGAACGCAGATATATTGTAATCAGTATGGTGGGTCAGTCTGGAAATATCGGCTTCATAAAGCTGTAAAAAGGCATTGATTGCGTCAGGCATGTACATCATTGGAAGCATCGAATCCTCCCGGAGGAAGCAAGTGTATTTCTTACCCTCAACTGCATAGTGAAACATTTCAACAGAATAATCCGTGGTTCCTCCCCCCGGCATTGCAGAATAGCTTATGAGTCCAGGGAACCTTAATCCTCTCACGTCAAGCCCGAACCTGTGGAAATAATAATTGCCAAGTATCTCAGTAGCCACCTTTGTGACTCCGTACATCGTTCTGGGCTTTGTTACGGTATCCACGGGAACATTTCTCTTTGGGGTTTCTTTTCCGAAGACTCCGATAGTGCTTGGAATCATTATCTTTGAAAGGTTTTTCTTCAACCCCGCTTCCAGAACATTATATGTGCCAATAAGATTTATCTGAAAGGCTTTCTGGGGATTTTTTTCACCGGTTGCCGAGAGAATGGCAGCAAGATGAAAGATCGAATCAACGTGGAATTCGTCAATCGCATGAACGATAGAATCTCCATTGGAAACATCAATACGAGAACTCCTGAATCTGCTCAGATCAGGTGGAGCAGGAATCACGTCCGATATGATGACGTTCTCCGTCCCATACCTTCTCTCAAGTTCGGGTATCAACTCCCTGCCAACCTGTCCGTATGCACCTGTAACAAGTATTGTGCCCATCGGTACTAAATCCTATCTAGGCTATTAAACATTAATTCAGATTTTTTGCATTTTTGGAGTGGTCGCATCCTCCTAAAAAAAGACTACCGTCAATAAATGCCTCCTTTGAGCGATAATGGTTTTATATCATTTGTCAGTAATGGTAAACATGACTCAAAGAACTGCATGGGTAAAAGATGAAATAAAAAATTTGCGCGAAACCGGAAGATATGTTCCAATCAGGACTCTGGAGTCGCCGCAGGGAGCCAGGATAATTATTGCTGGCAAGGAATACATAAACATGTGCTCCAACAATTACCTTGGACTTGCCAATCATCCTGAAGTAAAAAAGGCCACCATCGATGCCGTTGAAAAATTCGGCGTTGGAGCAGGTGCTGTCAGGTCGATTGCAGGCACAAATTCTCTTCACATCAGGCTTGAAGAAAAAGTTGCTGCATTCAAGCACATGGAATCATCACTTGTGTACCAGGGCGGGCTTCTCGCCAATCTCGGAACCATTCCGGTACTTGTTGGGAAAGACGATATTGTCTTCAGTGAGGAATTAAATCATGCAAGCATCATTGACGGTGTTAGACTAAGTTCAGCAACCAGGATAGTTTACAAGCATCTCGACACTGAAGATCTCCGGGCCAAGCTTAAAAATCAAAGAAAGGACGGTAAAAAGGCGCTGATCATCACAGACGGGGTTTTCAGCATGGATGGAGATATTGCCCCCCTTGACAGGATCACCGAACTTGGAGAGGAATTCGATGCAATGGTTTATGTGGATGATGCCCACGGGGAAGGCGTACTGGGAAAGAACGGCAGGGGAATTGTGGATCATTTTGGCCTTGCGGGAAGGGTCGATATAGAGATGGGCACATTTTCAAAAGCCATGGGAACCATGGGCGGATTTGTTGCAGGATCGAAGGACCTTATAGATTATACAAAGCAGAGATCAAGACCATTCCTGTTCAGTAGTGCATTAAACCCAGGTGATACCGCCTCTGTACTTAAATCAATAGAGATAATGGAAAGGGACGACACACTTTTGAAGAAATTATGGGACAACTCAAAACTGCTGAAAGATTCCCTGAGCAAAATAGGGTACAACATAGGATCAAGCAAGACACCCATAACCCCGGTGATAGTGGGTGATGAAAAGAAAACACTTGACCTGAGTAACGAACTGTTCAGTAAGTATTCAATTTTTGCATCTCCCATAGTATTTCCCACTGTGGCCAAGGGAATGGCAAGAATCAGGTTGATGCCCTCTGCGCTTCATTCGGCCAATGATATTGGTGTGACTGTCGACGCCTTTGAGAAGGCCGGTAAAGCTCTGAGAATAATTCAGTAAAAGGGCTGTAATATTGATAGCTCCACCCAATAATGGGGAAATGGTCTACTCATTCAGAGAATATCAGCGAACCGAAGGGGAAGTGATATCGCGGCCGAACAGATTTGTGGTGAACCTGAAAACAGAAGCGGGAGAAAGAACCTGCCATCTTCATGACCCCGGAAGGCTGAAGGAACTGATTTATAAGGGAAATCGCGTATTGATCAGGGATATTGCCGGCATGAAGACGGACTGCTCCATACTTGCTGCAAAATCTGAGAAAATCTGGATACCCCTTGATTCAAGAATTCACAACAGGATTGCCTCAAGGTTCATATCCGGGCCGGTGAAGCCAGAGGTGCAGGTGGGAAGGAAAAGACTTGATTTTCTTTCCGGCAACGAATATATCGAGGTTAAGGGCTGCACACTGAAAACAGGTGAAGCAGCCATGTTTCCGGACGCCCCTACAAAGAGAGGAACAGAACATCTTAAGACGCTCGTTTCCCTGTTGAAGGAGGGGTATAATGCATCAGTCATCATCCTTGTGCTGCGAAATGATGTTGAATGTTTCTATCCCAACTATAGCACGGACAGGGACTTTTCCGAAGCTTTTTTTGAAGCCGATAAATGGGGAGTTTCAATCAGAATTTTCACATTTTCCTTTGACGGAACTGAAATTCGCTATGAGAAAGAGATAGGTATATGTGATCATCATAATTGAGGTCTGATGAATAAAAAATATGCCGGATCAATAATCCGGGCGGTGTTTGAAGGAATAAAGAGCCAGAGTCCTCCACATCATTTTGAATTTAACGATCCTTTCTGGGTTTTAATCACTACAATACTCTCTCACAGAACAAAGGACGAGGTTACAGATGCAGCTTCAAGGGCGCTATACAGTAGATATGGAACCATGGAGGAACTCTCCAGAGCAAAAGAGGAAGATGTGCGGGTCCTGGTATCCAGGGTTGGTTTCAGTACTGTCAAAGCAAAGAGAGTCATAGATGCCGCAAAAATAATCAGGACTAAATTTGGTGGAAAGGTGCCTGACTCGATAGAAGAACTTATGACAATTCCCGGCGTGGGAAGGAAAACGGCAAACGTTGTTCTTGCAGATTCAATGGGCATACCGGCCATAGCGGTGGATACGCATGTCCAGAGGATTTCCTACCGTATTGGATTGTCAAAATACAAGGACCCTGAAAAAACGGAGATGAGACTCAGGGAGATAGTGCCAAAAGATCTCTGGCTGGATTTCAACACCACCCTTGTGGAGTTTGGCAAAAAAATATGCAGACCGGTTGGACCGAGATGTGATATATGCAGGGTATCGGCCTATTGCGAATATTTTAAAAAAAATGGCAGAAGAGGGAAGTCTGCGTGACACTCACTGGCATTTAACAGTGATAAATACAAAAAAGAAATATACCAATTACTGTTTTTACTTCGTCCCCACAATATGATATATATTGTGACATTCAGTATAGGGAAAAAGAGTGAAGGTTATGGAAGTAAAGGTAAAAAGTGAGATGGACGTGGACAGAAGTCTTTGTAATTATTGCGGCGCTTGCGTAGGCATGTGTCCCACCGACGCAATTTTCATGGATGATACGGTGATTGAAATCCATGAAGACAAGTGCATAAAGTGTACTTTCTGTGTCATAGGCTGCCCAACGGGTGCTATATCTGCGGAGTGGTTCCATGCAAAATTATGATGTTCTCGTAGTTGGTGCTGGACCGGGCGGCAGCTCCGCTGCAAGATTTTCGGCAAAGGCCGGACTGAAGACTCTGATGATTGAAAAGAGACCAGATATCGGTTCTCCGGTAAGGTGCGGTGAAGGCCTTTCTAGAGCATGGATGAGTGAAGGGGAGATCAGTCCGAACTCACACTGGATTGCAGATGAGGTAAAAGGAGCAAGGATCTATGGTCCGTCAGAAAAGAGACCTATAATACTGGAAGCAGAAAATGCTGGAAATGAAGTGGGGTTTGTCGTAGAGAGGGATAAATTCGACAAGGATATGGCAGCCCTTGCTGCGAGTGAAGGCGCAGATGTATGGGTCAAGTCCCCGGCGCTTTCAGTTGTAAAGGAAAACGGCAAAGTAGTTGGCGCCAAGGTTAGGCACAATGGCGTCATGGAGGAAGTAAGGGCAAAGATGGTCATTGCAGCAGACGGATTTGAAAGCGAATTTGGACGGTGGGCGGGCCTCAAGTCAATAATACTGGCAAAGAATGACATAATTTCCTGCGTTGAATACAAGATGATCAATGTCGATTCTGACGCTGATTATACAGATTTCTATCTTGGAACCATAGCGCCGGCAGGTTACCTGTGGGTGTTTCCAAAGGGCGACAGGCAGGCCAACGTCGGAATTGGTATCACAATTACCGCCCTTCATGACAGGTTTGAGGTACGGAACTACCTTGACTCATGGATTAAGAAGCATCCAGGTTATGCGAAGGGAAAGACAATACAGTACATTACCGGAGGAGTTTCTGTCTCAAAGGTCAAAGACAGGATCACACTTCCCGGGCTTTTGCTGGTTGGGGATGCTGCGAGGCTGATAGATCCAATAACGGGAGGGGGAATCGCCAACTCCTACATTTCAGGAAAATACGCAGCCAGAGTGGCCAAAGAAGCCATAGAGAATGAGGATTACTCGCAGGAAATGATGAACAAATATGAAAAAATGGTGAAGGACAAATTCCAGAGAAAGCACCTGAGGAACTGGATAGCCAAGGAAAAACTGGGACAGCTTTCAGACGATCAACTGGACAGGCTCATTGACATACTATCTGAAGTGAAAATAAACGACATATCTGTAGAAGAGCTGCTGAAGGTGGTTCAGGAGAAGGACCCGGGCATGGTGAAGGAACTAGAGGATTTCATCTAATTTTTGGAACCCTCTTCAAGCACATTTTCAAGACCAAAGTTTCCGGCCTTCATCTGGGCTTTCAACATTTTTTTGAAGCCTCTGTTTCCGTGGAAGGCCTTGAGATTTTTCTTCATCCCCTTGTATTCTTTCAACAGTGCACGGACATCCGCCTCGCTCTTTCCGGAGCCTCTGGCTACTCTCTCTATCCGGCTCGCATTTATCAGTTCAGGATCCTCCAGTTCCCTGTCTGTCATGGAGTCAAGGATAACCCTGTAGTTCTTCAGCTTTGACTCAGCGGACTCTATGGCATTCTCGTCTATTTTAGCGGCACCGGGAAGCTTGGCTACGGGGAGAGAATTAAAGATCTTGCCCATTATTCCCGGCTGCGAGAACTTTTCCCATACATCATACATATCCTTGAGGTTAAACTTGCCGCTCATGAGTTTAGTTACGGATTTTTCTGCCTCCTCAGGGGTAATCTCAAGATCCTGAACAGTCTCCATTAAGGATTCAAGGTCGCCAAGCCCGAGAAGCCTTGAGAGAAACTTCTTGGGATTGAAGATTTCAAAGTCATCCAGATGCTCTCCGGTTCCGATGAAATAAACCGGTTTGTTAACCTGTGAGACAGCGCTGAGCGCTCCTCCTGCCTTACCGGTCCCGTCCATTTTTGTGATTATAATGCCTGTGAGATTCACAGACTGATCCATTGCCAGGGCCTGTGGTCCAGCCTGTTGACCAACCGTTGCGTCTATGACAAGGAGCCTCTCATCTGGCCTGGCTATTTCGTTAATCTTCCTTATCTCATCAATGAGTTCCTTATCCAGGGAGTCCCTGCCGCTGGTGTCGATTATCTTTACTTGTATCTTCTCCAGATTTTCAAGGCCCTCCTTCACTATCTTGTAGGGATTGGTCTCCTTTTCGATTCCGAAGAATGAAATATTCAGGGAAGCTGCGATCTGTTTAAGCTGGTGATATGCTGCAGGCCTGTGAACGTCTGCGGCTATAACCCCAACACTCAGTCCCTTCTTTGTGAAGAATTTGGCAAGTTTTCCTGCAGATGTCGTTTTACCCTGTCCATAAAGACCGACAAGCATGATTGTCTGAGGTACTATCTTTATTTTCGACTCTTCACCCAGTATCTTGAGCAGCTCTTCATAAATTATTTTCACCATGTAATCCTGCTCAAGCATGCCGGCTGGAGGCTTCTCTTCGCTTGCTCTTTTCTCAAGGGTCCTGGTGAGTTCCAGTGCAAGCTTAACATTAACGTCAGCTTTCAGTAGTATCCTCTGGATTTCCTTTACAACCTCCTTTATCGTATCCTTGTCAATGTAACTTGAACCGGTTATCTTTCTCAAAGTCTCCCTGAGGGAAGACCCAAAGCTGTCCAAAACCATTGAATCTTCAGTTAAAAAAACTATATAATGATGCTGATATGAATTGATCAAGGGGAACACCAAAGTATAATTCTGTCTTCACTTTGGAACGCTCCTAAAGCTCTGGAAAATAATATGCCCTAATGCGGAGTGGAAACTCCAAAATGTACCTGGCTCTGTCAAAATTGTGGTAAATCACCGTGTGGTGGTCATCGCGTATTGTGCAAAGTGTGGTACCAAGATAGCAGACGACTTAGAATTTTGCCCAAAATGCAGGTAATATATATGATTGAAACCCCCTGTAACTCAAGTCCAAGCCTTCAGTCAACTGGAAAAGCCAACTGACTGAAGAAAAGGAAGACTTAAATGCATCTCAGGAATCTTAAGGAACTGACTGAATGGCTCTTTTAAGACTCATAAAATATCCTGGTGCAAAGAATGTTCTGATTCCTGAAATTTACAGGGTCTTCAGATTGTCCGGTTTGAGGATGATGGTTGATGTCTTTGGCGGATCCGGGTCGGTCTCTCTCAACGTCAAGGCAGAAACGAACGTGTATAATGATTATGAAATTGAACTTGCGGAGATGTTCAGGGCTATTCAGGAGAAACCCGATGAGACCAGGAAACTACTATCCCAGATTTTGCGTTATCTTCAACAGCCTCACGCATCAGCAGGAAAGAGGCAGTCAACAGGACAAGGCTCAGGAAATCAAAGTAACAGGCGTCTCATTGAACACATAGAGGGATGGGAGTCCCATCGGCAGTCCATTCCGAATGTTGTGCACAAGTCCATAGACCTGAAGGTTGGGTTGCCTACAATCGAAGAAAGATCTGTATTCACAATTTACAAATTCAGTTCAAGCTTTGGAGGAATGGGAAAAACCTATGCAACCACAAGAGAAAAATCCGTTCAGCGGTTTATAAGTAAAACACTGGAGAACTTTGCGGCAATAGAAAATAGGGTCAGAAGATGGAAAATTGAAAACATGGACTTCAGGGATTTAATGAAAAAGTATGACAGCCCGGAAGCATTCTTCTATCTTGATCCTCCATATGTTGGAAAACAATGGTATAATTATAATTTTACCAAGGCTGACTTCGAAGATGTAAAATCTGTAATAGGCGGGCTGAAGGGGAAATTTCTAATGAATCTGAACCTTGACGTTGACTACTTCAGGGAGATATTTGGAAACCCCACATTTGTAAGATACTATCCGGATAACAACTCCAGATATGGCAGGGGAAACCGGTCAAGAGGGAGGGCATTTTACACAAATGTCGATCTTCTAACAAGCGTAAGAGCAAAGCGGACAGACATTAAGGGGAACTTATGACACATAAAGACGCATGATCTCATCCCATGACTGTAACGGAACATTAGAGAGAAATTATGCAGAATCCGTGGGCACCACCGATTTTCCCCGAAGAAAAATAATCATGAGGACAGCCCAAGTGGCTATGGCGGCAGTACCGAATGTCTCGAGTTCAGCACTTGAAGGCCAGTTCAAACCGAAACCGGCACCGGTTGCAATCGCTGCAACCAGGAGAATGTACCCGCTCCATGCCAGATTGTGAAGGGCAAGCCCAATCCCCCATGTGATTATTGCTATATCGGCCAGGATAAAAAACCACAATGAAACAAAGTCATGGGGATATGTTCCACCATGATATATGCCAATGAGCGCAAGGAAGAGTGCGGCGATCATGAGAAACGAGCTTCCAGCGGATTCGATTCTGTTCCGAGAATAGAGGAGAAGCGAAATGGCGAAAATAAAGAGAAGGACTGATGTAAACATGAGCCCCACGTTATAGACCCAGGGGTAATTTGCACCGGGAGACCCTAACTGGCTAAGTGCACCGGTGTAAAAGTCAAAACCGGGATTTATCAAAATTGCTGCTGTTATCCAGATTAATGCAGATATCATGGACAGAACTCCAAACCAGAGAAGGAATGAAGGCAGACGCTTGTACTCCATATAAGACCAAACCCATCAGCAGTTTATTACCTTTGTCAGTGACAGTTCCACATTGTTAAAGCGAAAACACTCAAACAAGACCGAGGGCTTCAAGACCTTTTTTTATTGAGGTCTTATCCTTATCGGATAATGTGGAATACGGGATTCTCGGATTACCCAGCTCAACTCCTACAAGTCCCGAGGCGTACCGGTAACCTGACGTCAGTCCACCAGTTTTCAGAACGGAACGAACTTTAAGAATGAACCTCTGCTGGTCAAGAGCCTTCTTGAAATCGCCCAAGTATAAATAAAAATTTTAGCAGGTCTGAACAGTCTTTGTTATCTATATAGAACATGACTTAATAGGTCAAATATTTTCATAGGTTCAAAACCGTAATATTAATATTCACGCACAATGGGAAAAATAATGAATAGTGTCCTGTGATAACAGTGAGGGGAAGGATAAAAGAATGAATCATAAACCGGTAAGCGTCGAAAAAGTACTGAAGATGGTTGATCACACAAAACTGAAACCTTTTGAGACAGAGAGAAGCATACGTGAACTGATAGAAGAAGCAGTTAATCTGGGCACCTATTCCATATGTATTGAACCAAATTACCTGAAATACTCGAGGGAATTTATAAACACAAAGCATTTTGATCTGAAAATTGCAGTTGTAGTGGACTTCCCATTCGGTGCTGGAACTACCGAATCAAGAATCATGATGATCAACGAATATTCGAAAATGGCAGAAGAACTGGATATTGTTGTTCAGATAGGTTTCGTAAAATCCAAGCAGTTCAATCTTGTGGATGAAGACTTAAAGAAAGTAGTGAAGGCAGCCCATAACAACGATAGAGTTATCAAGATAATAGTAGAAGACGCTTATACAACCCTGGATGAAAAAAAGGAGCTCGGATAGTTATGCAGTCAGGCGCAGACTTTATCAAGACAGGAACAGGGTTTGAGGATAAGGAATATGCCGCATCACTGGGCAATAAGACAGGTGCACAAGTTGAAAATGTCAGAATGATGGCAGAATTTTCCGCCAGATACAACCCCAGCATTGGAATAAAGGCTGCAGGCGGGATTCACTCTTACAGTGACGCCATAAATCTGCTTGAGGCTTCTGGAAGGGAAGCCGATCCGAGAAGATTCAGAATAGGGGCAAGCAGCACTCAAAAAATCAAGGATAGTGCAGTTCAGTAGAGGGTACAAATATCCATAATATACCCGGTTCAAAAATTAGAGGTCACACTTCAAACGATTAATGTCCCAGGAAACAGCACCATATTTAATATGGCAGGCAATAACTTATCATGATTCTGGCATTTATAGGGAAAGGCGGTGTTGGAAAGACCTCAATATCATCATCGTTTGCACTGGAACTTTCTAATTTGGGGAGAACTATAATCGTTTCGACCGATTTCATGCCATCATTACGGTATATATTTTCTGAAAATGACAAAGTGAAATTCCTCGAGTTATCGGAGAAGGAGGTTGCAAGAAGATGGGTAGACAGGTACGGGGAAGAGGTGCTTTCTATTATTCATGAATTCATCAATACTGATGAGTCTGTACTGCAGCACATCTCCACAGCTCCGGGCGTTGCGGAAGAATTTATGATATCAAACCTCATTGAAATTGAAAATTCCGGCGATTATGATTACGTGGTCTGGGATACTCCTGCATCATCTTCCACAATGCATCTGCTGAACGTGGAAAGGGACTTCTACAACCATCTGGGAAGGGATATTCAGTATTATCTCAAACTAAAGGAAAGATTTGGGAAATCTCATGCCCTTGAAATATTGAATGAATGGAGGGATCTCGCCAATAAAGTGTGGAACGATCTCTCAAAAACAAGTTTCTTTCTTATCACAACTCCCGACGAATTGAGTCTCGTTCAGTCCGAGGAGATAAGCAAAGATTTTGTCAAAATGGGTTTGCAAATCAGGACAAGGATATGCAACAGGGTAAAGAATAACCTCAATGATCCCGTCAACTGTGATATCGTAATACCAGAAATGCAAGGAAAACCAAGAGAAATCGCAGAAAAAATGCGATTAGAGATTAGGCCTAAGTTGCATTCTATTATTGATGGCGCAAAACTTCAATCAAATTGATTTCAGAATATACTAAGTAGCCGTCCGGGGTTTCCCACCCAGGATGTCATCAATGGAAATCCGGCTGACCGTTTCGCCAATTTCCTTTTCATGTCTGATACCTTTTTGATCTTCTCCGAGAGAGAAGTAAAATACTTTAGAAATGTTCGTGCTTCTCTCCAGATCTATGGTTCCATTCCTGTGCCGGATTCTTCCAGCCGCTGAATCACGGAATTCTGCGTTTCCTGCAACAACGAGATCAAAAGGTGGTTCAAACCCAACGGTGAACGCAGAGCCGTTTCTTAAGTATAACGGATATTCATCATCAGAGGTAATATAGGAAGGTCCAGAATAATGAATTCCGCTCCAAAAACTGAACCATTCCCCATCAGGCAGGTAAACAGTTCTCTGCGTCTTTCCGGATTCCAGCAAGGGTGCATACAACAGGCTCTTTCCTATCATATACTGGTCATCGATTGCATAGGTATCCTCATCATCCGCAAATTCATAGCAAAGCGGCCTGACAACAGGATGACCTGAAATGTGGCTTTCCATTTCAATGGAGTAAATATATGGGATGAAATAATATCTAATATCTATGCATTTTTTCAAACTGTCCCGGATTTTCTTTGGAAACCTGAAGAGCTCCTGATCATTTTCGCCTTTTGCTTTATGGTTTCTGTAAAACGGAAAGAGCAAAGCCATCCTGTAATACAGCTCAACCAGTTCCGGGTCGCTTTTACCAATGAAACCTCCGAGATCACAACCAGCTATGGGTAGACCGGACAGGGAGAGAGAGGCGATCAGAGAGATCTGCAGCTTCAAATCTTTCGTTCCCGAAGTATTGTCGCCGGTCCATACAGCAGCAAAGCTCTGAATACCCGAGTAGCCCGATCTTGACAGTATAAATGGCTCCTCCACGACTTCCCTGGCCCCGGCAAACGTGGCCATCGCCTCAAAATAGGGAAAAGCGTTCGCCGCATCGGAATGCGGTACAATTCTGTCTCCAATCCTGTGGATTAACATTCCACCGTGATCGTGATCCAGATTCCAGTTCGCGGAGGGGCTGGGTTCATTCATATCAATCCAGATGCCGTCTCCAGAAGTCCTGAGCCATCCGGATACATGACTGCTCCACCACTTTCGTGTTCTGGTGTCATAAAAATCAGGAAAAGCAACGAGACCCGGCCATGATCTTTCAACATAGAGTTCTCCGGAATCTCTCTGGCAGAGAAGTCCAAGGCTCTCCTTGAATAATGGCAGATTCTGATCAACCTTCACATATGGGTCAATGATCGTGACGAGCTTCACACCCCGGCTCTGGAGATCTTTTCTGAATTTTTCATGGTCTGGAAAATAACTGCCCCATGTGAACGTGTTATACGAGTCCTGGTAATCTATATCAAGATACAGTGCTCCAACCCTGAACTCCTTCAGATATTCGTCAAGAATCTCAAGCGCCTTCCCCTGAGGATAATACGAATATCTGCTTATCTGGTGCTCCAGCGACCATCTTGGGGGCAGGAACGGCTTCCCTGTAAGATCTGTGTATCTTTCAATGACGCTTTCTATTGAAGGGCCGTCTATGATGTAAAAATCGGCTGATCGTGAGTGAACGGTGATGGTGATTTTATCGTAATTTTCAACCCCGAAATCAAAATCAATCAGTCCCGGAAAATTTACGAAATACCCCCTGGCATTTCCTTTCAACACTGTTATGAAGAAAGGTATGGATACGTATAGTGGATCTTTCCTGTATTCGTAAGCAAAGGCATCACTGTTCCATGACCTGAATTTCCCCATTCTCCTGTCAATGTCATATGCTCTCTCGCCCAATCCCAGAACATGCTCCCTGACTGCTAAAGGCATCGTGATGCGCAGGGATTCACCGATTTCCTCAACCATATAGTATTCCTGGCTCTTGTCGGGCGATTTCCCTAAGAATTCATACTCCACCACTGGAATATAATCATTTATGGAGACCTTATGAATGCCATTCCAAAGTGTTCTGTATATTCTCATTTACGATGTGAAGATGAGACAGTGAAAAAAGTTTATGATTCCAGGCTTAAACCTGCAGAATGGAGATCAGACAGAAGAATAATCATGGAAATGCCAGTTCCATTTTTATGGGCGCGTGATCTGAACCTCCAAGCTGAGAGAGTATGCTGGAACTCACAACATTCTTCTCAAGTTCATGGGAAACAATGAAATAATCTATTCTCCAGCCTATGTTTTTCTCTCTGGCATTGAATCTGTATGACCACCACGTGTAATTGCCCCCTTCCCTGTTGAACATACGGAAAGTATCCAGGTAACCTCTGGACAGAAATTCTGTCATCCAGTTTCTCTCCTGAACTGTGAAACCTGCATTCATTTCATTCTCCTTTGGTCTGGCAATATCGATCTCATCATGAGCAACATTGAGGTCTCCGCAAATTACAAGGGGTTTAGTTTTTCTCAGATTCTCTGCCCATTTCTCAAAATTCCTGTTATACTCAAGCTTGTAATCCAGTCTCGTCAAACCCCTCTGCGAATTGGGAAAATATGCATTTATGACCCAGAAATTCTGAAATTCCAGTGCAAGTACCCTGCCTTCAGAATCGAACTTTTTTGAACCCATTCCCTTCACGACAGAAAGCGGTGCAGATCTGGAAAGAGTGAGCGTGCCGCTGTAACCTTTCTTCTCTGCTGGATTTATAAACATCGAGTATCCAAGGTTCCTGATCTCTTCAGGAAGTGTGGACTCGTCGGCCTTGACTTCCTGGAGGCATACTATGTCAGCGTCTATTTTCTTCAGAGTTTCCAGGAGCCCGTTTTTTAGGGCAGCTCTGATTCCATTCACGTTCCAGGATGTTATGGAGATTTTCATTTATGCGTAATGTGATCACAGATAAAATTTGTTTTATGCAAAGCTTCTGTTGGCGTTGAACAACTAAGACCTGGAGGCCATATAAAGTACTACAGCCCCTATCATATAGAACAATGAGGATGTTGTGAAAAGTGCTATGAATCCGGAAGACGAGGACTGGTTAAAAATGAAGAGCATAAGGCCGTATATCAGAGGCGAGATTGTAGACGCACCCGCAAGGGCAAGGTAGAAAATTGACATGTATTTTCCAGACTCGTGTTCAGGAACAAGATCTCCGGCTATTGCAAAAGAAACGCTGTAGAAGGTACCGTATGTTGCTCCAATGACAGAGCCCAACAGCAGAAAAATGTAGAAGGATCTGAAATACGGTATTATTAGAGTGGGGATGGAAGCGATGGCAGCATCAGCTACAATAATATTCCACCTTCCTATCCTGTTGGAGAAATGACCAAGCACTATTGAAGACACAGCTGAAATTGCCAGGACAAGAATGCCTGCAATTGCAACATAAGTTGCAGGATCGCTTACATTGAGAATTTCTTTGAAGAAATAAAGTTCGAAATAGGTCAGACCCGTGATACCCGAGAACACAAAAAAACTTCCAACAATGAGCCTTGAGAATTTCCTCATATTGATTGGTATTTTTCTGATCCTTGCAAGACGGATTCTCAACCTGCTGAGGTTGGACCCAAGCGATGCGAACCTCCTGTTCTTAATGGCAAATATTGTTCCACCTCCGGTGATCGCAATACCCGCAGCGATAGAGTATAAATCCCCGTTCCGGAATGGAGATGCGATAAAAAATGATGTTATGCCGAAACCAAGCGCGGAACCTATCAGACTGAACAGGCCGTTTATTCCCGCCGAGGTGCCCCTCTGTTCTCTACTCTCTATTTCAGCCAGAATGGGCTGCGTAGCTCCTATTGCAAGATTGGAAAAAGCCTGCAGCAGTATGTAACCGGCAAGCACTTCGTAAATAGATTTAGAGAAAACGGCCTCTGCAATCAGTGTGAAAAAAACCACGGTAACGCCCGCTATAATGTAAGGGGATCGTTTGTCTTTCGAAATCCTGATGCGATCACTGAATGTGCCAGAGAACAGATTGCCAAAAATTCCAAAGGCATTACCGACTGATGCCGTCACACCAAGCATTATCCCCATCTCGGCAGGACCAACGACTGAACTTACCTGCAACGGCAAGATCAAAGCCTCAAAGGATATCCAGAGATAATTCACGCCAAGGTAGAGCAGATTGTATCCAACAATAAACCGGTTGGTAAGCCTTGGCGAAGAATCCATATCTTTCAGTAATGTTCACTGATTTTATTAATATATTCAAACGAATAATTTATTGGTGCTGTTCCTGTCTCTCCTCAGTCTGTAAAGGAAGAAAAGACCTATAAAATAGAATGCGGCAGACATTTCAAATATGGTGGTAAAGCCCATTGTATATGAGGTACCAAAAATTTCCAGTATTATGCCGTAAAATAAGGTGGAAAAAGCAGAAGATCCTCCCACTGCTATATTATAATAAGCCATGTATTTACCTGCGTCTTCTGGGGGCGCCATATCACTTGCAAGGGCTTTGGAAACGGTAAAATAGGTCCCGTAGCTGATGCCTATAAACGATCCCAGAATGAGGAAATTGGTGAAGGTAGGGATCGAGGGAATTAGGGCCGTGGCAATCCCAGCAATGATTGTTGAGAAAATAAGAATCTTCCATCGTCCATACCTGTCGGAAAGAGATCCGAACAGGGCAGCGCCAAGTGCAGAAAACACCAGTACAAATATTCCGGAAATGGCAACAAGTCCCGCAGGGTCTGACGATCCAAGCACATCGCTGAAATAATACAGTTCAAAGAAACTTAAACCGGTTATTCCGAGAAAGAAAAGGAAGCTGGCTCCCACAAGCCAGAAAAAATCCTGGGCAGTTTTATTAGGATTGAATATCTCAAGAAAGACTTTCAGAGGGTGAAAGGTATTTCTGGGCAAGGCATCATCATCTTTCCTGACGGTGAGAGTTGTGACGATTGCAGTTCCCATCAGCACCATAACAATCACAATCAGGGAAAATGAGAACGCTCCTGCGGAGATAAGATAACCAGTCAGTCCAAGGCCCATTGCAGTGCCTGCAAGGGTAAAAACGCCATTTATCCCGGCAGCAGTCCCTCTTTGATTTTCCTGTATGAGGTCCCTGAGGAGAGGTTGATAGGCCCCAGAAGACACATTGGAACCTATCTGGATGGAGAGAAATATGACAAAAACCACCAGTACTGATCTTATGGGAAGCAGGCTGAAGGCGACAGCAACTATGGTGAAGATCGATCCCAGGATGATGTAAGGTCCCCTCTTCCCCCACAGTATACTGTGATTGTCGCTCAACACTCCGGAAAATAGTGAAATAAATACTCCCACAGCAATTGCAATGAAAGCAATTATGCCAAGTTCAAGACCAGGGGTGGAAGTTCCGGTTGCAACTTCCAGTTGAAGAGGCAGTATAAGGCTTTCGAAGGATATCCACAGATAGTTTGTACCCAGGTGTACAGAGTTCAGCGAGAGCAGAAATGGAATAGATCTTCTGGTTTCCAATATTTACGTATTATGTACTGCAGATTAAATTTATCATATAAGGACAGCGGGCAAATGCAGAAAGATCAAGCTGTTATATCAGAGTAAAACATGTCACCTCATGGCAGAAAAAATAAAATGTTCGCACATTCTTGTTGAGAAGGAGAGCACGGCAAAAGAGATTCTTGCAAAGCTCCAGAAAGGAGAAAGCTTCGCCAAACTCGCAGAGCAGTATTCAATAGATGGGACAAGAAAAAGGGGAGGAGATCTGGGCTCGTTCGGCAGGGGAGCCATGGTCAAGGAATTTGAGAAAGCTGCCTTTGATCTCAAAAAGGGGGAAATTTCCGGTATAGTAAAAACGCAATTCGGTTATCACATTATAAAGAGAACCGGTTGAAGTCAGATTCAGTAGTACTGTCTGCTTCTGTAGTTTCCCTCTCTTCTACGACCAGTATCCCTTCTTCCGTGTTCTCCTCTTCTGGTCGACCCCTGGCCTCTTCTATCTTCCCTTCTTATCATTCCTCTGGAAACTACCTTCATATCGGCAAATTCGTCAATATCCATCTCTATTCTTACCATCTCGATGTTTGCCCTCTGCTTAATTTCCCTTATA
The DNA here is from genome assembly GCA_049965715.1 of Thermoplasmata archaeon. Classification (GTDB taxonomy): domain Archaea; phylum Thermoplasmatota; class Thermoplasmata; order Thermoplasmatales; family Thermoplasmataceae; genus JAKAFX01. Next base: position 36,427 of record JBMFWA010000001.1, read on the forward strand.
AGTCTCTTCTGAGAATCGTTTATTATGGTGTATGCGCGGCCTTCCTTGCCCATTCTAGCTGATCTTCCAACCCTGTGTATATAGGCAACCGGATCATCTGGCGCATCATAATTGATTATATCAGTAATATCCGGTATATCAAGACCCCTTGCAGCCACGTTGGTGGCGACAAGCACATTTTCTCCGCCCCTGAAGGCATTCATGGCCCTTTCCCTTTCAGCCTGTGAAATGTCTCCGTGTATCAGTGAAGCTGAAAAACCATTTTTCTTCATGGTGGCATATACCCTGTCCGCCATGTCCTTAGTGTTGGTGAAAATTATGGATTTTGCAGGTTTGTATTGTGAGAAATATGCCATAAGCATGGCAAACTTCTTGTCCTGGTCGGTTACACTGTAGTAGTGCGATATGGTTTCCACAGTTACCTTTTCCTCCTCGCCTATGGTGATATTTCTTCTTTCCCTGTTCATGTATTTCTTTGCCAGTTCCACGATCTCTTTTGGCATAGTAGCAGAGAAAAGAAGGGTCTGTCTGCTTCTCGGTGTATGGGATATTATCAGCTTTATATCATCAATGAAACCCATGTCGAGCATTATATCTGCCTCGTCAAGCACAAGAAATCTCAAGCCGCTAAGATCCAGATCCTTTCTCTCTATAAGATCTAGAATTCTTCCCGGTGTTCCAACTACAATGTTTGCACCCATCTTCAGAGAGTTTATCTGAACATTGATGGACGCTCCACCGTAAACCGTTACAACCTTCAGCTTGTATGCTTTGCTCATCTTCTGTGCAACATCAGAAACCTGCAATGCGAGTTCTCTGGTCGGAAGCACAACGAGTGCTTCAGGCAAGGATCTCTTCTCTATTCTGTCAATGATTGGTATTAAAAATGCCCCAGTCTTCCCGGAACCAGTCTTTGACCTAACTGTCACATCATCCTCAGAAAGAATCAAGGGTATAACAACCTCTTGTACCTCCGTTGGATTTATAAAACTCATTTTCTTGAGGGAGGAGGTGAGTTCGGGCCTTATCCCCAGTTCTTCAAATGTCTTCAAATATAACGCACAGGTATTCTATTGTCATAGTTATATTTTTACAAAATTTTTGATCATTCTAAGATTGAGGATCTAAATTATGAAGTCACATTTCTACAAATCCCGTGAACAGCCAGAAATATTTATCCCGTTAAGTAAGAAGATCAGAATATCGCAACAGGGGCGACAGGTGAGGCTGTTGATCCTCTTATTTTCAACGGTGCGCAGACGAACATGAATTCGTAAATTCTCTCTCTTGCAAGTTCATCCAGCTTTATATTATCTATCATTCTAACCCCTGATTTTGTTATCAGGTACTGATGAACGGGGAGTCTTGTACCTTTGATTTCGGGTGGAACAACCTCCGTTGATGGGGTATCCGAACCTGTAACAGAGATATCATTTTCCGCTATCCACTTGGAGAGATCATAGCCGATTCCAGGGGAGGAATCGAAATACTGGTTGTATATCTCCGGAGTTTCCCAGAGCGACGAAACACCAGTATGGAAGAAAATAGCGTCCCCGGGCTCCACAGAAATATTATGATCTGCAAGAAACTTTTTGGTCTCGTCAACCTTTATGGGTCTTCCCCCGCTCAATATTCTCTCTTTTTCGCTGGTTAAATCGATCAGAATACCTTTTGTAACAATCGATGGCACCCCATCAATTCCCAGATTGTAAGTGCCAAATGTTGTAGATTCCTGAAACGCATCAAAGCCGTTGTAGAATTTGTTATCGAATGCGATGTGATTGAGAGAATCAAGATGAGTTCCCAGGTGATCCACCATCTCCAGCCTGCAGAGCGCGCCTCCGAACTTGTTTCTGGTGGGTTCTCTCAAGGGAGGTCTGTTGTCATAAACTCTCTGCGATAAGAGATGGAAGAATGGTCCATGGGCAGAATACCTGCCGGGCATCCCGTTAAAAATCCTGTGAGAGAGCTGGATCACTTTGCCTTTTTTTACCGTTTTAATAGCCCGCATCACGCGACTTTCATTTAACAAATTCAGGGTTCCAAGCTGATCTCCCTCCCCCCATTTTGATGGATACCATGCCTCTCCATTTTCAAACCATTCTGACATTAGATTGGCTATCACGTAAAAATATATTGAATTTACCATCTCATGAACGTATTTGTATAAACATACAACGAGACAGTAGCCAGCGAATGTTATTAAATCAAGATCACATTGTGCAGTTCAGAATGGAACTAAGCAACAACGAGATCAAAGTGCTGGATTTCTTATCCAGGCATAACGGCTTCGTAAGCGAGAATGATATTGAAGTTTCCGGCCTCGACAGGAGGGAGATATCAAGTGCTGTCTCTTATCTGGAGGTAAAGGATCTTGTCTCTGTCAAAAGAGAAGAGAGAATTACCTATGCCCTGGGTCCGGAGGGTGAAAGATTTTTGGAAAAAGGCCTGCCGGAGGAAAGACTCTACAGGCGTATCAAGACGGAGGGTAAAATTGACCTTTCGGGAATTAAAAATTCTATGGACCCGGAGGAGGTCAGGATCGCACTCGCGCAACTGGGTAGATTCAAGATAAAGCCTGTAATGGGCGCACTTATATATGAAGAGAACCAGGAACTGGAAAATGCAATCAATAAGAGGAAACACTTCCTGGAATCCATAAAAACAATGGGATCCAGCCAGGACACTGAAATGATAGATCATTTCAGACGAAGGGGAAACATACTGATTGAGAAGAAGAGACTTGAACGTTCTGTATCTATAAATGACAACGGGAGAAAAATTCTTACAGGAAGTATTAACCTTAACAAAATTGAGTCTCTCACGCCTGAAATAATATCGTCAGGTGTTTGGAAGAATTCTGAATTCAGAGGATACGACCTCAAGGTCCCTGTCGAGAAGATTAACGGCGGCTTTTATCATCCGCTCACCATACTGATCAGGAGAATAAAACGCATATTTCTGGAGATGGGTTTCAGCGAGATGCCGGGCCACTATGTGGAGAGCGCGGCGTGGAACATGGATGCGCTATTTGTTCCACAGGATCATCCAGTGAGAGAGATGCAGGACACGTTTTACGTTAAGCCGCAGAGTAGCATTGAAATTGAATTCCCGGAAATAATTGAGAAGGTTAAGAAAACACACGAGAAGGGAGTCAGGGGTTACACCGGATGGGGATATTCCTTCGATCCCCGGGAATCGAAGCGATTCCTGATGAGAACCCACACCACAGTCAGTACAGTTAGATATCTATATAAGCATACAGTGCCGCCTGTTTCAATTTTTTCTATTGAAAAGGTCTTCAGGCATGAAAGCGTGGATTGGAAACACCTGGCGGAACTTCATCAGATTGAGGGGGCATACTATGCAAGGGATGCAAACCTGTCAACACTGAAGTCTCTTATGAGGACTTTCTATGGAAAGTTGGGATTCAGGGAAATCAAGTTTGTCCCGTCTTATTACCCTTATACGGAACCCAGCATGGATGCCATAGCTTTTATAAATGGAAAGGAAATGGAACTTGGCGGATCCGGCGTATTCAGGGCTGAAGTGACCAAACCTCTTGGGCTGAAGGAACCCGTGATCGCATGGGGAATGGGACTGGAAAGAATTGCAATGATGTTCTATCAACTAGATGATATAAGGGAAATATATCAGAGCGATATGGAGTGGCTTCAGAATTATAAGATTCCAGAATATTCTTACTAGAAGCGCTTTCCTGCACAGTTTTCACAGATTCCAAATGAATTGAGATGCTTACTGCATGTTGGAAGACTGCATATTCTGCATCTTCTGCTCGTTATCGTCAAGCATATGTGGCAAGGTTCTACTGTCTGCATCAGCACTTTAATTAATCATTCAGCTTATTTGAAATTATTCAAATCCTGGATGGAACTCTGAATTACCATCATTGAGTTGAGAACATACTCTGAGCATTATGGAAGAAAAGGATCAGTCAGAGAATCCTAAAAATATCAAAATTCCGGGCAGTTTCAGTATTCAGTCATCAGTACCATAGATTAAAAATGGACCCTGATCCATTTTTGATATGCATAATGGAAAGAGAAAAAATAAATATTGAATTAAGATAAAACCATATAAGAGAGTTGAAGG
>JBMFWA010000001.1:40801-50363 GCA_049965715.1 Thermoplasmata archaeon
ATTCAACGGTGCATATATGCCGAGACGGGGAGACAAAGTGATAGGTAAAGTGATAGAGATAGGGCCGTCGATGTGGATCACCGATATAAGTGCCCCTTACACTTCGCTTCTTCACATAAATGACGTTCCATGGCGTACTAATGCCGGCGATCTCAAGAGGTACATAAATACAGGCGACTATATTTATGCCAAAGTCCTCTCGATCAATGAAATAAACGAAAGCTGGCTGACCCTTAAAGATGTGGGTCTCAGGAAACTTGAAGGTGGCACGATTGTGTCGATCCCGTCTCCAAAGGTGCCAAGGATAATAGGAAAGGGCGGAACCATGGTCAACATGATCAAGGATGAGACCGGTACCAGAATAGTTGTAGGGCAGAACGGGCTCATCTGGATTGATGGGCCCCCAGAAAATGTCATGCTTGCGATTTCTGCCATAGAAATCGTAAAGAATGAAGCACACACAATTGGATTGACAGACAGAATAGCAGAATATTTGAAGAGCAAGAAAGGTGAGATTAGTGGGAACAGCAAGTGATATTAAGTTAATAGATGAAAAGGGACTGAGAATAGATGGAAGAAGTCCAGAGGAACTTCGACCTATAAAGATTGAAACCGATGTTTTGAATCGTGCGGATGGTTCTGCGCTTATAGAATGGGGCGGAAACAAGATCATCGCAGCAGTTTATGGGCCAAGGGAAGCATATCCAAAGCACAACCAGGATATAAACAAGGCAGTGGTAAAGGCAAGGTACAACATGGAAGCATATTCCGTGGACGAAAGAAAGAGGCCGGGTCCGGACAGGAGATCAATGGAGATCTCTAAGGTCATATCAGAGGCACTGGAATCCGCAATAATGGTGGAACAGTTCCCCAGAGCCCAGATTGACATATTTATAGAGGTCATGCAGGCTGACGCAGGAACAAGAATTGCCGGTCTCACTGCTGCAGCAGTAGCTGTTGCATCGGCAGGAATACCAATGCGTGACCTGGTCACTGGATGCACAGCAGGCAAAGTTGACGGTCATATTGTTCTGGACCTCTGCAAGGAAGAAGACAACTTCGGGCAGGCCGACCTGCCAATAGCAGTTCTTCCAAAAAGCGGTAAAGTGGTGTTACTGCAGATGGATGGAGACATGTCGGTGGATGAATTCGATCAGGCCACAAGCATGGTGATGAACGCTATAAAGAGAATAAACCAGATTCAGAGGGACGCCCTTAAGAATAAATTTGAAACCTCAACCGGGGAAGTTGGTGAATAAAAATGCCAAGAGATGAGTTAGGTATACTCTCAGAGATAAAGAGAAGCTATATCCTGAGAAGATTGAAGGAGGGAAAAAGATCCGATAACAGGAACCTGGATCAGTTCAGGGAAGCCACCATTATACCCAATTACATAGTGAGGGCCGCAGGATCTTCCATGGTCACCCTGGGTAAGACCAAGGTCATTGCTGGTGTAAAGATAGAGGCAGGAGAACCATTCCCAGACACTCCAAATCAGGGAGTTCTTACAACGAACGTGGAACTTCTTCCAATGGCATTCCCCACTTTTGAATCCGGGCCTCCCAACGAAATGTCCATTGAACTTGCAAGAGTGGTCGACAGGGGAATCAGGGAGAGCAAAATGATCGATCTCCAGAAGCTGGTGATAGAGCCTGCTTCCAAGGTCTGGATCGTCTTCATTGACATAAACGTGCTGGACTTTGACGGAAATCTGATAGATGCATGCACGCTGGCATCCGTTTCTGCACTGAAAACGGCCATTGTCCCAGCATCCTCAATAGGCGGCAAGGACTTCCCTGTTCCCACGACTTGCACACCGATATCCGTTACAATGGCCAAGATAGGAGACTCTATGGTTGTCGATCCGGATCTGGAAGAGGAACAGATATCCCAGGGAAGAATAACCGTGACCACCTCGGAGGACGGGCACATAAAGGCCATGCAAAAGGGTGATGTCGGCTTCTTTACAATGGATGAAATAAAGAAAGCTATTATAACATCCAGCAATGTGGGAAAATCTTTAAGAGAGAAATATTTCGGGTGAACTGGTAAATGTCAAGAAGAACTTTGAAAGTGGGCGCAGCCGGGAGATTCGGTCCAAGATATGGAGTAACTGTAAGAAAAGCCTGGAATGAAATATATAAGCAAAAATCGGCGTTCTACGTATGTCCTGCATGCAAGCAGAAAAAGGTAAAGCGGCTTGCATCGGGAATATGGGAATGCAGGCACTGCCATCACAAATTTGCCGGCGGCTCCTATACACCTGAAAGCATTCAGTCCGAAGTCATAGAAGAGGTGGCATAACGTACAAGTGCATAAGGTGTGGTCGCCCCCTCGAGAAATCTTATGGAACTGCAGAAATAGAATGTGAGTGCGGTTCCAGGGTATTCATCAAGGAGAGACCAAACATAGAAAAAGTCATAATAGTAAGGTAAAGGCCAAGATGGTCATTTTCCAAAACCTTCTTTCTCACAGGATATGTGTGAGATGCGCTGGCCGGGTATACGCCAGGGTGGGCAGCGATCTGGATAATCCAACAAGAGGATCGATTATAGAATTTTTGATCTCGGTTCTGGAAAAATCTGGGTTCAGATTTGAATCAGAAGATCAGTGTGAAATATGTGGCGGTATCTTCAAGGATCTTGGCAGATATTCCAGCATGGCTTCAGATCTGACTCAGGGCTATGAGTATGATACGTTCCTGGTCGGGTCCACGTTCGATGAAAAGACAACAGCACTGGAATCATCAGTTCAGAAAGGCTCAGAAACGCATTCTGAAAGCATAAAGAAGGAATTTAACCGAGAGCTTGGCAAATTGATCAGTACAAGAATGGGTAAGGAATTCGAAAAGAATGATCCCGATATTGCTCTTCAGTTTAATCTGAAGTATGATTCCCTCAAGCTACAGATAAAAAGTCTTTACATTTATGGCGTGTACAGGAAATTCAGAAGGGATATCCCCCAAACGAGGTGGATACACAAGGAATACAATCAGTCGAAATCGCTCGAGGAACTGATTGGTGAACCACTTATCAGATTTTCAAACGCCGAAGACTTCAGGCTTCATGGGGCCGGGAGAGAAGACGTCGACGTCAGGATGCTTGGCAATGGAAGAGAATTTATCATAGAGGCAATGAATCCCAAAATCAGGAGGATTGACCTTGAGAAATACAGACAGGAAGTTAACAGGAATTCAGACATTCTGGAGATATTCAATCTGGAATTCACGACTAAAAAAGCAGTAAAGAGTCTGAAGGAGAGCAGTTATGCCAAAACTTATCTGGCCAGGATATCTTCCAGAGAAACAATAGATGCAGTGAAGCTCAGGACATCCTTGGATAAGTTTACTGGAAAAGTTATATATCAAAGAACACCATTAAGAGTTTCCGGAAGGAGATCCGATCTCGTAAGAGCAAGAACCGTCGACGAAGTCAGGGTGCTTGAAATCAACGGAAAACAAGCATCACTGGAAATAAGGGCACAGGCAGGTACATACATTAAGGAACTCGTGAACGGGGATGAGGGGAGAACCAGCCCCAGCATATCAGAGATATACGGAACTCCTCTTAAAGTGGAAGAGCTGGATGTAATAAAGATTCACAGGGGTGAAAAATAATGGCGAAGATGTCACATGGTCCGAGATCTGGATCAAGAATGAAAATGCGAAGGAAGATAAAAGAGAAGGGTTTGCCAACTGTAAACGAACTTATGAAGTCATTCGAAATTGGCGATAAAGCCTCCATTGTCATAAACTCATCAATTCACAAGGGTATGCCGTTTCATAATTTTCACGGATATACTGGGACCGTGGTAAAGAAACAGGGCGAGTGCTATCTTGTATCTATTAACGTAGGATCGGTGGAAAAGCAGATACTGGCGGGACCGGCTCATTTGAAGAAGGTAGCACAGGCTTAAACCGGACTCGGATTCAAGATGACAAAAAAGGAGTATATTCCAATCCCCGAGGTTTACCGGATATTATCCGGAAAGGAAAACCTCACAGATACTGAGGCCCAGACAGTTTCATATACTGAGAAATTCCTTAAGATCAAAAACGGATCGCTGAAGGCTGTTAAGGAAATCAAGAACAAATACTCTCTTAAGGAAGACGTTGCAGTGAAGCTTGTTGACATAGTTCCAAGAACAAAAGAGGAAATCACATCAATTTTATCTGGCTACGGAGTTTTGATAAACGAAAAAGATTTAAATAATCTTCTAGACTATTTACAGGAACTCGTTGAGTAGGGCCTGGTGTTTTTTGTGGAAGAATATGCATATGTACTTGATTACCTTCCCCAAGGAAGGTCCGATGACAGGAGTTATAAAAAAACACCAATCCTGATAGCAATCGGCGAGGATGAATTCAAGCTTCTGGAACTGATCCCAAAAAATAATGCAATTTTTTCTGTGGGAGACAGGATATACATAGGAAGCAATCTTGAGATGCGAACCAAGATACTCTCTGTCAAGAGGAGGATCTCCTACAAAGACCTGACGAGTGCTGCTATAAATGAACTGCCATATATACTGGAAACTCTTGTAAATCAGCAGGAATCCAAGTACATAGGATTCTTCAACACCGCCCAGCCAATCAACACGAGACTGCACTCTCTCGAGCTTCTTCCCGGTCTCGGAAACAAGACCATGTGGAGCATTATCGAAGAGAGAAAGAAAAGGCCGTTTGAATCATTTAAAGATCTTACAGAAAGAGTAAAGACCATTCACAATCCCCAGAAAATGATAGTCGGCAGGATTATCCAGGAACTTGAAGAGAGATTTGAAAAATACAAGATGTTTGTATCAAAATGAGCGCAAGACCGCATTATGCAAAGAAATACGGGCAGGTTTTCCTGAACGATCCAAACATTGCGAAAATAGAGGTTAATGCCCTATCGCTGGAAAAAACAGACACAGTTCTTGAAATTGGCCCTGGCGAAGGGATTCTTACGGATTTGCTGTTAAAGAGCGGCTGCAAGGTTATTGCTGTCGAAGCTGACCACCGCTTCGTGGACATTCTGCGCGTAAGGTACTGCAGAGAAATTGATTCCGGCCAATTGCAGGTGATAAAGGAAAATTTTCTCGATCTGCCCGGAATGAAAGTTCAGAAGATCATCGGCAACATTCCATACATGATATCTTCTGAAATCATCTTTGCACTGTACAGACATGAGTTCATAAGAGCAGTACTGATGACACAGAAAGAATTTGCAACAAGAATGACTGCCAGAGCTGGAGATAAAGAATACTCCCGGCTTTCTGTATCAACATCCCTCAGGTATTCTGTGAAAATAGTTCATAATGTGAGCAGACAATCTTTCAGGCCTGTTCCAAAGGTCGACTCATCCATAATAATGCTCACGAAGAAAAATGAGTATCCGGAAGACGAAATACTGAGAATTGATGAATTTACAAAAAAAATGTTCTCGAATAAGAGAAAAATGATCAGGTCAATCCTGGCAGACTGCCCTGAAAAATTTATAGAAAGAAGACCAGACTCACTCTCCATTGAGGATATTATAGAGATAAGCAGGACAGCATCTCTCTAAGCCGGTTTGTTGGAGTTATCCTTCTGCGTCTGTGCGCTTATATTGCTCCTGAGAGTATCTGCGACGGATTTCATTCCCAGCGTTCCCAATGGATTGGTCATGTCACCAGCAGGCATTGCATTTATAGGTATCATCATCAGGGTGCCCTTCCCTTCCAGGCCAATCTCGTAAAGTATATTCATCCAACGCAACTGGAATGCGATAGGATTGGTAGTATACTGAAGTGCTGCCTCAACCATTTTCTGTGCAGCCTCAACCTCTGCAATGGCAAGGGTGACTCTTGATCTCCTCTCCCTCTCTGCCGAAGCCTGTCTTGACATGGCTTCCTGAAGGGACTGCGGAACAATCACATCCCTGATCTCTACAGCTGAGACCTTGATCCCCCAGTGCTCAGTCTTTTCATCGATAATCTCTCTTGCTGATTCCGCTATTTTCTCACGTTCTGACAGGACATCATCAAAGGAAGACTTTCCCACGACTTCCCTTATGGTCGTCTGCGCGGAAAGGTTGGTTCCAATCGTATAATTTTCAATGTTGAGTATAGCTTTTTGCGGGTCAATGATCTGAAAATACATAACAGCATCTATGTTTACTGGAACGTTATCCTTGGTAAACGATGCTTCCGACTTGAATGCAACTGCCTGAATTCTGGTGGAGACTTTTGTCACCTTGCTTATTATAGGAGTCACAAAGATTATTCCAGGTCCCTTTATTCCCCCATACCGCCCAAGAGTCAGTACAATTCCCCTTTCCCATTCCTTAAGAATGTGCAATCCCGACAGCATTATTATTATCAGGATGAACAGAATAAAACCGAGTAACACCTCGACTGCTTCCAATGCCATATAAGCACATGCAAAACACACTATAATTGGTTTTGCATTTTTATTAGGTCAAACCGATGCAAAGAGGAAAAATGTAAATGACATCAGGATAATCAGGCTGTAAACAGCTGCAATGATCCCTATCTTTTTGATTTGCAGGTCTTTAATCAGGAGATATGAAAGAAGAATAGAAGTGAGAATGATCATAAACAGTACCGATATGAAAATGGTAGAAACTGCCAAAACAAAGATCAATATGATTACAGCAGCCAGATAAACAGGCACTATTCTGAAGAGATAACCCTGAACATAATCGTACTTCTGAATTCTTGACTGAATGATTTCATGCGGTCCTGCGGCTATGAGTATTTCGCTTGCCGAGAAGGCGAGGAACAACCTCATTTCCAAAGTGCTTAGATCAAGATCAAAGGCAGATACAATGAGAAGCAGGAGGGATGTGATGGCAGATACTGACAGTATCATCGAGAAAAACCTTCTTTCTCCAATGTAAAATGAAAGGAAATAGAGCGCAGCAATGGAAAGAAAGATCAGAAGGGGCAGAGATGGAAATTTTTCAAAGAATATACCGGAGATGAACCAAATTAGAATTAACAGGGGCATAACAACAATACTGGAGTAATTTTTTCGCAGGAATATCCTTACATCCTTCCCCGAAGACCAAAGCCTGAGGGCTGAAATAAAAGGATCATAAATGAACAGAGAAGGTATCAGGAAAACAAGCGTTAATATTCCATAACAGGAGTGCTGCCTTGAAACCAGAGCCGAAAGCAGAAAAGTAACCATCCATACTACCACTAGCCCGTGTTCCCGAGGCAGATGATTTCTCAAAGAGTTCCACACTTTAATGCATTACTCGCATTAATATGATGCATATCAATGCATCTCTGTAAAGATCAAATCCATTAACAGCCAGAATAACACGAAAAATGCTTACTAATTAAAGAGAATGAAAATAGGAAAATTAAATATCCGACATGGAGATCAAGAAACAATCACTCTCCGGCAAAAGACCTGGAGAAATATCCCTGATTGTCACTTTAAAACTTCAGGGGCCATGTAGGAAGAATGTGATCTCATGATTGAATATGATGTGGAAAATAACCGCAAGAGCAGAGTATCCATAGAGGCACTGCTTTCTTCAAAAGTGCTGTCCAGACTGAACGATTTGAACCCGGGTCTTACCAGGGAAATTGTAAAGGATATCAGATCAGTTTCAGAACACACGGGGTCCAACGGTGTGGTGATAGTAGAGGGGACCGAATCCGAAACAAAGAGATTTCAGGAAGAAATGGTAAGTGACGGTACTTTAATCAGACTTAATCCGGAATCTTATCCGAACTCATTTCTCCACAGAAGCAGCATCTCTGACGTAGCCAGAACTGAAAAAGACACCTATATCTGCACTGAAGGTTCACCTGCAGATGTCGGTCCCACAAACAACTGGATGAATTCGGAAAGTGCCATGGGCAAACTGTGGAAATTATTGGATAATTCTATGCTGAACAGGACCATGTATGTAGTACCATACTGGCTCGGGCCCTATCTGTCACCTTATGGCAGCGCTGGATTCCAATTCACTGACAGCCTCTATGTGGTTGCTAACCTTAATATCATTACCAGGAGTGGAATGAGCGCCGTGGAGTCAATCGCAAAACATGGAAGATACGTACTGGGAATTCATGCGACCGCAACACTGGATCCGGACAACAGATATATTGCGCATTTCCCGGATAAGAATGGCGGCAACGGACTCATAATCTCCGTTAACACGAATTACGGCGGAAACGCCCTGCTCAGCAAGAAGTGTCATGCACTGCGGATATCTTCTGTTCTCGCAAGGAGGGAAGGGTGGATGGCCGAGCACATGATGCTTACAGGAATAACAAAACCGGATGGGAGAACATACTATATTGCAGGTGCGTTCCCGAGCTCAAGCGGAAAGACCAACCTATCCATGATAGAACCACCGGAAGAAATGAAGAAGAACGGCTGGAAGTCATGGCTTATAAGTGACGACATAACATGGATGCATGAGGAGAACGGTTCTCTATATGGACTGAATCCAGAGTATGGATTCTTTGGTGTTGTACCGCAAACCAGTTACAAGACAAATCCCAATGCAATGTTAACGTTCAACAGAAACACCATATTCACCAATGTTGCAGTCGATAGTCAAGGCAATCCTTACTGGGAAGGGCTGGAGAATAAGCCCGCGAATCTCACAGACTGGACTGGAAAGCCCTATGTGGAAGGCAGTAACGCAGCACATCCTAACAGCAGATTTACGACGCCAATCCTGCAGTATCCGCATCTGTCTCCAGACTTCGAAAATAAAAGAGGGGTACCTGTAACAGCATTCCTGTATGGCGGGAGAAGGAAGGATCTGATTCCTCTTGTTTATCAGGCACTATCCTGGGAAGACGGGGTGCTTATAGGCGCAATGCAGAGAGTTGAGACAACAGCCGCTGCAGTTGGCAAAGTGGGAGTTCTGAGGAACGATCCCATGGCAATAAGGCCTTTTCTGGCTTACAATATGGCAGACTACTTTAAACATCATCTCGAAATGAAGAAAAAACTCAGGAATCCTCCAGCAATTTTTAACGTAAACTGGTTCAGAAAGGATGAGAAAGGCGAATTCATGTGGCCCGGTTATTCAAACAACATGTATGTTCTAAACTGGGTCATAGCCAGATCAACCGGGCAGGAAGCACATGCAATAAAGACCCCGATTGGCTATGTTCCTGATCCAGATACATTTGAATGCAACGGAGTCGTGACAAAGGAGAAGATGAGAAAACTGACATTTGTCGATGCGCATGGATTTCTGTCTGAGCTCAACGAAGTCGAACCGTTTTTCAGGAGCTTTGGCGACAGATTTCCGGCTGAACTCTGGGATCGTTTCTACAAATTGAGGGAAAGACTTGAAACTTACTGAGAAGATTGACTGTTTTAGACCTTAATTCCTGTCTCTAATTAGCGTCATTTCAGAGCGTACGGTGATCAGTATTATATGGAAACGACGTTGTTTTTTCTAAGAAATGTTTATTATATGAATTGATATGGAGATTTCAGTGGTTTAAATGCAACAGGGACAAATGGCATATGATAGAGCAATTACGGTCTTTTCGCCCGATGGAAGATTATTTCAAGTTGAATATGCAAGGGAAGCTG
>JBMFWA010000001.1:50409-195003 GCA_049965715.1 Thermoplasmata archaeon
TGTTCTCATATCTGATAAAAAGGTGAGAAGCAAGCTCGTTGAACAGAATTCGATGGAAAAGATTCAGCTGGTTGACAGCAACGTGGCAGCAGTCACTTCGGGACTAGTTGCGGATGCGAGAATATTGATTGATTTTTCAAGGGTAGCAGCCCAGCAGGAGAAAGTGACTTACGGAAAACTGGTGAACATTGAGAATCTGGTGAAGAAGGTTGCCGATCAGATGCAGCAGTATACACAGTACGGCGGAGTGAGACCGTATGGTGTTTCAATGATATTTGCCGGTATCGATCAGATTGGTCCAAGGGTGTTTGACTGTGATCCAGCAGGCACTATCAACGAGTACAAAGCGGTGGCAATTGGGTCTGGAAAGGATCAGGTTACAGCCTATCTTGAAAAGGAATACAACGATGACATTAAGGAGAAGGATGCAATATCGCTGGGAATAGCAGCACTGAAAGTGGCCCTTGAAGAAGAAGGTGGTTTAAAGGGAGTCGAGATTGCCTCCATTTCTGGCACGGGTGCATTCCACGTCTTCACAAAAGAGGAAACCTCCAAATACTTCTCCTAAACAGGTTGTCCAGCCAGCTACCCCTTCCCTGCGGAAGGGGCATGATGATATCTGGATGATGCAACTGATAGCTTGCTGACAGCAGCCTGAAACATTCAGATTTACCAAGTATTCCGACGTTCCTTCAATCATTACTGCTGTACTGTTTTTGGTTTTATTTAGCAAATTCACTGCCGCTTCTTTCATTTGCTTGGCCTTTTTCTTGACTTGTTGGGTACTGAGGATCTTCAGGTTTATTGATAAACATGAACCTTATTTATCAGGCCTGCAAAATACACTCCTGGCGGTAGAAAGGTTTATCTGATTTTTGCAGATGGTTTATGCAATACCTGATTCTTAAGGTCCAAAGCTTATATAGAACATTTTGATGAAAGTATCTAATGACTTCAGCTATGAGCTCTGAAAAAGTATTCTATACCATAATTGCGGTTATCGTGGTCGTTGGCGGAATAGGAATAGGCGCTGTATATTATCATTCCATAACATCCGTACCAAGTACGGCAGTGCAGTCTCCGTCCACATCCGTTACGCTTGTAATCACACCAAACAACTGGTTCAAGAACGCGACCGTTAACCACAGGCAGCCTGCGTTTTTCGTTCTGGAACCAAACGGAACCCTTGGATCATCAGCGAACCTTGTTTTTCCTGCCAACAAGCTGATCTCGCTGACAATTATTGATTACGATTCAGGAATCACTTCAAATATCGGTCCCAACGGAACATCGAATAACTCCACATATGCACATGTTATCGGTACCGTTGGCGGTGTCGAATACCTCTATAACGGCAGTGCAGCTTATGAGAACGCAACACTTTCAGGCAACTCTTCAAATAACGTCACAATTGATCACGGAGCAGGATGGGCAGTGAGTTCTCTGCCATGGACGGGTAACAGTACAGGCGGTTGGGAGGTCACTCACACATTTACCATTATATCCAATGGAAAGATTCTTCTCAACGTCCCCAGCTACGCAGGATCCAATCCTAGCGGAGGCGGAATAACCCATGCGGAATTTTATCTGAACCAGACGGGTACATTCGCATGGCAGTGTTTCGTTCCGTGCGGATATGGACTTGAAGGATGGGGTGCGGCAATGGCCACGGCTGGCTGGATGATGGGCACAGTCTCAGTATCCTGAACCATTAGGTGAAGAAATGGCACAGGATCAGAAAGAAACTGAGGAGAGCGACAAGAGTCGGAGAACCTTCCTGAAAGCGATGGGAATAGTCGGGATCGGTGTGCTTGCAATAGGATCACTCAGGGGTGTTATCCAGAATATCATACCTCCTCTTACGAACGCGGTTTCGAACTTTCCCACCCTTACAATTGTATCAACATCCGGAAAACCAATCAACACAACAGATATTCCGGTTAACGATCCAACACCTTTCCTGTTCGATTATCCACTTCTGAATGAGCCGAATTTCCTTTTAAGGCTGGGCGACAGTGACAACAAGGACATGGCGATCAAATCAGTGAAAGTCAATGATCCTGGCGACAGCAATTCGTTTATATCTGCTCCAGGAGTCGGGCCATATAATTCTGTGATAGCTTCAAGTGCAATATGCCAGCACCTTGGTTGCGTACCACCAAAGATCCAGTTTTATCCACCGTCTTCGTCATCTTTTCCTGGTAAGATACATTGCAGCTGTCATGGAAGTACCTATGATCCTTACACTGGATTTTCCATTGTTACAGGACCAACACAGCATCCACTGCCCAATACCCAGCTCTCTTATGATTCCAGTAATGACACATACAAGGTTATGGGTATGGTGGGGCCGACTATTTACGGTCACATAAACGATCTCTCCGGCGGAAGTGCGCTGCCGTCAACCTCAACCACGCAGGTATCAAGTTCGTGAATATCTTAACGGTGAAATAAATGTTTAAATCAAAGAATAAAGAGTACTATCCAGGCGAGAAACCCCTATTAGAGAAAATAATGAACGATCCTCAGCCCATTCCCAGGAAGGTACCGGACTACATGCGAAAAAAAGGAGGGGCATGGTACTGGACCGGCGCAATGATAATGATAGTTTTTATCTACGAAGTTATTACCGGGCTCATTCTTTTACTTTACTACCAGCCGTCAAACGCATATGTCAGTACTGAAACATTTCTGAACAGCACTCCGTATGGTTCGCTCATCATCTCGACCCATCTTTATGGAGCTTACGCAATGATAGTCCTGATTTATCTGCATCTCTTGAGGAACCTTTTTGTTGGCGCTTATAAAAGACCGAGGGAATCGCAGTGGATCACCGGAGTTCTGCTACTTGTCCTCACAATAGCCGTAGGATTCTTCGGTTACTCCATGAGCGGTGACGTGCTATCTGCAGACGCTACCGATGTGGGGAGAGGAATTGCGCAGGCAACACCAGTGGTTGGCACTTACCTGATGCTGATCTTCTTTGGAAATGGTACAAGCATTTCCCTTTTCACAAGAATGCTGGGCTGGCACATAGTTCTGGCAGCCGGAATAGGTATACTTTTCGTTGTACATTTCTTCATTGCAGAATATAACACAATCATGCCGTCCCACAAAGATGCGAACTACAAGGCACCTGCAATCGATAAGGATGACGGTACATACAAACCATGGTATCCTTACAACCTGATGTACATGATGCAATACCTTTTCCTGGTTTTCGGGTTTCTCGTTATAATTCCATCAGTCCTCGCAATTCTTCCAAACGTACCCGATCTTTTTTCGCCTTTCCCCTCTGTATCTCCTACAAGTCCATTGGCAGTGAATGTACCGGCATATCCTCCATGGTTCCTGCTTTTTGTATATAAGGCACTTGATTTCAAAATGCTTCTTGGGATAGGTCCATTCTGGGGGACCGTGATTTTTGCCGGTGCTCCATTGATCTATCTGCTTCTTGTTCCTTATGTTCACACAAACAGATCCCTGCTCATGCGAGATAATCCGGTACCGGTTTCCTTTGGCATCCTGGGGCTGGTATACTATGTCGGTCTTTCTGCGTGGGGTGCACTTGCACCTGGCGTGCCGATCTCCGACGGCCCTGTGCTGCTATTTTATATACTGCCGTTTGTATTCATAGTGGGACTTTCACTATTCGTTGCTAAACTGGTCAGAGAGAACAAGATAAGAATGCCAAACGTTGGAAGATTATTCTTCACACTGACAATACTGGCGTTTGCTGCCTTTGGCAGCGGAATGCTCATACTGGCCTCAGTAACCCATCCAGTTGCATTATACCTGATCCCAATGATACTGCTGCTGATGGTCACAGCCATATCACTGGCAGTAGCGTATGCCATGATAAAGGGAGTCCGTCTCAGGGACGAATCCATAGAGGAGAAGCACATGAGCAAAAACGGCTACACCTTCGCAGCATCTGGCTTCATCATGGCATCCATCGTGGTGCTGTTTGAAATAACTGTAATACCACCAACCTCGCCATCAAACAATGCTCTATATGGCATAGGTCTTGGTCTGATACTGCTCATAATAGGTGCTTTTATAAGGATATACAGGGCTTCGGTATATGGGGAGTGAAATCTCTCGTACAAATGAGAATGGAAACAAAGATCTGAAATTCAGATACCACGTCCTGTTTACAATTTCTATAATTTTTTTCATTCTCATCTGGTTTGCACTGGGCCTTTCATCCAGAGCGGTCACCGCATATACGGATAGTTACTCCTTGCTGTATGGCATGATCATCACGTTTTTCTTAATTGTGATATTGTACATACCTATCTCATCGAGATTCAAGACTGCCGGGTTCTATATCTCCGGTTTCCTCATCATCAATTCCCTTGTACTGTCAATGATTTCAATCAATTCACAGCTGATGGCATTCGCCGTGATTGCTCTGGTCATATCCGTTGCAGACAACCTGTTGTATTATTCAGGGATGAGAAAAAGGTTGACAAGGATCTCAATTTTTATTGCAGTCCTTGTTCTCATGGCAATACTTGGCAATTTATTCACAGTGGTGACTCAGCCACCTGGATACCCCATAACATTTGAATCTCTTAAGGATGTGATGATTGGTCTGGGAACAAGCTTGCCTGTGATGGAGTATGCTGGAGTTATGATAATTTCAAGCAGGGTGGACATCATCATCAGTCCCATAGAATATTTCCTCTTCTTTTCCATAGCCGCTCTTGTTTCTGAAAACTATTACGAAATTATATCCTATGTCGTGGAGAAGAACGCTGTCGGATCCGGGATAAGTGCAACTGCCTACGGTATAGTTGGTGCCCTCAGCTGCCAGTGTGAAAGCGCAATAGCATTGCTTCCAACCATGGCTGTCCTGATTATAGATACAGTGCTCCTCCCCATAGTGTTCCTCAGCTTCGCGCTGCTTCTTGGCACTTATATCCTTGTAACAAGGTTCTATAAAAGAGGGAAAGGTTTCCCTGTCAGGTTCAAGATTACGCAGAAAAAATCCTCAACACTTTATCTGGCTCTTTCTGTGCTTACACTCGTGGTTATTCCATTCGTAGTTCTGGTTGGAGTTTATTTCGCATGGCAACTGAGCCCCCTCTTCTTCTTTCCATCCGGAATGCTGATGACTCTATCCGGTTATTCCCTTATTTTTCTGATAAACAGGGTGTTCAAGGCTGCCAAGGGAAATCTGGTTATTACCCTGGTATTCATAATCACAGCTAGCATGCTGTCTCTGGTCTGGTTCGTGCCGGAGATTACGGCTTATGCATTCTATAATCCTTCTTACTACGGCCTGATGAGCTTATCAAATTTTATTTCAGGAACAATGTTCGGGTATGCATATGCAAGGTCGGGAGATGAGGGACGGACTTCTCTTAACGAATACATAACTGTCCTTTTTGGCTTCATACCTGTCATAGTGCTGTATGAGTCTGAAGTACTCGGCCTCTCAATCTGGTCATTTTTCGGGCTGTTCGGTCAGATAGAATTTTCACTTCTTGCCTGGATTTTTATGCTTCCGCTGATGTGGGTAGCGACGCACAGAGGACTTTCCAATCTCTCCTTCGACAAAAATAAGGCAGATCTTGATACGATTCCACGCTACGGATCAGCGATCAATAACCAGTCCTAGCCTCCAATATTATGAAATGTAAAGAATTTTATCGTCGAATCCTATGTTAGTGTATGGTCAAGGTGGAAGATTCCATTGTCGCGAGACTTGAATCCCACGGTCACAAATTTGAAATCCTGGTAGATCCGGATTCCACGGACAGAATTAAGTCTGGTGAGATTGACATTGACAAGGATTTAGCTATTGACGAGGTTTTTAAGGATGCCAGAAAAGGCGATAAGGCCGGGGAGGACGTTCTGAAAGAAGTTTTCAAGACAACAGATATAGCGGAAATTGCCACCGAGATAGTGAAGAAGGGCCAGATCCAGCTCACCACAGAGCAGAGAAGGGAAATGCTGGAGAAGAGGAAAAAGCAGATCGTCGACAAGATATCCCGGGAATCAATGAATCCGCAGACCAATTCTCCAAATCCGCCTGCGCGGATAATCCAGGCCATGGAGGAGGCAAAGGTCCACATAGACCCATTCAAGTCGGCCGACGAGCAGCTCCAGATGGTTCTCAAGGCCATCAAGCCGCTTATTCCCATAAGATTTGAAAAGGCAAAGATTGCGGTTAAGCTGACAGGAGATGCATACGGAAAGGTGTATGGTGACCTTGTACGTGGAGGTTATATAATCAAGGAAGAATGGGGCAAGGACGGTTCCTGGATGGGGGTCCTTGAGGTCCCTGCCGGAATCAAGGGTGAGATCATAGACATGCTCAACCATAAGGCTCACGATAACGTGGAGATCAAACTTCTGAAAAGTTTTTGAACATAGTTTCTCAGACAATATATTGCGTAACTGTTTGATTAATGATCAGTGTGTCAATTGTTCATAATTTTGCGTGATTCCTTATATACTCTTTCATCATTTCGTACTTTTCACGGTGTTTGCATGGGTAAGATCTTAATTGCTCTTGGTGGAAACGCGCTCCTCAGAAACGGGGACGACAGAACATATGAATCACAGGTTAAGAGAGCTTCAGAGGCTTTTGAGAAACTCTATGACATCATAAAGGACAACGATGTAGTGATCACTCATGGAAACGGGCCGCAGGTTGGGGACATAATGATACAGAACGACATGGCAAAATCAGTCACCCCTCCGATGCCCATTGATGTTTGCGGATCGATGTCGCAGGGGCTCATAGCGCAGATTCTGCTGACATCTTACGAGAGTGTGAGGAGACGGCTTTCCGGAGACGGGAAGTCCCCGGTTTACGTAATCACCAGGACCCTTGTGGACGAAAAGGACGAGGCGTTCGAAAAACCGTCAAAGTTTGTGGGACCTTTCTATTCCACAGATGAAGCAATGGCAATAATGAAGGAAAAGGGATGGCCCATGAAGCAGCAGGGGCAGAAAGGCTGGCGCAGAGTGGTCCCATCACCAATGCCCCGGAGCATCGCTGAAAGGGATGCAATTTTGAGTCTTCTTTCTGCCGGTTATGTGCCTATATGCGTCGGCGGAGGAGGAACCCCGGTCATAAGAAACTCCAGCGGAACAGTGGGAATTGAAGCTGTTATAGACAAGGATCTGGCATCATCAGTACTGGCATCATCCCTCGGATTTGAAAGACTCATGATCCTCACAGATGTGGACAGCGTTTACATAAACTACGGAAAACCCGACGAGAAGAGCATTGGAAAGATTACCCTGGCAGAAATAGAGCAACTTTACAGCAGCGGCACATTCCCGGAAGGAAGTATGGGCCCAAAAATAAAGTCAGCAATACAGTTCCTAAGGAACGGGGGAAAGGTGGTGAATATCACCTCGCTTGAAAGGTGCTATGATGCCCTGACCAGGGATTATGGTACGGTTATTTTGTCGGATTAGGCAGCTTCCATAGCTGTGAGCTTAGTATAACTTTCTTTCGCTTAGCGAAATAATTCAGGAGATCATTCAGTCGATCAGGGTCCATATTGAGATCGAAAGAATCTTTCAGGGAATTCCTGATTGATTCAGTTGTCATGGGAGAAGTGAGCACTCTGGAAACAAGGTTTAGGATATCTTCATAAACATTCCAGGGGAAGATGAACCAAGTCCAGTTCCTGTCATCCACTTTTTCTGAAAAATAATCAGGTTTAAACTGGCTGTGAGTGATATGGAGCATGGTCGCAGTCCTGAGTGCTTTTGGACCAAGCGATTGCACATAGTCGTGTGCCAGCTTCATGCTCGCCCCTGTGTCTGTGATGTCATCGACAATGATCACGTTTCTTCCCTTGACGATTATTTCGTTGGTTTTTTTTATTGTAGGTGTACCATCCCTTGTGGCTGTAAGGCCCCAGTGTTCTGTCTTTACCGCATAGAGATCCTTGATCCATAGCATATCAGAAAGTAACCTTGCAGGTACAAGACCGCCACGGGATAATCCAATAATATAATCCGGTTCATAATCTGTTATTACAGCATCCCTTACGTTGATGCACCATTTGAAAATCTCATCCCAGCTTACCAGTCTAGCCTTAAATTCCATAGTATCTGCACTGAATTCAGGTGTAGTTTAAAAATTTGCATGTTTTTTGACGAAAAAAATTGGAAAATAAAGAGTATTACTCTTCGCTTTTCCTGAGTACCGATCCGATGGCCTTCATCAGGCTCATGACAGCCCTGATACCGGAGGCAATTTCAGGGTCCTTCAGCATGTGGTAAAGTTCAAGTGTCCCGAGTCTGGAATTATCGCTTGCAGCAGAGGATGCTGCATCCATGATTCCCCTTGAGTTGAACATCAGGTTCTTGACAGTGTCTGAAACCTTCTCGTCAGCCATTGCATACATGACGCTTAGCAGGACGTTTGCGGTCTTCATGCCAGCATATGTAAATTCTCTTGAGGAGAACATTTTCCCAAAGAATTCAATGTCCGTTGGCATGTAATCCTTTGACACGTTTGCGATAAGATCTGTAATTCCTGCCTCCTTGAGTTTTACAAGGACCGGCATGAAGGAAAGCAGCGTGTCGCTGTTGTCCACCAGCTGGTCAAGCAGTATCTCAAGCTTGTCTTCCTGTACAGGCTTATCCTTTGGGCTCTTTGCTGAATCCTTAGATTTTGCGCTCATGAAATCACCTCACATTATTCCCCTGACCATTGCAGAAAAGTAAGTGTCTGCAGAGGTCCACTTGAAGAAGTAATCAGTCTTGCTCTGGAACTGTGCTCTGGGAGGCTTGGTGTAACTGAAGTACAGTGTGATGGCCTCATTCCCGCCTGTCACTGTGGTGCATGCCACTTCACCATCATATGATTCATAGTAAGCGTTTCCATTGGTTTCATTCACTATGCGGTTTGCAAGATATTCTGACTCGAAGTGGGCAGTGGCACCGGCCTTTGAAACAGGCAGGTTAGTTGCATCTCCCACGACGAAGACGTTGTCGAAATCCTTGTAGTTCAGACGGTTTCTGTCCACATCAATATAGCCACTCTCGTCTGCAAGTCCGGAATCCGTGATGACCTTCTGTCCCCTGTGCGGCGGGATGAGCACGAGAAGATCATAATCCAGCGTTTCACCCTCAATGGAATTCAGTTTCCTGTTCTCCGCATCCACATTGTCAACATTGAACATCTTGTGAACAATGATTCCCTTTTCCTCGAAAAGTTTTTCAATGTATGTTGAAACATTTGGTATGGTGAAGACCCTGTTCAGTGGGTATATGTAGTGGATTTCAGTCTTTTCCCTCAGTCCTTTCAGCCTCAGGTATTTTTCCAGCTGCAGACTGAATTCATAAGGTGCAGGAGGACACTGTATCGGAACGCTTGCCTGACCGACAACGATCTTACCCCCCTTAAAAGTGCTGAGTGTCTTTTTAAGGTCAAGCGAGGCATCGAGATCATAGAAGTGTTTTGCGCTCCTGTCGTATCCCGGTATGTCCTCTGGAGTGAACCTGTTGCCGGTTGCTATTATCAGATAGTCATAAGAGAATTTTCTGCCATCAGCAGTACTGACAGCAGAGTTATCCACATCTATCCTTGAAACTTCTCCCCTTACAAAATTCACTCCATAGTTGAACAGGGATTCCGTCGGCTTAACGCTTCTGTGGTAATCCTTAAATCCTAATGGAATTTGCACCCCATCAGGTTTAAAATAATGTTTCGTGGAATTTCCTATGACCGTTATATCGATCTCCGAAGGATCTGAATGAAACCTGACCTTATTGGCCATTATGGTGCCGGCAGCACCATCTCCCAATATCAACACTGATTTACGATCATACATGCGAATACCTACTTGGTCTTTCTCATCATTATCTCGAAATAACCGTTTCTGTCGAATACTCCGATCAGTTCGTTTCCAGATTTCTTGATCCATTCTGGAGCGTCCTTTTTAGTACCTGAATCGGAGGAGTATACAGAGATTACATCCCCAACTTTGCCCTGCTTGTAAGCCTTTATCATTTCCATCAACGGACCCGGGCAGAAACTGCCCCTTGCATCTATCACTTTTGTCGGTTTTATTTCATCCATTTTTTTCACCTCTCTTTATTTCTTAGCTCACAGAAAGAGTGTCATTTTTGAGTCTTTAGCCATATCGACAAACTGGGAAACACCTATGACATCCTTCACAATAGGATCAAGATCCTCTTTCTTGATTCCCATAAGATCAGCAAACATTGCGCATCCATAAACATTTACATTTCCGATTTCACTTATCTGTTTCAGTGTGTCCAGCCAGGAAGGCACTTTCTTTTCCTTCATGGTCTTCATCACCATGTCAGCCATGTTCCCAGCTTCAGCGCTCAGTGTTGGCTTTGGAGCGCCGCTCTTCTTGAACTGCATAAGCGACCAGAATGTGGTGAATATATCAACGTCCATTCCATTGGCCACGGCCCCAGAGGCTATTATTGAGCCTGCCATGAGTTTATCCATACTTCCCGAAAACAATATCAACGATATTTTCTCTGTCATGAGATCATCCTCAGTCTTTGGATTGTTCTGAAATAGATATATGATAAACCTTATTAGTTCGGGAACGGAGCATAATCGGCGTCGATGCCAGGTCTCTTTCAATCCCTGTGAAACCATGTTCCCAATGAAGGACTGGCCCTTAACATCACAAATTCTCATAGCACATACCAGCATGCTTTTGTAAAACTCTAAACCATATGGGAGTAAAAGATCTGCAACAGATTTGCATATAATTCTGAGATAATCTTGAAAAAATGGCTTTATTCAGGATAACATCAAACATTATGGATAGCAAATCAATTAAGGTGGTTGCAGCTATATTCGTAGCGCTGACCATAATTATGGCCGGGCTATTTTTTTACGAATATTCTGCCGCAGGAAAGAGTGAAAGCAATTATAACAGCCTGCAGTCCAGTTATTCAAACGAACAGGCCTCAGTGGTCTTGAGCAGCGCTTATTCACACTGGGATTACATAGCTATTGAAAATTCCAGTCTCATAAGTCCCCAGTACACAGACAATGCAACGCTGCACTGGATAGGAGGGCCACTTTCAGGAACATATACAGGAGTGAGTAACATTACCGCCACATGGGACAAATTCTTTGCGCTGTGGTCTGCTGTGTGGTATTATACGGAATCTCCGCCAGCAGTTTCGGTTAGTGGAGGCAATGCCACTGTGGTTTCGCTGAACCAGTTTGTGTTAACGCCCAATGCCAACACCAATCAGGTCCAGTACCTCAACATAAGTTATTCTCTTAACTATAAAGAGAATGGCGGTAAATGGCTGATAAATTACGAGACATGGCACATAGTGGGTTCTGGATATGTTTCATCAGCACAGCAATTTGTGCTCCAGAATTACGTTGAAAACCTTGCCTTCAGTCACTGGAACAACATAGCAATAGAGAATAACACCTCAGTAATGAAGCAGTATGATTCAAATGCCACTCTAAAATGGATAGGTGGTCCATTGAATGGCACATATTCGGGCATTTCTCAGATTAACACCACCTGGAACAAATTCTTCAAGGCCTGGTCCGCAGTATGGTTTTACGCAGAAGCCCCGCCAAGTGTAACGATGAAGGGAAATGTTGCAAATGTCAGTGCTACGATTCAGTTCGTTGTGCAGAATTCAGCAAATCTCTCTCAGTTCAAGTACATTAACGTAAGCTACGATTTACTCTACTACGATACCGGCTTCATAACGGCCAGCGGCATGCCAGTATTCCAGATATTTGAGGAGGTTTTCCACATCACAGGCACAAATGCACTGAACAAAGTATAATCCTCTTAAGAGGATATATTTATCTCATTTTGTCCATTCATCTATTAATTGGCTGCTGATGATTTTCAAAGCTCTTTAAAGAGGCTGCTTTGGTGGACCTTCATTTCAACAAGAGGAGGAAATATGAGGTTAAAAATAATGAAATCAATACTGGATAGTCCAAAAAATGCCAACCGGCTTAGCTCAGATACAGGCGTTAATTACAGAACTATTGAGCATCATATCAAAATATTGCTTGCCAACAACCTGGTGACTGTGCAGGGAGAAGGTTATGGCAGGGTATATTTTCCATCTCCGCTACTGACCAAAAACTTTCATATATTCGAAGAAATATTAGACAGAGAAGGAACAATGAGGAGGAAAGACTGAAATGGGCCCCTTATGGTTGGCAAACATAATTCTGCTATCTATTTCAACGGTTGTTTTTGCTGTTCTGCTCACCTCTTATGCCAGAAGTTACAGAAATATCCGGTCCAGTGCTTTTGGGGGAATTATGGCATTTAGTTCTACACTTTTAGCAGAATCCATGGTTGCTGTTGTCATATATTACAATCTGTCACTCAGGTTCAGTTCTGACCTCGCGGCACTCCTTCTGGTGATAAACGCCATCTCACTTGTTGGCTACCTTTTCCTCTACAGATCACTGGACATCTAGGATGAAGAACAGGTGTGTAAATAACTGGTAAACAGTCCAGAGTGCTCCGACCGGGATTTGGACCCGGGTCGCCGGCTTGAAAGGCCGGTATGCTTGGCCGGACTACACCATCGGAGCAAATTCAATGCCGTAGGAGTTCACTTTATATTTATCTTTGCCCGCGACACGAGTAATTATACCACTCTGCGAATAATCCAGTATCATCAGTTTTGATTAACGATACTGTTAATATATTAAGGTGAAATCATCCCAAAATGGAAGAAGGAGAACAGAAAAATATAGTCAACAAAAATGATAACTATGCATTAAAGTATTTGATAAGGTATTGACAATGAAAGCCAGAGAGGTTTTGAACCTTCTGCAGATGTAGAGAAAAACGATCCATGTCCATGCAAAAGATGGCAGGATCAGATACACCGTAATGCCTGACAAGATGTACAATTACAACGAGGAGGATGTCTATAAAATTCTCAATAAAGATGTAAAAAGGAAAACCGTCATCTATGCGCGTGTCTCCATTTCCAAACAGAAGAATGATTTACAGAACCAGATACAGCAGTTGAAGCAGTGGTGTTTCATGAATGGAAATACAATCAGTGCAATATATTCTGGTATCGCTTCCGGGATATCATTTGAAAGGAGAAAAGGGTTCTTCGAGATGCTTGATGAGATCATGAACCATAAGGTTGAAAAGATAGCAATAATCTATAAGGACAGATTAAGCAGGGTCGGTTTTGAATTGTTTAAATACCTGTTTGCCAAATCCAGAACGGAGAACGTCGTTGTCTCTGAGATAGGCGATCCAAAACTTGATTCAGAAGAAGTCTTTGAGGAGATGTTTTCACTGTTGCACTGCTATTCCAAGAAGATGTATTCCAAGAGAAGAAACCATTCCATTGAGGTGGGATATGAAAACAACAAGAACTGAACAAATCCATCTGAAGGAGAATGAAACAGTCTCACGGATGTGCCATATATCCAAGAACCTGTACAATCAGGTCAATTACATCCTC
This sequence comes from Thermoplasmata archaeon, assembly GCA_049965715.1. GTDB lineage: Archaea > Thermoplasmatota > Thermoplasmata > Thermoplasmatales > Thermoplasmataceae > JAKAFX01. The sequence goes on from JBMFWA010000001.1 coordinate 63,865, forward strand.
AGGAACCAGTTCCTGAACCATGAGAAACTGATCGGATACAGGGCGCTTGCAAAACAGTTTTCGAAACCATCAGGGATAGAAGATCATGACAACTTTCAGAAACTGCCGGCACAGACAGCACAATGGACCATAAAAAAGGTGGTACAGTCATGGAACTCATTCTTCAAAGCCATGAGAGCATGGAAAAAGCATCCCGATAAATTCGGAGGTATGCCAAAGCCACCGAAATACAAGAACAGGGATGGTGAATTCATGCTAATATTCACCAATCAGCAGTGCCACATAAAGGATGGAATATTGAAATTTCCAAAGATAACGGGAATGGAGGTTAAAACCAGACTGAAGGATGTAGAACTGAGGGAGGTGAGGATAATTCCACAGGGAACAGGTTATACTGTGGAAATAGTATACGCGAAAGAGGCAACGGAAACGGTCACAACGAAACCACAGAGAGTTATGGGCATTGACATCGGCGTAAGGAATCTTGTAACTATGGGAAACAGCATCTCTGAACAGGGGATTGCTGTAAGGGCAGGATTGCTCAAATCGATAAACCAGTTCTTCAACAAGGAACTGGCAAGGCTCAGAAGCATAAACGATCTTCAGGGAAATGAGAAAAAGCAGACAGAACGGATACAGAAACTCTTCATGGTACGGAACAGGAAAGTGAAGGACATCATGCACAAACTCAGCAGATCCATGGTGATGTACGCAAAGAATCTGGACATTGATACAATTGTCATAGGCCATAATGATGGATGGAAGCAGGATGTAAACATGGGCAGGATAAACAACCAGAACTTTGTGCAGCTTCCATTCAGCACACTGATACAGCAGATTAAATACAAAGCCGAAGAGGTGGGAATCAATGTCATCATACAGGAGGAGAGCCACACAAGCAAGTGCAGTTTCCTTGATAATGAAGTGGTAGAACATCATGACACGTACAAGGGGGAGAGAATAAGCAGAGGCACATTCCGATCTGCAACTGGAACACTAATACACGCCGATCTCAATGCATCGTACAACATAATAAAAAAGGCAATCCCTGAAGCTTTCGCCAATGGGATAGAGGGTATTGGGTTGTACCCACGAAGTTTAAGCATCAAAAAGATGATAACTTCCAAAGGTGGATGCTAACATGGTTAACGGAAATCATAACCTAACTGCAAAGAGTAAAGAAATTCTTTCTGCTCTGAGGAAAAATGATCGGCTTTCTCTAACTTCCCTTAGTTATATCTTAAAAGTTTCAAAAGTAGCAGTCATTAAAAGGCTGAAACCCTTGGAAAAGAGCAGGTTGGTGGAAAGGACGACAATTAAATCCGGAAGGGGGCGACCGCAGATATATTATTCACTAACAAGCACAGGAAACAACGTATTTCCACGTAACTATGCTGATATTGTCACGGAAACTCTCCGCTACGTTGATGAGCATTTAGGAAGAGATCATGTGAGAAATATACTAACGATCAGGGAGCAGAAACTCGTGGAACCATATGCTAACGATTTGGATTCCATTAATCTGGAAAAAAGAATTGATAAATTGTCGTCTCTGAGGGAGTCCGAGGGTTACATGCCTCAATGGTCCAAAAAAAGCAACGAAAGTTTCGAATTCCTCGAATTCAATTGCCCCATAATTGCAATTTCAGGAAAATATATTGAAGCGTGTCAGGCAGAGAAAAATCTATTTTCAAAGGTTTTGGATGCAGAGGTAGAATCGACGCATAAGATTGTGGAGGGCAGTAGAGCCTGTAGATTCCTGATCATGGACAGGGATGACGCGATCAGGACCCGCCCCTGAACCGGAGAATTGCAGCTATCCCCCCAAACTTCTGGAGCATAATCCCCGGCTCATCGATATCGCTGAATATGTGCATCTGCGATCCACTGTTCCTGGATTTTTCAAGACACTCCTGTCCCTTATCACTCCTGAATACCTGTTCTGTCATCATGATAATTTCAGCCTCCCCATTTAGAACCGATTTCATGGTGTCTTCCATGCCATAGGTCGCGAGATTGTTCGTGTTCAGGTTTTTTAAGAATTGATCCATGATCTCCTTCTCTCTCCTTATCCTGGCAGATTTCAGTATCTTGAGAGATTCCTGATTCTCAAGAAACTCATATACTGCCCCCTCATCATTCCGGTGCGACGGAAAGGAAAGAACCTGCATGCTCTTGAACAGGCCCCTGTCAGAGATGTATTTCATGAAATGATCCCTTGTGAAGCCAGGGCCAAGGATCACAAGAAAACTCACATCCCTGATTGGAAGAAGAATTTCTTCAGATATTCGCCTGAAGTAGTCATCTTCAGAATAATTGCTGTCGTAACTCTTTCCTGATTTTCCAGAATCAACATTTCCTATGTTCTGTATACCATAACTTCTCAGATCAAAGACAGAAGCTGACTCATCATCAATCGTGACGAATATAGCCTTTGTTGAGAATTTATTTTCCAGGGATTCCCTGAGCATGCGCTTCTCTCCATCGTTCCAGTTCTCCTTTATGATTTCTATGATGTCCCCGGCAGAAACCGATACGGACTGATGGTCTCCAGATATACCCTCACCTGTGGAAACGACAGTACCAAGGAGTTTGAGGGACGAGGAGAACGCCCTGAAATCAAGGGACTCAGTCTTTATGGTCAGAAAGACCGGTTTCCTTGTCGTTTCCTTGGATCGGATCATGTCAGCCTGCTTCTCAACCCTTCTCATGACTGTTGCCCTGATTAAATCCCCTGGCCTGATGATGTTCTTCAGGTACCAGAGATCGTCCTCGTTCTCAATCTGGATTTTCAAGGCGCCAGTGGTCTTCTCCTCCTCAAGAATGCGCATTCTGAACCTCTGCAATTATTGTGTTCAAGTAAACAAGCATGTTATCATAATGAGTGCCTTTCCAGAAAGCCTTTTTGCAGTTTTCACACCAGTACACCTCCTCATGCAGTTCCACAATTTTTTCCGGAATCACTCCGGTAAGCTCCGCGGACCTCCTTGGAACCAGAACAGCATTGCAGACAGGGCATCGTGAAAAGAACTTGTTTGGATCAGGTGGAAATCGTGAGAGAAACTCCTTCAGCTGGGAATCAATGTCCAGAGCTGAGATCATAACAAGTTTACCATATCTTCCCCTGAAACCCTTATCTCTGGTAACAAGCCACAGATCATTCTTTCTGCATCTTTCCAGAATGTCATTATCTGTCATATCCGGGGAAGTGTATTCAACATCAAAGCCAAAAATTCGAAGCCATTTGCAAAGTTTTCCCAGCATGTTATCTGCTTTGAATTTATTCTCTCCATCTTCTGATGAGATTGTTTTCTACCCCCACTAGATCAAGTATTCTTGATACAATAAAATTTATCATGTCATCAGCGGTTTTGGGATGCGTATAATAACCCGGCATTGCAGGCGCTATAATGACGCCCATGGAAGATAGTTCTGCCATATTTCTGAGAGCAACAGTGCTCAGGGGGGTCTCCCTTGGAACAAGTATCATCCGGCGGCGTTCCTTCAGAGCTACAGACGCAACCCTGGTTATGAGCGTATCTGATATTCCGCTGTTTATCTTACCTAGAGTTGAGATGGAACAGGGAATAATTACAAAACTGTTGAAAATGAAGCTACCGGAGCTGATTCTGGCTGCAATGTCCCTATCATCATAAACATAATCAGCCAGCTTGTTCAGGTATTCCCTATCAATTCCAGTTTCTTCCCTGAGAACTATATCGGCGTGCTCGCTGATCACAAGATGCTTCTCCACGCCAGTCAGGCTTTCCAGAAATCTGACAGCAAGGATAGAACCGGATCCTCCAGTGACTCCCACCACCACTCTATCTGTAATCATAGATCTTACCAGATGGAAATGTTCCATTGCGAATAGAGATTAAAATGTTCCTACTTTTTCCGGTTAAAGATGAAATACAGTATGAAGACCGACGCAACAATGGCAATTAGGGCCCCATATTCCTCGTAGATCTTATTGGGATTTTTTACAATAGGGACAGACCATGAAAAGCCTGGATAGGCTCCGGCGTTGAGAGCCTGGATATTGGTATATCCACTTATCTGAGACTGCTTGTTCTTGGTCATATTGAATGCTTTCGACATGTTGGCTATGCTTGGGAATCCTATTGTCGAAAGGGCAAGTATGAATTGCAGTCCATAAGGATTCAGCCCCTGGTAGCTGAGATCGAATATTATGAGATATTGAGTGAGGTTGGAAGACCAGTTGTATGAAACATACGATGAATTATCATACACATCCTTGAAAAGACTGTTCCATTCAGAATTGGTAACAGAATAATGCACTGTTGATGAGACCCAGTAATTCACAGACGGAAGAGTTCCTGAAGGCGGGCTAAGCACAGGGGTGGAAGCAAAGCTTGTGCCTGTGCCACCCAGTATAAACATCAACGTCAGCGAAACGACACCCATTAGCAGTACTTTCTTGTTCATTGGAAATGCAACTGGAATAACCCAATGGAACTTCTCCTTAAATATTTTTCAATTGAGACAAAGTCAGCTATTCACTTCCCATCAAGTGTTAAATTTCTTTCAATATATTGATTTGTCCGCTGGCAGGCGGAAGTGAAACAGGGCGGATCGCATATCGGCTTCATGATGCCTGCATCTGTATAGTCGTTTGGATCAGCATGAAGGACAGGATACCCTGTGGCAGGAAGAGGTCAATATATCAATTACAGCCCTAAAATAATCAAGTCAAAGCACACAGTACCGATCAATGTAGAACTAAAAGTTCAGAGAATCCTCCCTCTGTTTTCCAACTTTCTCTCCTTCCTTCTTATCATTGAGACCAGTAAAACAAGCACAACGCCCGATGGGAGCAGGGCAAATCCGAGATAAAGCAGCGCTTCATCCAGCACTGGAAGATGCCCCAGCGAAACCGTCAGGTTAGCTGTTTTAGTGCCATTGTTGTAAATTGTAAGAGACCAGATCCCGCTCTGGTTTGCCACTATAACGTCATTAAGAGGCGAAGACGCTGTAACGAAAGTTTTTGAGAAAACAGAGCCATTCGGTTCCAGAAGGAGAACAGATACGTTGCCGGAATTGGTGGAAACGGCATAGTTCAGATCGTCGCCTGAAGCCACCGGATTGCTTGAATTCATAATATAGGAATGACCGCCGGCAACAGTTACAGGAACGTTGAGGTGATTGTTGGAGAATATGCCATACCCTGAAATGCCGAGCAGTACAACAGAGGCCACAATCAGTGCGGCCCCAATTCGAAGAGTCCATTTAGGATTAAGAGTCACCATTTCTCACTTATTATTTGAGTATCCTTATTAATTCTTTTCATACATATCCGTTTAGATGACCCTGACTTCACCTGAATCAACCAGATCGAGTTTTGTTATTTTCATCATATCTTTGATCAGATCCTGGAATTTTCCCATCTTTTCCTTATTACAACCAAGCGTCAGAGAATCGAGTGGCGATCCAAGAGATACTTTCAGTGAACTTTTCAGTCCTCTTATGGCAGAAATAGCCTTCAGAAGATCTTCCACATCCTCGTGTCCGGAAATTGCATGAAAATCTGACTTTACCGGCCAATCTTCAAGATGAATGCTCTTTTTTTTGTTTTCTGTTTCCATCTTATCATAAAGTTCCTCGGTTATAAATGGCATGAACGGGGCATAAAGTTTGAATATCGTCAACATAACGTAACTGGCAACGTAAAGCGTCTCATTCACAGAATCTGGTTTGCCTGTGTTTCTATCTATCCGCAACTGGGACTTGATGATCTCAAGATAGTTGTCGCAGAAGACATTCCAGAAGAAGTTTTCCAAGAGATTTCTGGCCTTCGGCGGATCATATGCCTCCATGTATGCTGTGGTGGATTCCACAACCTCATCAAGAGAAGAAAGTATCCATGAGTTGATCTCATTTCTGATCTCAGAAACAGCGCGGATGGCAACTCCGTCAGCAAGGAGTCTTAGAAGATTGTAAGAGTTGTAAAGTTTTATCACAGTTCTTCTTCCTCTCACAAGTTCCTGTTCGGAGAACTTGATGTCTTCGCCCATGGAGACACTGGCAGCCCAGAACCTGACAGCATCTGCACCATACTTGTTGATATATTCATCTGGAGACAGAGCATTTCCCTTACTCTTGCTCAGTTTTGAACCAGTAGGGTCCTGCACGTTGCCGCTTATGATCGTGACATCCCATGGCTTTCTTCCGAAATGGATCAATGATCTCAATATACTCGTAAACGCCCATGTTGAGATTATATCATGCGCCTGGAATCTGGCACTCATAGGTAAAATGTCTGCATTCAGGTTATACCTTTCCATTGCAATCACAGGAGAAAGAGAAGATGTGGCCCACGTATCCATAACATCCATTTCGCCTACGGTATTTCTGGAACCGCATCTGTCACATGTCCTGTTATTGTAAACCCTCGGATCCACTGGTAATTCATCCTCTTCAGGGAGGATCATGGAACCGCAATCTAGACAGTACCAGACTGGAAAAGGAACTCCATAGTATCTCTGCCTGGAAATGCACCAGTCCCATTTCAGCCCGTTCACCCAGTTCTCGTACCTGATTCGCATATGGCCGGGGTACCACTTTATATCATTTCCGACGGATATTAGATCGTGCTTCAGGTCAAGACACCTGACAAACCACTGTTTTCCAGTTATGATTTCAACCGGAGTACCGCACCTTTCATGCACATTGACCGTGTGCTTAATCTTCTTTGTTTCAAGCAGATCGCCACTCCGGTCAAGAAGCTTATGAACCTCGACCCTCGCCTCCTGAGGGGTTTTGCCCTTCAGAGGGCCGGCAAGATCATTGAGCTTTCCGTTCATGTCCAGGATCTGCTTTAGCGGCAGGTTAAATTTCCTCCATAGTTCCACATCGTTTTGATCCCCAAAGGTGCAGACCATCTCTATCCCAGTACCCTTTTCTGGATTGACCGATTCGTCAAATATCACAGGCACGGAATGATTGTACAAGGGCACATTGAGATAAGTCCCCTTAAGTCCAGAATACCGGCTGTCATTTGGGTTGGCACAGACTGCCACACATGCTGCAAGCATCTCGGGTCTTGTTGTAGCTATGGTCACGCTTGTGTCATTCCCCCTAAACTTTAGGAAAAAGAAGGAAGCATTCTGTTCCATGTCTTCAAGGTCTATCTGGGAGATCGTGGTCCTGCAGACAGGGCAAAAAAGGGAGGTGCCCTCAGTCCTGTATGCTCTGTCCTTTTTCACCAGATCAATGAAAAATTTCTGAGATATTTTCATCACCTCCGGGGAAATTGTTCTGTACCCATGAATAAAATCTGCACTCAGACCCAATGAGGACCAGGATCTTAGCATAAGGCTTTCAAGGCCAATGCTTGTTTCGCTGCAGAGTTCCTGGAACTTCTGCCTGGGCATATTGCTTCCCTTAACCGCGTGCAATTTCTCAGTATAACGTTCCGTCGGGAGTCCGTTATCATCGAATCCCCAGGGATAAAACACGGAAAAACCTGACATTCTCTTGTATCTGGCAATGAAATCCTGGTGGGGATATGAAAATGCGTGACCAAGATGCATTGAACCGCTCACCGTAGGCGGCGGTGTATCAATGGAAAAAATCTTCTTTGCCCCATTGCTTTTAAATTCATAGATCATATTTTTTTCCCAGTATTCCAACCATTTTTTTTCCATTGCTGGGATATCCAAATCCATAGCGGAATATTTTTAGGTAATTAATTAAGTCTTTTAGCAAAGATTTGAAAGATGCCAGGTTCCCGCACAAAGGTTATTTTATTGAGTTATGTATAAGTGACCCGATGTCTTACAGGGAATTTTTCGGTTCAAATGCAGATCAATATTCAAAAAGTGAATCTCACAAGTATGGAAACGATCTCTTCATGCTCGTAAAGAAACTTGAGATTTTGCCCGAGGATGTGGTTATAGATCTTGCGTGCGGTACGGGAAATACAGCTGTTGAAGTTGCAAGATCTGCCAGGAAAGTGGTCTGTCTCGATGGAACCCCTGAGATGCTGGAAAAGGCAAGATCTTATGCTAAAAATGAGGGCCTTATCAATATGGAGTTTGTTCTGGGAAACGTTGAGAACGTACCATTCGAGGACAAAACGTTCGATGTTGTGACTTGCAGGAGGGCAGCCCATCATTTTCCAGACAAAATGAAATTTTTGGAAAACGTTTCAAGAATCCTGAAAAATGGCGGGAAGTTTGGGCTAGTTGATATGGTGCCACCGGAAGGGTTTGAAGATCAATTCAACGATCTTGAGCGAATCAGAGACCATTCTCATTTCTTTGCCTCAGGAGTGAAGGAATGGCAGGGAATGGCAGAATCTAACGGATTGGAAATAAGGGAAATTGAAATAATTGAAGATTCTATGACTTTCAGGAAATGGCTCTATCCCGTTGAAGAATCATCAGAAAATGGAAAGAAATGCAGGGAATTTCTGAGGAAATCCAGCGAGGAATTCAGGAAATCAATCAATTATGACGGTGAAAAGTTCCTGAAGAGAAGGATGGTTCTGATTGGCATAAAGAAGAATTCTGGCACACCAGAAGATAAAAAATCTGAATAATGAAGGATTGAAGCCTGTGAGGAATAAATTTATGAAAATAGTGATATCCTTCTCTGTCAACAATTCCTGGCTCTTTTCGATCGATATGGCGTCCGCTCTTCGATGAACGAGATATATGCCGTTTCCACAAAAAGAGCGTTTCTAACTGACAGACGGAGAAATAGAATAATTTAATATTCAAATTTTGAATGAACATGCTTAAATGCCGGAAAATTTTGATTCAGGTGCTTTGGACTCTCTCATAAAGGCAGAAGAAAAACTGGTTGAAGAATACGACAGAATGATGAATACAGCCAACATGGACAATATCAGAAGGTTCCTGGATCTTTTTAGAAGGGCGAACAAATCCATACTCAAGGACTTGGAGTCCCTGAAAAACAAGGGTGCGACTGAAAAAAGAGTCCAGCTTGATCAGACCCCCTATCTGCACGCCACCGAACATCTGCATAAGGATCAATTCACTGATCTCAACAGCTTAAGGAGCGTTCTTCTTTTCATAACAGAAAAGGAGAGAGCCTCATTTTCAACATTTTCCAGCAACGTTGACAAGATTAAGAATCCCCTTCTCAAGGATAATCTTATGCAGGTTTTGAAGAAGAAGGAAAACCTGAGAGTGAGGGCCGACACACTTTACAACGATCTTGTAATGGATTCATTCTAAATCATTGAAAGTGATACAGTCTCATGGATCTTCTGGTGGTATCGAAACAGGACCCTGCCAGCTCAGCAATGGGAGATTACCTTGTAAAGAAATATCCCTTCAGAGAAAATAATGGAATGCTGACAAGAGATAATTTTGTACTTACTTATATAGATAAGATACATTTAAATTATGACAATATTAATATTAACGCAGATTTCCCTGATGTAAAGATAGATCGAGTCATCTTCCTCTCGAAACATTCATCATCTGCAGACATTAAGTCCCTTACTGTGCATGCAACAGGGAACTACGGGGAAAATAAGCTCGGAGGTTATGAGAAAACTCTTTCCGTATCAGATCCGGAAATGATGACCCAATCCCTGAGGATACTGAAGCAAAGCTACAGGGGAGAGAAATTCAGCGTCACATTTGAATCAACGCACCATGGGCCATACCTTGATGTTCCGAATTACTACATAGAGATTGGGACGACAGAGGAAGAATGGCAGGACCCTGAAGCTCTTTCTGCAGTGACCGAGGCCGTGATGCGCAATCATGGCAATAATTATCCAAATTATGTGGGCATAGGCGGGGGGCATTATTCACCAAAGATAACAGAGTATGTCCTGGAAAATAATGTGAATATAGGTCACATCCTCTCAAAGCATGATCATGAAACAGCGGATGAATCAATTATAAGACAGGCAGTGCAAAAAACTCCCAGGTGCAGGGGTTTCATCATGGACAAAAAAGGTTCAAGATCCGGCGTTAGAGAAATTGTAAGAAGCATCTCAGAAGCGGACAGTCTGGAACTGATTGTTATATAATTGATATATAATATTCATACATATATAATAGATTTGGAATTTTGTAAGACACTGGATTTTACATATTTTGGCAAAATTAATTTACAGTTTGTGATAAAAAATGTTTAAATACAAAAATAAACTCACTGTTTAAATATTATACCTTTGAGGTAAAATAGATGGAAGAACTCAGTGAAGAGGAACCGCCAGGGAGTACGCCCTTGATAAGGGCTCGAAACTTGGAAAAAGCTCTCAAACAAAAGAAATTTTTTATTAAGTTTGAGGGGGCAAGCAGAACAGGGACTCAGAAGGACCGGATATCCGCGCTTCACGCAATAAGGGCTCGTGAACTTGGGTATGATACACTCGCAGTGGCCACATGCGGAAACTATGGGGCGTCAGTATCTTATTATGCAAAGATCATGGGCCTGAAGTCTGTTGCAGCGATCCCGGAATCCTATTCCAACTCCAGAACAGAGGAGATGGTTGTCAACGGGACTGAAATTATAAACGTCCCCTACAAGTATGAGGAAGCAGTTGGAATGATGAAAGACCTTGCAAACGATAATGCCTGGTACAATTGCAGTCCCGGTTCGGAAAACTCGCACATTGATATGCTGGGGTATGAGAAGATTGCGGAAGAAATCGTTTCTCAGCTGGGTCATGCACCACAGATGCTCTCGGTTCCAGTGGGCAACGGGACGACCCTGAGCGGCATATACCGCGGGTTTTTGAAACTGAAGTCTGCAGGCCTTACGGATCGGGTTCCGAGATTCATTGGCGCCAGTACAGCTGGTGGGAACCCAATCATCAGCACCTGGAAGAAACATGAAAGGAAGATAGTCGATCTGAAACCCATGGCAATCCATGAGTCGAGCCTGAACGAACCTCTTGTATCCTATAAGGCAATGGATGGCCAGGCAGCACTTGATTCCATATACAACAGTCATGGTTTTGGTGAATATGTAACGGATTATGAGATGACATATTATTCAAGAATTATCGAAAATACCGAAGGGATCAGCACACTTCCAGCATCCGCATCGGCACTTGTCGCGGCAAGCCATGTTCTCTCCAAGCTTGGGCACAACGCTGAGTGTGTCATAGTTATCACCGGGAGCGGCAAAAAGTGGACAGTGCAATAATCCTGTCAGAGGGAGTATTTGGAAATACATACGGGAAGACCGCAAACGGACTGGTAAGGTACAGCCAGAGATACAGCATCAAGGGTGTAATAGACTCAAAACTGAAAGGGAAGGATGCAGGGGAAGTACTTACAGGAAGGAAGAACGGAATTCCCATTGTCTCCAGCATAGAGGAAGGCCTCAAGCTCCATCCAGATACAATGATTGTAGGGATAGCGACAGACGGTGGTTTTCTTCCGGAGAATTACAGGAGATACGTCAGAGAGGCAATAAATTCTGGGTTGAATATCGTAAGCGGGCTGCATGAGTTTCTTAGCGACGATCAAGAATTTTCATCCATGGCAAGGAGCAGGAATGTAAAGATAACAGATGTCAGGAAAATTTTCAGGGACAATAAAGTGAGCTTTACAGGCAGGATAAACGAGGTTAAATCCAAGAGAATTGCCGTTCTTGGAACAGACAGTGCAATAGGTAAGCGCACAACAGCAGTTTTTCTAAACAGGGAAATGAACAGGCTGGGGAGAAAGTCGGTGATGATCGGCACGGGGCAGACCGCCTGGATGCAGGGATTTCCATATACAATAGTTCTGGATGCAATCATCAACGACTTTGTTGCAGGATCCCTAGAGGCTGTTACTGCGGAGGCCTGGGAAAAGGAAAGACCTGAATACATGTTCCTGGAGGGACAGGGATCAATAATTCATCCAGCTTACCCTGGAAGTTACGAGATAATCGGAGCCTGCAGGCCAAAATATGTCGTTCTGCAGCATGCGCCTGCAAGATTGTATTACGACGGCTTTGAACAGTTCAGGATTCCTCCTCTGGAGAGGTATATCCAGGCCATTGAGCTGATCTCCGAAGCAAAGGTCATTGCTATCTCAATCAATGGGGAAAATCTGTCACCCGAGCAGCTGAAGGAGAGCATAGCTGATACAGAAAACCTGACCGGCATTCACACCTTTGACCCTCTGTCAGACCTGAGAAAAACAATTGAATATATTGTCAGCTTGAACTAGGTTAATCATGAATTACTGGGAGAAAACAAGATCAATTGACCAGATCAGGATTTCAAGGCCTAGGATAGAAAAAAACAGGATTCTCGGAGATGTAACTTTTTCTGGGAAAGGTTACAACGAGAGATTCAACCTGATTTTCTCATACGACGAGGACATAAGCGTGGATGAAAGCCTGGGAGAAATGATACTCACAATGCCCGCCATAAACTTCACATATTTTGCGGGCACACTGAAGCTGGAAAGTCCAATAACACAGACTGACTATGATCTGCTGAAGAAATTCACAGAAATAAATGCAAGGGAGGTCTTCATAAACAAGATATGCAGGAGGAGATATGAGTTCCTGAAATCTGAATTCATTCCGTCGGAAGAGGAGATTACCTTTGAGAATGCCACGGGAAATCTCAGGATAGAAGCTTCCATAGTACCGGGAAATAAAGATCATAAGGAAACTGATCACAACAGACTTGCAGTGCTTTCATCGGGTGGAAAGGAGAGCCTCCTTTCTTACGGAATGCTGAGTGGCATTGGAGCAGATGTGTTTCCCATATTCTTCAATGAATCAGGCGGGCACTGGCGCACCGCTCTCCCCTCATACCGTTATTATGCAGAACATTTCCCCCGCACAAAAAAAATATGGTCAAACGTCGACAGATTTTACTCCTGGGGACTGAAATTCATAAAGATACTTGACATGGATGCAATAAGGAAGAGAGCAGATACCTACCCGATACAGGTCTTCATATTTCCTGTCTATGTCTTTTCAAGCATACCTATTCTGGAGAAACACGGCATATCAGGGGTTGTGATGGGCAACGAATTCGACGATGTGAGAGAAATAGCTCCGTTCAGGGGAATAGCCCACTATTACGGAGTGTTTGATCAGTCAAACGATTTTTCAGACATAATGGACGCATATTTCAGGGAAAGCGGCATTTCAACAAAACTCTGGTCTGCGGTGTACCCTGTCTTTGGAAACATTGTTGAAAATGTGCTTGTGAACAGTTACCATGATCTTTTCAGGCTGCAGAGGTCATGTCACAGCTGCCATTTCGAGAACGGAAACATAGTTCCATGTGGAACATGCACAAAATGCACTGGAATAATTCTCTTCCTTAAAGCTTCTGGAGGCGATCCCACTGAGATCTTCTACAAAGATTACAGCGACGAGGAACTGATCCGGAGAATAGGGAGCGGAAGACTCCGCCTTGATCCCGACGAGCTCAAATTCCTGGAACTGAAGATTGAGCGGCAGGATACCTTTCCCGCAAATCTGGATCATGTGAGGGGAATACATCTGCTGCCCGGAGAATCCACTCCGTTCTCAAGGGTGCCGTCAAGATTCAGGAACAGCATAATGAAGATATTTTCAGAGTATACCGACGGCGTATACCGCCTGCAAAACGAAAACTGGGTAAAGATATAATCGTTATCGAAAAAATGGGGGTATGGTTCAGAAAATCTTCTGAGCCTCAAACACCTGGTACTTCGTCGGGGGGTTCACTTTCTTTACGAGGGCTTCCAGTGCATCTTTGCTGGGTGCTTCATAGTTGCATATGGCCATGTTCTCGCTCCCGATTACCTGCACAGACAGGAGTTTGAATCCTTCTGGCATCTTTGAGTTCTTCTGCATGTCTATGATGCTTCCAACGACCTTGAAAGCCTCATCCTTGTTCTTGTCTTTCCACCTGTGTTCTACCAATAGGTTTACCATTTGTATCACCTAATGAACATATCCGAACAATTAATATATCTATTGAGCCATTGCAGACCGGTTAACGCGGAAGAGATAACACTGAAACTGCATCATGACCTGCCATTCAACAATGTTTCAAAGATGTTCCCCGAGGCGACCATCTACAGATGGTGCAACTCATATGTTGATTATATTGAGATACACAGTGACGACGCCGAAATGGACAGGATTATTGAAGCACTGCCCGCATTCATAGAGGAAATACACAGTGAAACTGTATACATTTCCAGACAGAAGGGGAGAGCTTCGGTGATAATAAAATGCAGATGCAACATCAATAATTCAACCATAAGGATGACAGAATCAGAGAGTTGCCTGTGGAGAGCGCCCGTTAAGTACAGGTCCGGAGAGGAAGAAATTACAGTGATATCTCCAGTTCAGGAGAATTTCAGGTCACTATACGACAAACTCAGCAAGATAGGTGAGGTGGAGATAACCAGGAAATTCAAGGTTCTTCCTGAGGATCTGAGGGACAACTGGACAGTCTCCATAATGGAGCTGTTTTCCGAAATGACAGACATTCAGACAAAATACATCCTGGAAGCTATATCGGCAGGCTATTTCGACACTCCAAAGAGAGTTTCGCTTGAAGAACTTGCAAAGAGGAATGGAATAAGCCAGTCAACTATGCAGGAACACATCAACAAGGCCAGAAACCGGATTATATATTCTGTGGAACCGTACCTGAGGATGTACCTGGAGTACATCGGAGCAATGAAAACCTAGCGCTGAAAAAATTCACTTTCCTGTGCCATTATCTCGTCATCCGTTGTACATCTGGAGTATTCCAGAAGCGGTGCCTTGTTGACTTCAAGAAATGTGTGGGCCCAGGCGAATTTGCTTAGTATCTGGGCAGCATGATCCTCATCACCAAGGATGAAAAGGGCTCCAGCAGCAGCCTCTACAGAGCTAAGCCTCCCGGGTTTGCCATAATTGACAGGATTCACTGGTAGCAGAAGAGGAAGTTTTCTTGAGAGTCTGCCAGTTTCCAGATGAGTCCGATCGATCCTGTTCCACGATGCCTCAATCAGAAGAAGTCCAGTCCTCAATGTCAGGCGAACATCACTGCGTTTGAGGTATGATTCTGCAAAGGGATTCAGGGAAATTGATCTTTTTAGGAAGCCGATACCAACAGCCCTGGCAAGCCCGAAGCGATCAAGCTTTCTCATGGTTGATCTGCGCGGGTCATCCTCCTTCAAGTCCACATAAATAATCCTGATGGTCATCCATCATTAACAGAATGAACTGAATATTAAAGTTAATTAGTCCACAGAGGCTTTCCCATAATGCGATATATTGCAATAACTGGGGGAGTTATATCGGGCCTTGGCAAGGGGACAATAACTTCAAGTCTTTCCCATCTTCTCGTGAACAGCGGATTCAGAGTTACTGCAGTAAAGATCGATCCCTATCTGAACTACGACGCAGGCACCATGAACCCGTATCAGCACGGAGAGGTATTCGTGCTTGACGATGGCAGCGAGGTCGATCTGGATCTTGGAAACTATGAGAGATTCATAGATAAAAGCCTTACAGGCGACAATAATATTACGACGGGGAAGATCTACAAGGAAGTCATAGAAAAGGAACGCCGCGGCGAATTTCTTGGAAATACAGTCCAGATAATCCCAAATGTCACCAACGAGATCAAGAGAAAGATCAGGAAGGTGGCGCTGAAGGACAATAACGACATAGTTCTCATAGAGGTGGGTGGGACTGTGGGCGATATAGAATCCATGCCTTTCCTTGAAGCCTTGAGGGAAATGAAGAGGGAGGAGGGGGAGGACAATTTCATGTTCTGCCATGTGACACTCATTCCTGAAATAGGTAGTTCGATGGAACAGAAGACAAAACCCACACAGCACAGCGTCAGTGCACTTCGAAGCATAGGGATACAGCCGGACATAATCTTTGCCAGGTCAAAGTTTCCACTTTCCGTGGAGTCAAGAAAGAAAATCTCACTTTTCACAGATGTACCCGAGGAGGGAATCATAAGCATAAACGATGTTCCTAATGTCTACTTCCTTCCCGGGATAATGTATCAGCAGGGCATAGTATCCTTTATAGTTGCAAGGCTGAAGATGCAGAATGGAGCCTTCCACGACGTTTGGGAAGGAATGAAGAAGAACCTGGAATATCCCAGAGACAATGTTAAAATAGCACTTGTTGGAAAGTATACGGAGCTTAAGGACGCCTACATGAGCCATAAGGAAGCATTCATTCATGCTACGGGAAAAACCGGCATTGGCGTGGAGATCAAATGGATCAACTCGGATTCACTGAAAACCTCCACAGACTCTCTGAAGGACGTCTCCGGAATACTGGTACCTGGCGGATTCGGTTACAGGGGAGTCGAGGGAAAGATAGAAGCAATAAGGTATGCGAGGGAAAACAGGGTGCCGTTCCTTGGGATATGTCTCGGTTTTCAGGCCGCAGTTATAGAATTCTCCAGAAACGTGCTCGGGCTGAGGGATGCCAACAGCTCAGAATTCCATCCTGAGACAAAGGATCCTGTCATTGATCTCCTGCCGGAGCAGGAAGGCGTGAAGGATCTTGGCGGTACGATGAGGCTCGGTGCAAAGAAAGTCCTCATCAACAGTGATACACTTGCGTCAAGGATCTATGGGAAGAATGAGATATATGAGAGACACAGGCACAGATATGAGGTGAATCCAAAATACATAGGCAGGCTCGAGGAAGAAGGGATAGTTTTCTCTGGCAGGGATGAGGAAGGGATAAGGATGGAAATCCTTGAGCTTGCAGACAGGGAAAATTTTATAGCAACGCAGTACCATAGCGAATTCAAGTCAAGACCACTCAGTCCGTCGCCAGTTCACGTGCACCTGGTCTTGAGCGCACAGAAATACAAGGAGTCGTTGAAAGCATGAAGGAGACACTTGAGGACCTGAGGAAGAGGGTAATACAGAGGATAGACAGCGACGAGAAATTTAAGAACAAGCTCATGAAGGTGGACAAGAAATTTCTGGTGGAGTTTGAAGGCAACACTTTCTACAACTTCACCATAAAGCAGGGGTCCATAAGCGAGATCATGGATGGGCCGATTGAGGCTGACGTGACGATTTCCATGGATTCAGACACGTTCAACAAAATCATGTCGAAGGAGATCGATCCAATGGAAGCGTATTTCGAGAAAAAGATCAGGATTAAAGCTTCTTTGCTTGACAAACTATTTCTAACCGATCTCTTTAAGTGATATGGGAAGTATCAGAAGTTGACAGTACCGGTACGGCCTCTCACTCAGGAACTCATAGAGAGTTATCATAATTCTATCGAGAGAGAGGTGAAGAGATGTTTCAACCTCGCACAGGAGATCAGGGAACTCGGGCGCGACGTAACAAACAGGGTTGAGATTCCGCTCGCCTCTGACATGGCTGACAGGATTGAGGAACTCATCGGCCTGAGAGGAATTGCGGAAAAGATAAGAAAACTTTCCAGAACGATGTCAAGAGAAGAGGTTGCGATTAATATTTCCAGAGATGTTGCAAGAGAGATCGGATCAAGAGACAAAAAAGAGGCAGTGGATAAGGCGATCAGGGTGGGACTGGCCATTCTCACCGAAGGGATACTGGTTGCTCCGCTTGAAGGGATTGCAGACGTCAGCATCAACACGGAGAACGATTCTGATTATCTTTCAGTTGTGTATTCCGGTCCCATAAGGGGAGCAGGTGGTACGGCTCAGGCAATGAGCGTGCTCATTGCGGATATCGTCCGGAGGGATCTGGGCATAGGTAGCTTCAGGATTAGCGAGGATGAAATTGAAAGATATACAGAGGAGATTCAGGCTTACAACAGAGTGAAGCACCTCCAGTATCTCCCCACGCCCGAAGAGATAAGGCAGATTGTAAAGAACTGCCCGGTGATGATAGACGGTGAGGGGAGCGAGGAGCAGGAGGTATCTGGGCACAGGGACATGGCAAGGATTAAGACCAACAGGATACGCGGCGGTATGTGCCTCGTGATCTGCGAGGGACTTGTACAGAAATCAAAGAAGGTCCTGAAGCACACATCATCACTGGGACTTACAGATTGGGATTTTCTTTCCAATCTCCACGGCCCGGACGAGAAGGGTGAGGCCTCGCTTGAGAAGTCAGAGAAATTTCTGAAGGATATCATCGCAGGGAGACCAGTCTTCAGCCATCCAGGAAGACCCGGAGGATTCAGGCTGAGATATGGGAGATCACGGATAACTGGGCTTGCGGCTGCGGGAATAAATCCCGTAACTATGTTTGTTCTCGACGGCTTCATAGCAATTGGATCGCAGATAAAGATTGAGCTGCCGGGTAAAGCGGCTGCAATAACTCCATGCGATTATATCGACGGTCCCATGGTTGTTCT
Organism: Thermoplasmata archaeon; assembly: GCA_049965715.1. GTDB lineage: Archaea > Thermoplasmatota > Thermoplasmata > Thermoplasmatales > Thermoplasmataceae > JAKAFX01. Next base: position 82,150 of record JBMFWA010000001.1, read on the forward strand.
GAAGAACGGTTCGAACATAAAAGTCAGGAGCATCGATCATGCCAGGCAGATAATGAACGATATAGTCAGAATTTCAGACATAGGGGAGATACTGATCTCCTATGGCGAATTTCTTGAAAACAACCACAGGCTCGAGATTCCGCCGTTTGTGCATGAATGGTGGTATCTGTATGCTGAAAAATTCCCGGAACTAAGGCAGTACGAGGAAAAGGAACCGGGAGAGGCTGAGGCCATTGACATATCCAGGAAATACAATATTCCGCTGCATCCAAGATACGACTACCTCTGGCATGACATCACCGCACAGGAGATAATGTATCTCAGGAAGAAGTTTGAAAATGCTGTTCCGGCAGACGGAAAACTGAGGGTTGTATATGATCAGGTCACTGCAAATCTCCTGGAGGCCCTGAACAAGGAATTCCTGGTCGATGACGGATTCATTGTTCTTGAGGAATATATGGCTTTCTCTGCATCTCTTGGACTCAACGGAATCTCTTCCTCGAATGTGGTCATTACCGACGGCACTGATCCTGTTGAAGCTGTATCCATGCTGTCAGGAATGAAGATAATGCCAAGATCGCCGACAAGGATGGGCGCAAGGATGGGAAGACCGGAAAAATCGGGCGACAGGAAGATGAAGCCAAAGGTTCACGTGCTGTTCCCTGTTGAAAATTATGGCAGCACCAGAAGATCCCTGATAAGCGCAGAGAAGGCGGTGGGTGGAATCTTCGAGATAGAGTGCCTTCCCCGGTTATGCCCGAAGTGCGGGACAAAGACGCCCGAACCAGTCTGCGAGAATTGCGGGTCCAGTACGGAATCGCTGAAGAACACTGAAAAGATCAGGATTGATTTTGGAACAATAATGGCAACAGCAATGGACAGGATAAGGGTAAATTCCACAGACCTGAAGGAGCTTAAAGGCGTCAAGAAGCTCATGTCCAGCAGGAAGGTATGCGAACCAGTGGAGAAAGGTATACTGAGGTCTCTTCATGATATATCAATCAACAAGGACGGTACCTGTCGTTATGATATCTCCGATATACCCATCAGCCACTTCCTCCCTGAAGAGATCGGCCTCGATGAATCGAGATCGGCAATCCTGGGGTACAAACCAGGATCATACAACGAGATATTCGTGCAGGATATAATCATCCCAAGGAAATCGGCCACATACCTGCTCAATGTCTCCAAATTCATTGACGATCTTCTTGTCAGATATTACAACAAGCCACCATTCTACAACTGCAGGACAGAAGAGGATCTGATAGGGCACCTTGTGATAGGATTGGCTCCACACACCTCCGGCGGAATAGTGGGAAGAATAATAGGTTTCAGCAGCGTTTCAGGATGTTATGCACATCCATTCTTCCATGCAGCAAAGAGAAGAAATTGCGATGGGGATGAGGACAGCATAATGCTGCTCATGGACGGATTTCTTAATTTTTCAAAGGAATTCCTCCCTTCCACCCGCGGGGGACTGATGGATGCACCTCTTGTACTGACTGTGAAACTGAATCCTGACGAGGTTGACAAGGAGGCCATGAACGTGGATACCCTGACCAGATACCCCATTGAGTTTTACGAAGCTGCCGGAAGGCTTGCCATGCCCACAGAAATAGAATCCACAATGAAGCCCATGAAAGCATATATCAAGGAGCATGGGACGTATGCCGGCTTTGGCTTCAGCATACCTGCTGATCATATAGATTCAGGCGTTACAGTATCCTCGTACAAAACCATAGTCACCATGGAGGAGAAGATTGAGAGGCAGCTGGGGCTAGCCACAAAGATCCGTGCTGTGGATGAGAACGACGTGGCGGCAAGGGTGCTGTCATCGCATTTCCTTCCGGATATCTATGGCAATTTCAGGGGATTTTTTTCACAGTCTTTCAGGTGTACGAAGTGTAACGCCAAATACAGGAGAATTCCGCTGTCGGGCAGATGCACGAGATGCGGGGAGAAATCAATTATACTCACCGTGCATAAGGGTGGGATAGTCAAATATCTTGAGGAGACAATCAAGATTTCAAAGGAATACAAGATACCTGATTATCTTAAGGCAAGGATAGAAAACCTTGAAAAGACTATTCGCGGGACGTTTGCAGACGACAGGGACGATGTTCAGGAAGACTACCATGACGATGGAGACAGTGCCCTCGAAAGCTATGAGATGAGAAATGAATGATAGGATCAATATTTGTAACAGGCCCGGCAGGAACCGGTAAATCAACGTTTTGCGGTGCGATGAAGGAATGGCTTCAGGAGCAGCACTTTGACGCTGCAGTCGTAAATCTTGACCCCGGGGCGGATTTTATTCCTTATGAAGCCGACATAGACATAAGGGATTACATATCTCTGGGGAAAATAATGGAGGATTATTCGCTTGGGCCCAATGGTGCCCAGGTTGTGGCGGCAGATCTGATGCTGGAATACGCAAGCCAGATCAAATCACAACTGGACGAACTCGACGATCATTACATTATATTCGACACTCCCGGGCAGGTTGAACTCTTTACCTTCAGGCAGGGAAGTGCAATGCTTGTTGATACACTCACAGACGGGAAGAGCATGATATGTTATCTTGCGGATGCCATAGTGGGATCATCCCCTTCGGGGTTCATTGCACAGAAGATGCTTCTTGGATCGATATTTTACAGATTCTTCAAGCCAATGATCTTCATCATGAACAAGTCAGACCTGATTGACAGGGAGATCATGGACAGGATAATCTCCTGGGAGGCAGATCCTGAACTCCTCTACGATGACTTCATGGACGAGAAGCAGAACATGGTCAAGCAGTACTATTCAGGGGTGATACATGCATTTTCAGAAAGCGGAATGACAAACAAGATAATTCCGGTTTCGTCCCAGAACCACACTGGATTTGAGGATGTCTATTCGGAAATTTCAAACTTCTTCACCGGCGGTGAGGATGTTGATACCGATTACAAGGAAGAATAATTATCGAGTGAAGTGAAATTAAACAGCAGACGGTGTCTGCCAGATTCCATTTAAATTGCGTTGCGAAAAGCCTTTAAAAGAGGTATTTGACCACCCATGGATCATAAAAGAGTTTTAATACAAACAAAAATCATGACCATCGTGACACCGAAACATCACTGTATTATATGTTCAACTCTCATCTATTCCGGGATCTACTGTTCGTCCTGCTATTTCGAGATGACCCGCAGCAGATACATTGATGAAGAATCCTTTGAGGAGTGGGTTGTCAGAAATAGAAATCCGAGGTCCGCTGGCCTGGAAATCGCAACCATGCAACCGCTGGAAAGCTTCGCCAGGGTGGATCACAGACACCAGTGATCAGGAATCCCCGACGCTCCTGATGTACTGATTTTCAAGATCGCTGTATTCTTCGACTCTGTCGAATCTGACATTGTCAAGAACTAGTTTTTTCAGTATTCCAGGAATATCTTCATCAGGGCGAAGAAACAGGTAGCCCTCTTCGAGCCTGTGATCTGATGCAAGTTCCCGAAGCACCACGGAATCTTTGCTTCCATCAACTCTGATCCTGACGTATCCGGCATCGGTATTCTCGAAGTCGCTGACAATCGATCCGTTATTTATGATTATGATGCGGTCGCCCACCTCCTTCGCCTCACTGATAAGGTGTGTGCTGAGAATGATTATCTTTTCCTTTTTGGCGTTTATATCCTTCAGTATATTCCTGAACTGGTACATTCCCTTCGGATCAAGTCCGAATGTCGGTTCGTCCAGAATCATAATGGGCGGATCATGAAGAAGTGACAGTGAAAGGCCGAGTCTCTGCTTCATGCCTCTGGAATATTCCCCTGCCTTCCTGTCCAGATAACTGAAGCATCCTGTGAGACGGGAAACCTCGTCTATTCTCTGTGTGCATTCACTTCTGGTTAATCCCCTGATCCTGCAGGAAAAGTTCAATATCTCGCGGCCGGTGAGGTATGGATAAAACTCAGGCTGTTCAACCAGGCTACCTATGCTGCCCAGAGCGGTGGAAAGGTCCTCCCTGACTGAGTGTTCGTTGATGAATATGTCTCCGCTGGTGGGTCTTGAAATTCCAGTCATGGTTTTCATGAGCGTGGTTTTTCCTGCGCCGTTTGGCCCAAGAAGAACCATTATGCCCTCCCTGTCAAATGTCAGGTTCACGGATTTCAATGCCTCAACATTTCCGTAATTTTTAGTAAGGTTCTCTATTCTTATCTTTACCATCACTTTACCTCCTTGCTTTCAAAAAGGAAGATGGCGGACATGAAAGACACGAATGCGTATACCACCATAACGGAAACGTAGAGAGTTATCTGAGAAACAGAAGCAGGGGAGATCGACGGAAGTACTGTGAAGTTGAAGGGGTTAAAGTTTATGTAAACTTCATAGACAATGGCTGCGGAAACGCTTAGCAGGTAAAACGGGGTCGTGGAATAGAGGAAGCTGATGACCAGTGATGCAGTGCCGAACACAAGGAAATATATGATGAACACTGATATGTAAGCGTAGAGATTCTTGTTGAAAATCACGCTGAGAAGGAATGTGAGACCAAGCATAGCCACTGCAAAGAGTATCATCAGAAGGTAAGACAGGCCGAAGGAAGCAGGGGGAATTATATGGTACAGATATGCGAAGTTAAACAGCTGACCCAGATAGAAGATGGAAATTATTATTGAAGTTACAAGGAAAGCGGCCAGAAATTTTCCGGTAAATAGGACGGACCTCGGGATCGGATATGTGAAAGTCTGGAAGGCAGTCTTGCTCTCTATCTCCGTGGATATGGCGGGAGAACCAAAGAAAACCGAGGCAAAGACAGGGAGATAGGTTCCGGCAAACTCCCATACAAAGCTGAATTCGTTTCTAAGAAGTCCCGTGTTCAGCCCGCTTGAAGAGAAACGGAGGAAATTGGGGAATGAAGAGGTGTATGAAAAATATTTCAGAGAAAGGTATGTCAGGAGGGATACCACCAGAATTACAAGGAAAAGCATGAGGTAGAAGCTCTTTGACCGGTAGTAGTTCCTGAAATAGAAAAGGGAAACTGTGCCGATTTTTCTCATATTTCCTGGCTGATTCATAGTGATCACGATATGAACAGTCCGAGGTACTTGAAAAGTTGTGAAAATAATTTTGATCCGGTTCCAACGGGAATGGTCAGTGTAATAGAATGGCTGTGCACAGAGACTGTTCCATTAAGAGGAATGCTGAAAGCCTGAACTGCAGCGAGGAACGCTGTTGTATTGTTCACGGATCGCCCATACAGCGATATCACGGTGGTGTTTGAGGTGAAATTCCCAGAAACATAATACTCGCTGTTTCCAGTAGACAGGTTTGCAAAGAGTGAGATGTTGGCAGATGTGTTGAATGCAAAATTCAGGGGAGAATAGCCGTCAGTCCTCTGGTTTGAATCTATCGCGGCATGTACCGCGTTAATTTCACCCATCACGAATATTCCTGATACAGGCGAAGCAATGTAAAGGTTCACGCTGTTAAGGCTCGCATCAGTAGAAGTCAAATTTGAAAGTGGAAGAGATGATGCTTTCGAAAAGACATTCGACAGCACTTTCGACAGGTTTACTGAAGTATTGAAAATTGGGACCTGGTCATAAGTTTCATAGTAGTAATAGTGAAATGACCCGGCATGGCCAGTAGCAGTACTATTGCTGAGTGTCGAACTTGAATTGAAGCCGGTGGTGTATGCGAATGTGCTCATCTGAAGGACAAGTCCCAAACTCTGATTTTCCAGAAATGCATAATTGGATTCGTTCAGGGCGTTGAATTTGACGGCTACATTGGAGTTGGCAGGTATGAAGGACTGAGGTGTCTGAGCAGTGAGCGATGACTTGTACTGGTTAACTATTAAATATACCGACGGGACAATAACTGCAAGTGTCACCGTCACCACAAGAATTTTGAAAATGGAAGATTTCATGCCTAAACATTGATGATCTGTACTTATAGTTTAAGCCGGTGACTGTTTCCATTTTGCCTCAACAGGAGATGAACAGAGGAGGAAATCTATATCGGTTATCCTGCTCAGGGCCCCCATCATTAAGATCTTATGTTGCATTTTCACCCAGACCCGTATTATTGAAGAAAATAATTTATACGCCTGGAAACGGAAAAAAATAGTTCAGAAGGATAAGAAAAACATTTATTAGATAAGAATATACATAATCGGTGACAAAAATGTCAGAAAAATGGGAAATAAAAGACAAATTTAAGCCAAAGGATCTTGACGGAATATCAAATCAGCAGATAGACTACCATTTTGAGACCCACTATAAGGGGTATGTGAACAAACTGAACGAGATTTGGGAAAAATTACCCAATGCTGACAGGAGCAAGGCAAATCAGAATTACAGTGACTTCAGGGAACTGAAACTCGAGGAGACGTTCAACTATGACGGGTCACTTCTGCATGAAATATACTTCAACGGTCTCACAAGCTCTCATTCAAACGTTCCGGAGAGCTTCAAGAAGGCCGTGGAAAAAGACTTTGGAAGTTATGAAAAATGGGTGGAGGATTTCAAGGCCACTGGAACGGCCTTCAGGGGATGGTCACTTCTGGTTTTTGATCTGAACACTGGCAAATTAAGAAACATTGGTGCTGATATTCACAACACAAATGGAATATGGAATGCGATAGTGGTTCTCGCACTGGATGTGTATGAGCATGCATATTATACCGACTTTGGACCGAAAAGAGCCCCTTATCTTGACGCATTCATGAAGAATGTCAACTGGAACGAGGTTGAGAAGAGGCTGGAAAAAGCAAGGAAGGCATACGAGGTTTTCAAATAACCCTTCTTTTTTATGTTTATTTTCACGGATCTGAAGGAGATTGTGAAGAATTCCGATCCGCTCATTGATTCAAGGGTCAAGGAATTTATCCTGGCCGGGCAGTCAGGAAAGGAAAAACTGTTCTCTGAACTGTGTTTCTGTATTCTTGCCGCCAATACCTCTGCCGAAATGGGAATAAGGGTGATGAGCAGTGTGGATCTTGACCACTTTCTCTATTCGGATCTGGAGACACTGAGGAGTGAACTCAAGAAGGTCAGCTGCAGGTTCTACAACATGCGCAGCAAGTTTATTGTCGATTCCAGGTGGATCATTGATGAATTACCTGAAATAGCAAGAACCGGGGATTCAATGGGAACCAGAGAGTATCTTGCAGAAAACCTCATGGGAGTTGGGTATAAGGAATCATCACACTTCCTCAGGAACGTGGGGAAGTTTGAATGTGCAATACTTGACAAGCACATCCTGAGGATGATGAATGCAGGGTTTGGAACGGATCTTAAGGCATCACTTTCGAAAAAGAAGTATCTGGAAATAGAAGATGCATTCATAAAGATGAGCGACATGCTTAACATGAAACCTGGGGTACTTGACCTGTACATGTGGAAAATGGCAACGGGAAAGGTATTGAAATAGGACGGTGAAAAATTGATAGATTTATTCGAAACAAGAAGGAGAGAACTGAACTACAAATACCTTCACGGCGAAATTTACAGCCTCATGGAAAGAGCCGGAAAGGGTGTGGCAGAATTCATAGAGGAGAACATCCCCGACCGGAAGAGGATACTCATTGTGTGCGGATCAGGAAACAACTGTGGTGACGCGCTCGTAGCCGGAGAGGAACTGAGGAAGGTTAATCATGATGTGAAGGCTGTATTCATAAAGGGAAAGGAATCACTCCACAGCGAGGAGAATGTGCGTGCCCTGTCAAACTACAGGGGTGAAATTGATGATATATCAAAGCTGGACGAGGATCTAAGGTGGTGCAACCTTGTCATCGATGGAATATTTGGGACAGGGGTTACCGGTGAGATTAAAGACCCGTACAGGAAAATCATGAACAACATAAACGCATCGGGCAAGGACATACTGTCTGTGGACGTACCTTCAGGGCTTGGCACGGAAGTTCAGATCAAACCACAATACACAGTCACCATGATGGATCTCAAGCCAGGCATGAACGAAGAGAATTCAGGAAAGATAACAGTAAAGGATATTGGCATCGATGAGAAATCCATAATTTACTCAGGACCCGGAGACATGCTCTATCTCAATCCACCCAGGCCAGACTCCCACAAGGGAATGAACGGAAAAATAGGCATAATAGCCGGGTGGGAATATTATGGATCTGCTGTGATAGCCGCAAAGGCGGCACTGAACTTTGGAGTCGATCTGGTGTTCATGTTCCCAAACAGGCAAAAGACGGAATTGATCTCCACATACTCCCCATACTACATAGTGAGGGAATACGATCCTGAAAAGTCATTTGAAACAATAACAAAGATGGATTCCGTACTTATAGGGCCAGGAATGGGTAAGACCGATGAAACATTCAACGCGATCAAGGCGGTTCTGACCAGATTCAAGGGGCCAATTGTCATAGATTCTGATGCGATCAAGCTGCTGGGAAGCCAGCCAGATCTGCTGCGTGGCAAGAAAACCATCATAACGCCCCATCAGCAGGAATTCAGGGATATATCCGGGTTTGAACCGGGCGAGGCCAACATGAAGTTCTTTTCTTCTGAATACAACACGATCACGGTTCTGAAGGGACAGGTTGACGTCATAACAGATGGCAATTCTGTCTGGTACACCCAGGGTGGAAACGCAAGGTTGACCATGGGCGGAACAGGAGATGCACTTGCCGGGCTGATAACCGCAATCATAGCTCATGGGGTTGGTCTCATGGAATCAGCCAGGATCGGCACTTTTATAATGAAGGCAGCATCTGACATTTCATTCAAGAACAAGGGTTACTGGTACTCCCTTGAAGACCTGCTTGGGGCAATCCCGCAGGTGATGATACAGCATTCGACCTGGAAATGATTAAGTCGACGGGACCTGAAAGGAAGGTAATCGTTCTGGATACGTCGGCCTTCATTGCAAGGAATTTCAACTTCACAGACCCAGACACTGTCGTCCCCGCATCCGTAATGGGAGAGATAAGGAAGGGTAAACTGAAGCGATCACTGGATTATGCCGATGAAATGCTAAATGTGAGGACGCCAGGCAAACCTTACAGAGAATCCGTCATGGATTACGCACGTAAAACCGGCGATCTGAATGTCCTTTCAGACACGGATATAGATGTCATTGCTCTCGGTCTGGAAATGGGGGGAACAGTTATGACGGACGACTTTGCAATACAGAATGTCTGCAGGGTCATGGGAATAAGCGTTATTCCGGCAACGAATCTCTTCATCGGCAAAACGATAAGGTGGACATACAGGTGCACAGGGTGCAGGAAGTATTTCAAATCCTACAGGGAGAAATGCGATGTATGCGGTCACGAAGTGAGAAGGATATCTTCAGGTAAAGGGCAAAAGGACAAAATCTGAACTTATTTATATTGTCTGCCATATTCCCTAATCCAAATTTACATTATAATTACATTAATTCAAGAAATGATTAAATTTCTGAACGAAATGATTATATACTTTTTTGTAGTTGTCTGACATTGTATGACCTCTGCTGGTGCTGCATCAGGAAATTATCTCGGTTACTTCATGGCACTGCTTAACATACTACCCCCGCAGTACCTGTACCTGAGCACAATCTTCGTGATGCTTATTGCGGTTCTGCTGCTGTTCAAGGGCAGCACGGCATGGGACATACTGATGGTCTGCATCGGGGCATATTACGGCTTCGTCTTTGCACTTTATCTCAGTACCATAGTGAACTTCGGGGGTCTTCCAATATACCTGATATTTCTGATCGCTGCAGTGATAGGTGCCGTACTGTTCAAAGCTGCCGCAAGAATAGGTCTGTCTGTATTCTTTGGGTTTATCGCGTTCATTCTGGTCAGCAGTCTGTACCCGGGCAACATCTCCATGGAAATTCTGGCAGCAATAGTTGCCTTCGGGGCGTCATATGTCCTTTACAGAAAGGTTACCACGCTTCTTTCGGCGATTCTTGGATCATTTCTGCTCTGGTTTGCCCTCTTAACACTTGGACTCGGATCAATGGTATCCCAGATAATAGCCGGCATCCTGATGGTGGCAGGTCTATACCTTCAGATCACAGAAAAGAAGAGAAGCAAGAGAGAGGAGAACAGGAAGGGTGGAATCAGCGGAGGCAAGAGCGTTTACAAGGTGACCAAGAGGGACGGCACAAGATACATCATCATCGAGGATGATCAGGGAATCGATTTTGCCTGATCAATTTTCCAGATATTATTTGACTTCAGGAAGTCGGAAAACCCCCTGATAAAATCCATGGATTTCATGTGTATTCCGTAGTCAGAAAACCTGAATACCGGTGCATTTGCATCCGGGTTGACCGCGATTATCTTTCTGGCATATCTCAAGCCGACCATGTGGTTGTCATGGCCTGAAATCCCTAGCGCGATGTAAAGATCCGGCGAGATGGATGATCCGGTGAGCCCGATCTGCTGCTGTCTGGGAATCCAGCCAAAGTCCACAATGGGCCTGGTTGCACCAAGAGCTGCGCCTATGGCATCAGCAACCTCCTTTACGTGGGACAGATTCTCCTGCGATTCTATCCCTTTGCCAACAGACAGAACGATTCTTGAGGAATATACCGATCTGTATTCTCTGGGAGTTTCTACAACTTCCAACGGCAGATTGCCATCTTCGGCCCAGTCCTTCCTAACAATTCTGCACTTGGAGGCAGTTTTCCTCAGTGGAAACATACCTTTCCTGACAGTGCTCAACGCGGGCATTGTCTTTGATGTTATTCTTGCAACAACGCCTCCCCCAAAGGCAGGCTTGTATTGTATGAGTTTCCCATTTTCATAAGCAATGTCGATACAGTCGGCGGTCAATCCAAGCTGTTTATTAGCTGCTATAAACGAGGCGATATCCCTTCCGGTAATGGAGGAAGGGAAAATCACGAATTCCGGGCCTGCAAGATTAATCTCATTCTCGACAAATTTTGCAAAAGATGCTGCTGATCTGAGATCCGCAAAAACGTATTCATGACATGATATGCCTTCAAGCTTTTCCGGGCTTATGTTGCCAACGGTCTTCACATTGAACCTGCCCATTGAAATTTCGGCAACCTTGGAAGCTATCTCAAATGCCATTTCCTTATCGTCAAACGCCACTGCCATTGCCCATTTCCTTTCAGGTTCAAATGGTTCAATATCCTGCATCTGCAGAGATCTGGCGGATTCACTTCTGGCAGTCTCAATTATCATCCTGTAAATCTCGTCTGGCTGATCAAATATCTTTACGGTTCTGGTGCTGTCTATCACCTGCGTGCCTTCCACAACAGTTGGGGAATCTGCACCCGTTACTCCGGTTGAAATGTCATCATATGTCAGGGTCTTCACCCTGTCAAGCATCTGAGGGACACTGGGCTTTACTATCCTTGCCTTGTTAATTTTCTCGCTCAGTGATATGAGCGCAGGCATTTTCAGCACATACTTCTCCATCCCGTATTCCCTTTCGCATTCCACCATTATGGTCTTCATATCCTCGGAATAGGAAATGGAGGAAACCGCGGAAATGAAATTATAGCCAGACATTGTGGCAACCTCCGGTGGAACCTGTGAAGTTTCCCCATCGAGAGAATATCTGCCTGCAAAAACAAGATCCGGTTTGAATCTCCCGACAACTGAAGACAGGATTCTGGATGTGATGAGTGTATCTGAACCCCCAAATCTTCTGTCTGTTATCAGGAATGCCTCATCGGCACCCATTCTCAGGGACAGATTCAGCACTTCCGCAGCAGAAGGGGGCCCCATGCTTGCTGCAATGACCTCACAGCCGAACTTTTCCTTTGCCCTCACTGCCTCCTCCACAGCCTTCCTGTCAAAGGAATTCATCTGCAGAGGCACATTTTCCCTTTTTATACGCCCGGTTGACGGATCAAACTCGATCCTGTTTGGATCCGGAACCTGCTTGACCAGGACCAGTATCCTCATCAGACTTCAACCATCAGGTCCCCGTTCTCTATCTTTGTGTGATAGGTCTTCAGCGGGGGGATGTCCCCGGAACCTTCAGGATTCTGTACCACCGAACCATCCTGAGGCTTGAACATTGCAAAATGATTGGGGCAGATCAGATTGCCGTCATCGAGAAAACCTTCAGAGAGATCATAGTTTTCGTGAGTACAGTAGCAGGAAGTTGCGTAGTATTTCCCCTTATCTTTCATTATAAGGATGTCCCTGCCATCTATGCTCACCTTGGAGAGATCCCCGTCCTTCATGCTCCCTTCCTTGGATACTTTGAACCACGCCATGCGTTCAGAAATTTGACATAATTAATAATGTTTTGTACCTTTGATTACTTCAATTCTGTCGCATTGAAATTAAGGGAAATTGAACCTGGTATCGGGGAATTCAGGCGTTTTTGGTTCTGAGCTCCCTCTTCAGCACCTTTCCCACGAGTGATTTGGGCAACTCGCTGGTGAATTCCACTATCTTCGGAACCTTGTATTTTGCAAGGTACTGTTTGCAGAACTCTATAATTTCTTCAGGGGTCGCTGTTTCATTCGGCTTCAGCACAATGTATGCCTTCACCGTCTCACCCCTGTGGGGATCATTAACTCCTATCACAGCAGCCTCACTCACCTTTGGATGCTTGTAAAGTATCTCCTCCACTTCCTGGGGATAGATGTTGTACCCTCCGGCAATGATCATGTCCTTCTTTCTGTCCACTATATAGAAGAAACCGTTTTCATCCATTTTCGCGATATCGCCGGTGTACAGCCATCCTTTTCTCAATGCGATATCTGTTTCTTTCAGGTTGTTCCAGTATCCGGACATTACCTGCGGTCCCTTGATCACAAGTTCCCCGATCTCACCGGGGCCAAGCTCCTTTGTCCCGGTTTCAATATCCACGATCTTCTCGTAGGTATTCGATACAGGCAGGCCTATTGATCCAATTTTTCTGAGGCTGACATCCATGGGGTTTATGTTTGCAACAGGTGAAGTTTCACTAAGTCCATATCCTTCAATGATCATCCCGCTGGTGGCATCTTCAAAATTCTTCTGCAGCTCCTCGGGGAGAGGAGATGCTCCGGACATACAGAATTTGACCGATTTTATATCGTATTTACCGACATCCCTGTGATTGAGTATGGAATGATACATTGCTGGAATTCCGGGAAATGCCTGCGGGTGAGATTTGTGCATGGACTTCAGTATCATTTTCGTGTCCCTCGGATCCGGTACAAGTATGATCTTCGCGCCCTGAAGAACAGGTACAAGCATCGCGGTCATCATACCATACACATGGAAGAACGGGATAGCAGAAAGATAGGAAATTCCGGAGCGATAGTCTTCAGGTATCCACTCCCTTATCTGGTATGCATTGGCAACCAGGTTGTAGTGGGTCAGGAGTGCAGCCTTGGGAACACCGGTGGTGCCGCCAGTGTACTGGAGAAGCGCGGGATGGGTTTCTGGATTAATAGATTCCTCTCCGACAGAGTCCTCAGAAGAAAGCATGTCCTTGAACGAGTATATCCAGGATTCCTTAGGGACCTTCACCTTTGCCTTTTTCGCACTTCTGGCGGCCGAGTAAAGAAATGCGAGGGCAGAGGGCAGGAAATCCTCGACTTTCACCACAATCATTTTCTGGACCTGCGATGGATGGAGCGGAATGATCTTGTTTATAAAGTCATCCAGGGTGACTATGATTCTGGAACCTGAATCGTTAAGCTGAGACTCCAGTTCATGGGTCGTATACAGCGGATTTGTCTGTACCACCGTTCCGCCCAGCTTGAGAACAGCATAGAAGAATATAACATAATGAGGAATGTTTGGAAGCATCAGGCTCACCCTGTCTCCCTTGGCAAGACCCATATTCTTCAGTGAAGAAGCAACCATATCCACATATTTCTTCAGTTCGGAATAACTGACCTTTCTTGAGAAGAAATCAATTGCTATCCTGTCAGGGTATTTTTTTGCAACATCTTCAAGAATGGAGTAGACCGTAATTTTAGGTATCTCAATATGTCTCTTCACCCATTTTGGATAACTTTTCTCCATTAAAGAATCAAGTTGCTCTTCCATAGAAGCCATGACAATAGAGAACATGAAGTAGCATATAATTTTTAGAGCTATTTTCAGCATTTTATATAGATTAAATATGTTATCTCATTGAAATTATTACGTGCTGATATGGCAATCAAAATATTCCCTGAAGAGATTAACCTTTAGATATGCGGGGTAATTAATTTTGGAACAAACCGACATAGCTAAGTTCGAGGAAGCTGGCAAAATAGGAAAGAGGGCCCTGGAAACTGCTGTTTCTCTCATTGAACCCGGAGTCACTCTGTTTGAGGTTGCAGAGAAAACTGAAAAGCTCATAAGGGAAAGCGGTGCATTTCCGGCATTCCCTCTCAATCTCTCAATTAACAACGAGGCTGCGCATTACACGCCATTCTACGGGGACAAGAAGACTTTCAGCACGGGAGATGTTGTGAAGGTGGATATTGGTGCACAGATAGACGGTTTTCCATCTGATAATGCCACAACGGTGGAAGTTGGAAATACAGGGAAGCACTCTGACCTGATAGATGCTTCAAGGGAGGCTCTGAATGCTGCCATTAAAGTCCTGCGTCCAATGATCCCTCTTAGGGAGATAGGCGCAGCGATCGGTGCCAAAATCTCGGAGTTTGGCTTCAAGCCTGTCCGCAACCTTGGGGGGCACGGTGTTGCAAGATATGATCTTCACTCCTCAATATTTGTACCTAACTATGATGACGGCAACGGAAAACTCCTGAAACCCGATCAGGTGATCGCAATAGAGCCATTTGCTTCAACAGGGATAGGAATGATCCATAACGGTCCCGGAGGCAATATTTTCATAGTGAGCGGCACCAAAGTCGACAGGGAAGAGCCGATATACAGGAACTTTTCCACTCTTCCTTTTGCATCGAGATGGCTTTACGGAAAAATCGACAAACCGGAAGCGTATCTGAAATCCATGATCTCAAACAGATATGTTTCACAGTTTCCCATACTAAGGGAGCACAACGGAACAATGATCGCTCAAGCTGAGCATACCATAATGATACTCGGAGACAGAATAAAGGTTCTCACTTCATGAACAGAAGAGATTTCACTGTCTGCACCATAATCGAAAGTTTCTCCTCAAGAGGGAGTTGAGCGTCTATCACCACAGTATTGGGCATGGAAGTTGCAAGGTAATACTTTCTGACCCTTTGCAGGTATTCTAGTTTTTCAAACGGGCTTTTTTCCCTGTTTTTTATCCGATCCATGGCAACCTCAGGATCGATGTCCAGAAGAAATGTTATGTCCGGTAAAGGCTTCAAGGGGGCAGATGCTTTTTTCATCCATTCAAATGCGTTTTCAAAGCTTCCCAGAACATTCTCTATAAGTGGCCCCTGGTAGGCAAAACTTGATGCGAGAAACCTGTCAGAGATCACAGTGTAGCCTTCGGAGATTTTCTGAGAGATTTCCTCTGCATGTTTGAACCTGTCAGACATGAAAAGGCAAAAAAGAGCAATTCCATTATTGAAATCTTTTCTTATCATGTCCTCAGGCAATCCATCAGTGGGTTCTCTGGTCTGAAAAACCCTCACGCCAAGATCCGACAGACTGCTGGTGAGCTTGCGACTGATAGTAGTCTTTCCGGATCCGTCTATGCCTTCAATAGCTATGAACAATTTATTCCAAATGGAACATGAATTTAATAATACCATGCTGCCACAGGATGGATTATTTCCAATTATGGAAAATTCAATGCTGATGCATCAGGCTTATCAAAACATATTAATTAGCACGTATCATTAGCATCTTCATGGGCGATCTAAAACACGCCGGATTCGATACAAGAGCAGTTCATGCGGGTGAACTGAAGGACCCCAGATTTGGAAACGTGATAACACCGATATTTGAAAACTCCACTTTTCTTGGCCCTAATGAATCTCCAGAGGCATATGTTGACAATACCAACGGGAAACCTTTTCTTTATACAAGATGGGGAAACCCAACAATTCAGTCCTTTGAGGAGAAGTACGCATCCCTTGAAGGATATTCAAGGGGGATATCTTTCTCTTCAGGAATGAGCGCAATTTCGGCATCCATACTTGCTCTTGCCAGGCCTGGTTCCAGGGTGCTTACGGTAAACGGGCTATACGGACAGACATATATGTTTCTCTCAAAAACGGTTCAGAAGATGGGACTATCTGCAAGCTTCATCGATCTAGATCAGATGAATTCCATAGACAGGCTGGAAAAGGATATTTCTGTTGTTTATGTGGAAACAATTCTGAATCCCACACTTGGAGTTTCTGATCTGGATCATATTTCCAAGTTATGCAGGGAAAGTAATGTTCCCCTTGTGGTCGATTCCACGTTTTCCACTCCATACAATATCAGGCCCGTGAATTTCGGGGCAGATATCACTCTTCACAGTGCAACAAAGTACATCGGAGGCCACAGTGACATAATAATGGGCGTGGCAGGAGTATCCGACAGATTTTACGAGACTGTGGTCAATATGAGGAAAAATTTCGGTTTCATACCGGACCCGATTCAAACTTTTCTGGCATCCAGGGGCCTCAAAACCCTCGGCCTGAGGATGAAAAGACATAACGAGAATGGGATGAAAATTGCCCGTTTCCTCGAGGGTGAAAAGAAGGTGAAGAAGGTCTATTATCCTGGCCTTGAGAATTCTCCATACCATGCCATAGCAAGCAGAATCATGTCAGGCTACGGCGGGATGGTATCATTCGATATCAGCGGCGGCCTTGATTCCGCAAGAAGGTTCATGAGGCAGCTGAAGATTCCTGACGTAGCACCAAGCCTTGGAGGGGTCGAGAGCCTGATAACACTTCCAGTCGAAACTTCGCATGCATCAATGAGCAGGGAAGAAAGGCTGAGATCAGGCATAACGGACGGGCTTGTCAGATTCTCAGCGGGAATTGAGGATCCAGAGGATCTCATAGAGGATTTCCAGCAGGCATTTTCCTCTGTCTAGGCCACTGGAAAGAAATTGACATTTCCCGGCGAGAGCCAAATTAATCTTCTGACTTTCATCTTCACGAATAAGAATGCACAGGATATGATACAAGTTCAGGAGACTGAGAATTTCCAATCTCGTCACATTAATATACAGTGTTTAAATCTAAAAGTGATGTCTCTAAAGGACACCTTAACTTTTCAGGGATCCAAGGCAACACAGATGCTCAGGACACAGCATGTCAGAACAGTCGAGCTTTCAGAAGGATTTCTTGACAACAGTGTGGAACTTAACGAATATCTGGACCATATCAAATTTTCAATCAATGTACACTTCGTGCTCGAAGAGGGGGTACTCTTCCCAATTTTCAGGCCAATCCTTCAGAAATACCTGGAAATGGAGGAGCCAATCCGGGTAATCATGGGTGAGCATATATCTGTCAAGCGCCTGTACCAGGCAGTTTCCAGCCCAGTAACACAGGAGGGGGGAATTGATATTGAATCCTCGGACGAGGAGAAAACGATCAAGTCCGGTCAGATAGCGAAGATAATGCTCCAGCATGTTTATAAGGAGGAAAACGGTCTCTTTGGTCTAGTAGACAGGTTCATGCCGGACGAAAAGAAGGAAGAAACCAAGTCAAAGTTGGAACAGAAGTTGAAACGTCTAAGCTAGATCAGGTCAGTTATCACGGGGTTCTGGTAAACTAAATAGAATCCAGATCAAATGTGAGTAATCCTATCCTCATCAATTTTACCACCGCCCGGACTTTTTCTGTCAGATTTTCGGAATCAGGACTCAAATATGGTCAGGAATGGGGCGTGGACTTTAATGGTCTCTCAGAAAAATCTTCAACCAACACCATATCGTTCACATCCCTTGGAGGCACTTTTTCATATTCTGTAGATCAGATACAGGGATACCAGTCTTCAGTATCTTCAGGCAACCTAAAGGTTGGAAGCAACATCAGTGTAAACATTTCGTTCTTCACATCCTCATATTCGATAATGTTTAATGAGATAGGGCTTCCATTAAACAGCATCTGGTCAGTTTCAATAGGTAGCCAGATCATAGAAGGAAACTCTTCTTCACTGTCTATAAATGTTCCCAATGGATCTTATCAGTTCCAGGTTTCCGGCCCTGCAGGCTTCATCTCCAACGTCACATCTGGATTGGTACAGATAAACGGTCAGAGTTCCACGGTCTCACTGGCATTCTCAAAGACTAACAGTTATGAGATCGTTTTTATTGAATCGGGCCTTCCAAAACAAAGCGTGTGGAACGTGACCTTAGGCACAACCAGTTATATTTCCAACTCTTCACAAATTGAAACATACTATCCAAATGGAACATATACCTATACAATCACCACATTCTTGAGTGGTTATGTTGCTTCGAACAGTGGGGGATCAATTCTTATCAGCGGGTCGCCGGAAACAGTGTATGTAAATTTTTCAGATCAGTCAACCACAAACAATGCGGCTGTAAATTTGATTAAAACGAACGCAGAACTCAACGCTCTGTCCGGGTCTCTCATTATTAGCGAGTCAGGTATTAATTTCGGGTTAAATGAAGTGGACCAGTGGCAGATAACGATCGACAGCAAGACCTATAATATAAGTAGCAGTTCTATTCATATTTCAGGCCTGACACTAGGGCTAAATAAATATTCAGTTGGTCAGATTCAGGATTATGCCATAACTCCTCAGACAGGTTATGTTGACATTACATCATCTTCATCATACCTGAATATAACCTTCCAGGCAGTTCCAAGTTATAACGTTGTTTTCACTCCATCCGGGATACCTTACGGAACAACAGTATATCTTACCGTCGACAGCACAGTGTATAAATTCACTCCAACTGCACAGATTCCATTTCTGACACTTTCACTGCCTGAGGGGACATACAGGTACAGTGTATCCTCATCTGGCGTTTATTCACCAATACTCATTTCGGGCAATGTACTTGTTTCTGATTCACAAATGGAGGTATCCATTGCTTTCCTTAAATCTCAGCAATATCCCGTCCAATTTGTTGCACATGGTCTAAATGCAGGATCTGAAATGCTTATTTCAATTGGTGCCAACCATTATTCGACAACTTCAGGTAGGCTGGAACTCAATCTGACCCCTGGAATATACTCCTATGAAATAGAAGGCAATGGAATCGAGAAGCCTGTAGTCGGGGGCGGAACGTTTCAATTGACATCAAGCGGGTTTGAGGAGAACGTAACATATGTTCAGCAAAACTACCTTGTAATATTTAAATCGCGCGGGATAAGCGGTAATGTATGGGACATCTCATTCTCCTCATTCAATACCACAGTAAGTGGAAATGAAGTGCAGTTCCAGATGCCAAACGGAAGTTACAGCTATCACATCACCACAAGCGGAAAGTATTCAGTGACCGGTGCTGGCGGGACAGTTATTGTTTCAGGCAGGGATGTCACGATATACCCAGTATTTGAAAAACAATATGAGATATTCTTTGCAGAAACAGGACTCCCCGCAGATACGATGTGGTATTTCAACAGCACCTCCGGGTCATATGAAATCAACTCCAGTTCAATCTATTCTACGTTCGAGATAAACGGTTCATATTCTTATTCCATATCGTCATCGAACAAGGAATGGAGAGCGGTGACAAACAGTGGAGTGATAAATGTGCATGGATCAAATCTCGTTGAGAATTTCACATTCGTAAAGGTAGCTTACAAACTTTCCTTCACAGAGAAAGGACTTGCAAACAATACAAAATGGTCAATTGAGCTGAACGGAATCCAGTACACGGTATCTAACAATTCATTCACCATCTATGTCACAAATGGAACTTATGACTACGAAACAGGCAATGTTTCAGGGTTTACCATAAGCAACGGGAACGGCACCATTGTAATAAACGGTAATTCTGTGAACGTGATCCTGCGGTTCACGACTCAAAATGAACCGAAACCATACAACTACAGCCTGTTGATAGATATACTTTCAATAGCAGCAGTTGCGATAGTCGCCGCAGTTGTTGGTGTCATACTTGTTAGGAGGAGTAAGAAATAGTAAGGGAGCGGAATAGAAGAGATTTTCTTTTCCTTTATTTCATTAATAAAGCGGATAATCGCCGGTGATGGGATCAATAACGGATGCCTTGACAGGGCCAATCCCGAGACAGGTCACGGTACCAGGAGGAACCTGCGTGAGACCTGCATCAGTGATCATCTCGTTCATTATGCCAGCCTGATCCAGTATCATCTTCAACTTTCTTAGTTCATCCTCGTTCTGTACTCTGATGACTATTTTCTTCTGCCCCTGATCCATCCACTCATTGAAGGTGCTTCTGTTTGCTTTTCTGGATCGCAAAGCACAGGCAACAGCAGCATGTGCAACCTGAGCGGCCATCTTTCCTTTCCCGATATCAATATCTTTCCTGACGGCTATCACCATCTTCACTTCCTCTACCATGGTACCTCCTTCTTCTTCATTCTGAAACCTATAATATTTACCGCCCTGTGTATAGGCGGTGTCACAACTATGACCGTGATTATGCCAACTATGTTTCCATAGACATTCATGAAGAATGTGTGGAAGAACAGGAAAATTATGAGGAGAGTGAACAGAATGAACGGCAGCTGATCAAGCAGCGATCCATTTGCTCCCCTGTTCATTCCCAGCCTCCTCTTGGTGAACGATCCTATGGCATCTCCAGTAAGTGATGAGAAGCTCATTGTTAGTATCAGGGCCAGAGCTGCGACAAAAGTATCTCCGTATGGATAAAAAAGACCCGGGTCCAGGAAATCAAAACCGTATATTATAAGCCCAGCCACCGTGGCGAGAAAAGATCCGCCGATGAAGCCGCTCCACGTTTTTCCGTCTCCCAGGATACGCTTTCCATCAAAAAAATTCCTGTTGAAATCCATCTTTCCATACCCGCCAGTGATAACTGCGAGTGAGTTTGCTGAAAATGCAGGTATCGTGAGCACGAAGGCCTGAAATGCAAGAAACGCAATATTATCCATACATTTCCACAGCCTTGAGTATGTCTGCCTTTGTTATTATACCCTTGAGGTCTCCTTTTGATGTTATGACCACCGCATTCTGAAATTTGAGCAGGGGATATATCATGGATATAAGGCTCGACTGATCAAGAAGGGGAAGCGGGGGGCCCATTATGTTTGACACCAGCAGTCTTCTGAGCGAATCCATAGTGGAGCCCCGGATGAGAAGATCATTTATTTCGCTTTCCGTAACCGTGCCGACCATCTTTCCATCGCTCGAGACCACAGGAAGCTGCGAGAATCCCTTCTCCCTCATTATGTTCAGAACCTTCATGACAGAATCGCTAGGGGAGCACACCACCAGATCCTTCGACATGATCTTTGAAGCGGTTATATCAATGTTCTCTGCACGCAGTCCGGACTTGCTCAAGTATTCATAGATCTTCCTGACCTTGTCATAGGTGGGGTTTAATCCCCCCTTTTCCAGTCTTGCTATGTATGACTGGCTTACTCCACTGACAGAAGCGAGCTCCTTCTGGCTTATTCCAAGATTCTTCCTCATTTTTTTGAGTTCTTCGATAGTAGGAAACATTTCTCATTCAGATATTTTCAAATGCGTATTAATAGTGTTGGATGTAAAATCTGACATGATCTGTGCTCAAAGACATGTAAAATAACCTTGAGCGGAACAGGTAAGGGAATTTCCCACATCACTGAAATACGATACAAACTATGTCACGCAGGATCAATATAAATAGAAGGAGGAAATCAGCACAGGTTGGTTTCAAGGGACGATTTAAGACGGTATTATTACATATCCACACCATTAATTTCAATTCTAGTCTCTTTGCCCATAATTTATTATTCCATAATCAAAGCCCAGCTGACCGTTCTGCTCATTATTCCGGTGATAGTTTTTGCCGTGATGCATTATCTTGGCCCATGGAGGGTGAAGAGAAGGGTGCTGATCGGTTTCCTGATCTTCATAGTGCTTGCCATATTTGTCTCCTATTCCGTAACGCAAAGCGTTTACACATATGATGGCCACTTCCCGAGCACCTCGCTCAACGATGGTAAATACGTGAACGGAGCTTTTACCAACAGCACGACAGTGAACATCAGCCTTGTGCCATATTCCGGTCTGCACAATTCCTATAATTTTTCATTTCTTGTATCAAACAATATCTCGTTCTCAAACTATGGACTGATTATTAATTCAGAGATACCGAACCATCCGGTATTCATGAACCTTACCCAGAAAGATATGCACTATGTGAGGGAATCTGCAAACAGCGCCCTGATATATTATGATGCGACAACACTCTCAGAGGGTTCAATATATAATTTCACGTTCTATATAGGAACATTCAATGAAAGTTATGTCACCCAGCCTGTGGGAAATCACACTGTTCTTCAGTTCATCCCGGGTCCATACGTATCTTATGCTGAGACATTTTATGTGAGCTTTGCCACATATTTTGCACCGTACATGATTCTGTACAACCTGATCTTCATCACAGGCGTATTTGTGGCCCGCAGCATATCTAACAGCAGGAGATTCCAGAAACCCCCGGTGTCACAGCCCCCTGTTCCACCTTCTCAATAACAGTCGCAAAATCTATATACAGATAAATATTTATTAGAACAATATGGAATC
The DNA here is from genome assembly GCA_049965715.1 of Thermoplasmata archaeon. Taxonomy (GTDB): domain Archaea; phylum Thermoplasmatota; class Thermoplasmata; order Thermoplasmatales; family Thermoplasmataceae; genus JAKAFX01. The sequence continues at coordinate 104,690 of JBMFWA010000001.1, forward strand.
TAAAGTAAGAAAGATACAGCTCACCGGCGGATCAACTTATATCGTGTCGCTGCCGCTTGACTGGATTGCGTCCAACTCCCTGAAGAAAGGCAGTGAGGTAGAGGTTGCAGAGGAAGGTAACAGCATAGTCATAAATCCTGGTGCGCAGAGGAGGGAACTGGTTCGCACGATTAATGTCAACGATAAGGTTGATCCAAAGAGGTTCCAGAGAATACTGGTATCTGCCTACATAGCAAATTTCGAGATTCTTGTTGTGCGCAGCAGAACAAGAATGAACGAAAGCATAAGGGAATCAGTCAAGAATTTTTCAAAGCTGGTGATGGGCGTGGAAATTTTTGAGGAGTCGTCAAACCGCATAGTTCTGCAGAATGTACTGGATTCCACGTCATTCCCGTTTCAAAAGGCTATCAGAAGAATGTCAGGAAATGTGGAATCCATGCTCCAGGATGTTCTCAATGGAATAAGGGACCTCGATCCGGAACTCCTGAAAAACGTGGAAAGAAGAGACGATGAAATTGACAGATATCAGTGGTACATATTCAGGGAGATAAACAAAAATCCCAGAGAACCGGGAAGCACTTTCACTCTCATCCTTTCGCGGATACTGGAAAGAATCGCAGATCATGCAGTGAACATCTGCTCAATGATAGTCGCCAATCAAGAAGAAACGAGGACATCCATGGGAATGATCGCTGAAAGCCTTTCCACATCAATCGACACATTCAGGGATGCAATGAATGGCTTCTATCAGGACAGGTTTGAGAACCTCAACGAGATAATTGACATGAAGCACAAGATCAGAATTGACAAGGAGAAATTTGCCGGGACCATCAGGAGCAGCAAATCTTCAATCCTGCCGAGAATATCAGAGGAGATTTTCAGGATAGGTTTTTATGGAACGGATATTGCAGAACTTGCAATGGACCGGATAATCTCAAGCAGGGAAGAGATCGATATCTGATCAGAGAGGTACCACCTTTGGGCTGTCAACAGTACCCTCCAGGTAGCCTGCTGGTATTTTGGTGTCATGATTGAAGATGCATATGGATTTCCTGTCTATGGCTCTCCTGATCAGCAGTTTCTTGTATTTCAGGGTGTCCAGCGGAAACTGATCGATTGCAGTGATATGCGTCGGTTTTGCATGGACTGAAGATGGCATGATGTCGCCGAAATATATTATCTCAGATGAAGTCCCTTCAATTATGATCGCCTGGTGTCCTGATGTGTGTCCGCCGGTTCTGATGAGCCTCACGGAACCCAGCACGCGTGAACTGCCGTCGACGGAAAGTATGTTCCTCATAACGGATGTTGGTTTCCGGTAGTTGTACCTGCTCAGTTCGTTGGGATGCCTGAGGTTGGAAAGCTCAGCCTTCTGGAATACGAGTTCTGCATTCGGGAATTTTTTTTCGCCATAAAATGAGTTCCCGCAGTGATCAAAGTGGAGGTGAGAGTGAATTATATACCGGATGTTATGGGGTTTAACCAGACCGCTTATCTCCTCAAAGAACTGCGGGTTCTGGCTGATCTCAAAAATGGACCTGAACTTCTCCTCATAACCCGTTCCCAGGCCGGAATCCACAAGTACAGATCGATCGCCGCTGTCCACGAGAAGGACATTAGCTGCCATGGGAATCCGGTAATTCTGGTTTGGAGTAACAAATTTTGACCAGAGTGGTCTTGGAACAGTGCCAAAGGCCGCGCCAGGATCAAGAGAAAATCTACCCTCCTCTATGAGATATGCATGCATGTTGCCCAGGTTCAGGGTAATCATATCCCGTCACCTTCTCTTGTGAGAGTGCCCATGCTCCTCAGCAGGTCAACGATTCCCCCATCCTCAAGGTTGCTCACGTCTCCAACCGGCTGTCCAAGGAATGCATTTCTCACTATTCTTCTCATGATCTTCCCGTTCCTTGTCTTTGGTAATGATGGCAGGCATATTACGTATTTTGGCGAGAATGATTTACCAAGACGTCTCTCCACCTGCTTCCTGATTGAATCAATTGTTTCCTGTGTATTTGTTCCGGTGTAGAAAATTCCGATAGCCTCACCCTTCATTGCATCCGGTATTCCAACAACAGCAGATTCAACAACCCCGGATACGGCGTTAACCATGTCCTCCACCTCTCCAGGCCCCACTCTCTTTCCCGCGACCTTTATGACGTCGTCGGATCTGCCGTAGAGGAAGAAGTAGCCATCTTCATCCATCTCTGCCCAGTCTCCCTGCGACCATACCCCCGGAAATCTCGACCAGTAAGTTTCGAGATATTTCTCGGGCTGTTTCCATATGCCCCTCGTCATGGATGGACAGGCCTCTTTTGACACCAGATGCCCGATTTTGTTGTATACTTCCCTACCGTTATCATCGAAGACGGAAACGTTCATCCCCAGTCCCCTGTAAAGACACTTTGGCTTCAGCGGGATAGCTGGAGTGGATGCAAGGAAGCATCCGATTATGTCTGTACCTCCAGATATGTTGGCAATCGGGACTTTCCCGGATCCGAGAGTTTCGAACAGATACATCCAGCTTTCGGTGTCCCATGGCTCCCCGGTTGATCCGAACACTCTTATTCCGCTCATTTCGCGTTTCACGCCCTTTGCCTTCAGCATGCGCACAAATGTGGGTGAAAGTCCCAGTAACGTTATCATGTTCTTTTCGATTAAGTCGAAAATTCTGTTGCTGTCAGGATAATCCACAGCTCCGTCATAGACAAATATGGATCCGCCCAGAGCGTTAGCACCGATGATGCTCCAGGGGCCCATCATCCAGCCGGGATCGGATATCCAGAACAGTGTATCATCCGGCTTCATGTCCATGTAAAATTTGACCTCCTTCACAATGTTTACAAAAGACCCGCCATGAACATGAACGGTTCCCTTGGGCTTGCCTGTTGTTCCGGACGTATACAGCATGATCGCTGGATCTTCTGAATCCATGGGAACGCTTGAAATGTAATCATTTTCCTCAATGAGTTTATGGAAGTCGTATTCATCATTTCCAGGGTTGGTGAGGCCACTCACAACTTTCCTGATTCCCTTTATACTCCTGATGTTTTTCAGCTGGTCAATCTTCTTTCCCTTTCTCTCATAATCCTGGCACGTGATCACTGTCTGGATACCGGCATCCCTGATCCTTGCCTCAACAGCCTCCGTGCCATAGCCGGAGAATATGGGAACCGCGACGGCGCCTATGCGCATGATCGCATACAGAGAGACAACGCTTTCCATTGATAGAGGAAGATAGATTGCAACCCTGTCATTCCTTTTCACACCTATTGAAAGAAGTCCGGACCCAAGTCTGGCCGTCATCTCGTCAAGCTCGCTGAAGGTTAGCGATCCCATTTCACCGTTTTCCCTTTCATACCTGCATGATATATGATCCTTATAACTGGGATCCAGCGCATATTTTTCCACCGTGTTGTATACAATATTCAGCTTTCCTCCGGTGAACCATTTAGCGTTTTCCTTGCCCCCAGATTCATCAGTAATTCTCCTGTATTTTGAAAAGAATCTAATATCGCAATTCGACACCACAGCATTCCAGAATTCATCCCTGTTTCTGTCAGCCCATTCATATAAAGATTCGATCGAGGACAACCCAACATTTTTCGCAAACGTCATCAGGTTGGTAGCTTCAACTGCTTCCTGAGAAGGTGTATACACATTATCCATTCTGTTCAATTCCCAGGCTTGATCTGCTCTTGACATAGATATTTTTCCCAAGTCGTAAGTTTCTGAAACATGATATCATAACAAAGGAAGTATAAAGTAGCGATAGGAGAGACATCGGATCAAAAGCCGTTAGCGGTGAGTGTCTCAAAAAAAATTTATATAGTAATAAAAAGTATAGTATCCAGATGACTATGAATTCGAAAAAGATAGTGACAGCGTTAGCTATTATAGTTAGCGTGGTTATGATTCTGTCGTCTTTGGCCTTTTTCCCTCTTTCAGGGGCTTCACAAAGTACGCCAGAACATATCGCCGCATCCGGCACTGGATCTCCATCTGTCGGACAAACAGCTTCTGCTGTAAAGACAGTGACAGTAGCAGGTACCGCATCGGGAACTCACCTGACGGCCTCTAATGTTATGTCTCTTTTGAAGCAGAGCGGAGTTCCTACGCAGTATGCATATCTCCCGAACTATGCGGCTGCAGGTATCAAGTCTACAGGTAGCAGTGGCGTTAATGCCCCAGGTTACTTGGTAGCTCCAGCACCTATGGGCCTCGCTAGCTATGGTGTGACCTACAACAAGACAGGTTCAGCCGTTGCCTATGGGTATTCCACAAGCAGTTTCAAGGCCGTTGTAAACATAACCAGCCTTCAATTGGAAAACCTTGTCAACGACGGTCCTCATGAAGTATCATTCCAGCTAAACGCAATTCTGAATGGAGTAACAATCCAGGGCGTTCCTGGGTATGAATTCTGGAATCAGAATGTAGTATTCTATTCTGCAAGGACTCACGAACTGCAACTCCTTGATAATGTTTGGAACTTTTCAAGTCCCGCCGGAACACTGAATGCTGGATCTATACTTTCAGGTAATGGGACGCAGGTTCTCCCAGTTTATTACTATGCAGTGGGACCCTCATTCCAGACCGGAGTCAACGGATTCACAATCGCACTTTACCTGAACAGCACAACTGTGAATGGCAATGATGCTGTTTACTTTAACTATTCAATACAGACGGGAGGCAAGACAACCTCAGGCTCGTACGATGAAGTGATCTTCAATTCGAACGGTGGCCAGCCACCTACATTCAGCGCTCCACCTGCACAGTACGTTGTGAACGGGAGCATGCTATCTGACCTTGGCTTTATACCAATGGACGCTGAGATAATGATAGGGGGACCAGGCGGAGGATCAACTGCTACGGTTACGAACATAACCGGTTTCATGCAGCTTTACTATGAGAATGGGACAAAATACCAGGTTCCAGCCTCTGCATACGACTTTGGTTCTGAGACTGGCGAGACCTCTTCTGGAGTGGCAGTTTCATCAACCACCGTTGGTACCGCTTCCCTGACAACAGGACCATCATTCCTGTACCAGTTGTGGAATGCCACAATTAACCATGTTGATAAGTTAGTAAATGCAAGTGCTAACACATGGAACAACACCACTTATTACAACGCACCATCAACCCCACTTCCATCTTACAGATATAGTGGCGCTATGAGTCCGTCCAATGCATTCCTGCTTGTTAGCGCTTCAAAGGATTCGTTTAACAACTACACTGCACAGTGGGCACCAACCAACTCCAACGGACACTACTCATTCACGCTACAGGGCCCGTCCCACATAAGCGGAATGAATCTCAAAACACCATCTTTCCAGGAGGTTAAGGGAGTTTACAGGGCAAGCGCCGCTCTAAGTGGTTATAAACCTATTTTCAACGTCACACTTTCCACATCTACAAGCGGTTCCTTCCCTCTAGGATCACCGGAACCGACAATATACGGTATGTACACTCCTCTGTATGCGTTTAACAACAACCAGGTCGGTAACATATCCACAAGCAATGTACTCTACAACTCAGCGTACCTAAGTTCTGCAAAAAATCTGCTCACATTGCTCCCTGAATTCGGGGCTGTTAACGATTACACATTCCCGGCATTTGCAGGTATTGATCTTTACCATGCCGTATACACACCGTCCTCACAGTTGACCATTACATCTGAAGACTCCACATTCGTGGTAAATTACGTCAACATATGGCAGTTATACACATCATTCTTCGGGCTTCCAATCACTAACGAACTTGGTGTGTGGATCGAGAACAGCACTAGCGTTACACTAACTTCAAACGTTTTTGGTGGATGGCAGAATGGTCCAGATGTCACTGCGTCATTCCCAACAGCAGGCGGTGTCGTTATTTGGAACTCCCAGTGGATTAACGCGACCGATAACATATTTACCGGTCTGAACGAATATTCACTGTCTATATACAATCCAGCCACCCAAAATGGAGGAGACACTATAACGGGCAATACGTTTGTTACAGGTGGCGCCTACGGTGTTGGAATTGGATTGTTCAGTCAAATTAACCAGGTAACTGGGAACAACTTTACTGCAACAACCCCTGCAATAAGTCCGTACTACAACATATATTCCCCAGTCGGGTCTGGTTTCAGCCCTAGCCTGATTAACAACGGGTATGGATATATTAACACCTGGGACCTTGGCACGCCCGGAAGCGGTAACTTCTGGTACAACTTCAACGGGCAGATTCCATATACGGATAACGGCCTTATAACGAACCTCAATACACTCGAAGGTCTTGGAGGAGACAACTTCCCGAAGAACCTGGCAAACTTCCAGACGGTTACATTCCATGAGGTAGGTCTGCCAAGTGGATCAACGTGGAACATAGCTGTAGGATTGAGTGGAGAATACAGCAATTCTGGTTCCGGATCTACATTAACTGTAAGTTTACCCGATGGAAACTTCAGTTATGCTGCATTTGTATCTAATGGGAAGTATCTCGCAGAAACCAATACATCTGCGAACACAACCGTTCTGGTTAACGGAAACAGTGTAAACGTTTGGGTAACATTCCATCCCGCCTATGCGATCTCATTCTCCGAGACCGGTCTTCCAAACAACGTTCTCTGGGCTGTAACCATAACTCCAACAGGAACAAACGCAACGAACAATGGAACTGCTCAAACTGGATACGGAGTAACCAATACTTCGTATAGCCTAACCAATAGCACGACCTTCTCTCCGTTGGTAAATGAGACAAATGGTACATATACCTATACTATGACCATAGTACAGGGAATGCCGCTTAATGCAGTATACGAGAACGAGACCGGAAAAGCCAATAACATGACTGGTACAATAGTCATAAAAGGTACATCGCCCGGTGCTATTGACATACACTTCAAGAAGAAGATGACCCTGTACACAGCAGTCTTCAAAGAAACCCAGCTTCCGCCTGGAGAGGCTTGGACAGTTACACTGGAACACAACGCTTCAGTATCATACACCAACACATCAATGGGTCTTGGGCCGGCTGCTAAGTTCGTGAATCTGACTGTACCCAATGGAACCTACAATTACAGCGTTTCCATCAGCTCCACTTTCAGATTCTTTGCCACCACTACAGGAAACTTCACGATTGCTGGAAGTGCACCAGGTCCAGTCAGTGTTGAGTTTGTACAGATGTTTGGCGTTGATTTCAACGATCAGCAGTCCTTAATGCCTGGACAGTCGTGGACAGTAACAATTGCTGGAACTGCGGTATCATCCAACTTTACCGATGCCTACTTCCTGCTTCCAGTGAGCAGTAAACCGTACAGCTATACAGTAACGCCTCCTGCTGGGTATCACGTTGCAGCGGGACTTGGTTCGGGGACATTCAGCGTCACCAACAGTAGCGTCATGATTGCATTCGGCTTTGTCCAGAATCCATCCTACAAGGTGGTATTCCAGGAAAGCGGCCTTGCATCTGGAACTGCCTGGAGCGTAACGCTGAACGGACAGACTGTCTACTCCACCACGAATACAATAGTATTCCTTGAGATGAATGGCACGTACAAGTATACAATCAACAACGTAACATCGTACAGTGCCCCATCATCTGCAACCGGTACAGTCACAGTGAACGGAACTGCTCCTTCGGCAGTCAGTACATCCTATAGCACCACGGTATCTACACCCCTCAACCCATACCTCATAATTGCAATCATTGCAATTGTGCTGATAGTCATCATCGGTGTCCTGTACCTGTACATAGGAAGGCCAAGGAAGCCAAGGCAGTAATCCCAAATTTTTAATTTTTTTAAAATTTTATACCCTTTTTAATACTTTTTTTATGATTCTATTTTCTCATAGCAAGTGATATAATCAATCTACGGTTAGGTGTAACATTGAACGGAGCCATTTATGAGAGGGAACTCGCGCAGATTCTTTCCGGGGATATTCGCAAGGTTGAAAACATCTTCAAACGCAGGAATGGCGGTTCAGGATCCGGATCAAAGTTCTGCGAAAAACCATTCCTTGTGACAAGATCCGCAGGCTCTCAAGGCGCAGACATCATAGCAATAAGGGACGACATGTCTCTCGTCATAGAAGTTAAATCATCCGGCAAGAAGTCCATAATATTTTCTGAATCTTCTGGCAAGAGACAGGAGCAGGCAACCAGGCTTAACCAGCGTTGCGAGAAGTCAGGACTCTTCCTTGTATATGCATACAGGCTTAAGGGAGCGAAGGGTGATCCCTGGAGGCTCTTCTGCATGAAATCCGAACCAAAGGGCAGGATGCGCTACGTCTATAATCTCTTCCCTAAGGTATCGGAGACCAAGAACGGGAATTTTAACCTGAAGTGGGACGATGGTTTTCCTCTCACAGACTTTATAGAATATGCTGCCACAACACAATAAAATAGTTTAAAATTGGATCAGAGGGACTGCTTGATCCCTCTTGCAAGAGCCTCTATTCCCATATCAATCTGGTCGTGCGTTATAATCAGGGGAGGTATAAGCCTCAATGCACTGAATCCTGTGGCAAGGGTCAGAAGTCCATTCTGGAAAGCCTTGAACTCAACGTTGTCTCTGAGTTTTGTATCAGGCTCCCTTGTCTTCTGGTTCTTCACAAAATCGATCGCAAGCATCAACCCCAGCCCCCTTACATCACCTATCTGCGGGAACCTGTCCTTAAGCTCCAGCAACCTCTTCTTCATGTATTCTCCCATCTTCGCGGAGTTCTCCACAGCCTTCTCCTTCTTAATGGCCTCAATCGTTGCAATGGATGCCACAGACGCAAGAACATTTCCTCCGAAGGTGTTTGAATGCAGTCCCTGTTCAGGGAAGTCAAGGCTTGCTTTAACTACGGTGGCACCCATTGGAATACCGGATGCGATGGATTTTGCGAGCGATATTATATCGGGCTCAACACCGAAGTGCTCAGAAGCAAAGAACTTTCCAGTTCGGCCAAAGCCTGTCTGGACCTCATCCATAATGTAAAGGATGTTGTTCTCTTCAGCTAGTTTCTTCAGCTTTGAATGGAAGTTCATGGGTGGAACAACGTAACCGCCCTCTCCCTGGATTGGCTCCACCATGAATGCAGCAATATTTTCTGGCGGAGTATAGGTTCTGAAGACATACTTCTCAATGAAATCAAGCACTCTGTTCACAAGCTCATCCGGTTCTTCATAACCGTCTATGTCGAACGGATTCCTGTACGGGTTCGGGTAGGGAACATGTTCCACACCTGGCATGGACGGGAAATAGCCCTTGTGGTGTATGGCTCTTGATGCGGTGAAAGACAGGGCCCCCTGCGATCTGCCATGGAACCCTCCAATGAATGCGATGAACTGCTGTTTGCCTGTGTTGGTCTTTGCGAGCTTGATGGCTGCTTCGTTGCTTTCAGTGCCGCTGTTTGTGAAAAACACTTTCTTGTCGAATTTCCCTGGTGTTACCTCGCAGAGAAGTTTCGCAGCATCTACCTGTGCCTTATAGTAGTAGTCGGTTCCGGCGAAGTGCCAGAGCTTGTGCAGTTGCTCCTCTACTGCTGCCGTTATTTCAGGGTGGACATGACCCATGTTGGTGACGCTTATGCCGGAAGCGAAGTCAAGATAGGTGTTTCCGTCAACATCCTCTACAAAAACCCCTTTGGCCCTTTCTGCAACGATAGGCAGCGATTTGGTGCTTGTGACCAGATACTTTGCGTCCAGGTCAACAATCTTCTTTGCCTTTGGACCAGGCGGTAGCACCTTTATGTCAATCTTATTCTTTATTTCCTTAAGACTTTCTTCATGCTCAGAAATCATGTTTTATCGCCATCAACTTAATTTTTGGCATAGATATATATTTAGTTGAATATTTTCGAACGTAAAGTGCGAATCTCGAACCATGGATAGAATTTTATCCGATACTGAAATTAAGAGGCATTGGACAAAGCAGAAATTGGCGAATGGATCGGCTATTACAAGGATGAGATAACAGATCGGGAATTCTACCTCAGGCTTGCAAAGAAGATCAAGGACAGTGAATTCAAGGCAAGTTTAATCAGACTCTCCAGAGTGGAGAGCGGTCACGCTGATTTCTGGAAGGCGAATCTGGAGAAGAATGGTGTTGTGGCATCAAGGATCAGGCCGAAACGGGTCAAGATAATGCTTCTCCTGCTCCTCAGATACATAATCGGGGAATTCCTGACAGTTCGGCTTCTTGAGCATGGGGAGATTGAAACGTGCGAGAAATATTCCCAGTACATTCAGAGGAGAAATGCAAACGATCAGTTTGCGGTCACCCTGACAAATATACTTAACGACGAAATTCAGCATGAGGAAATTTTCGAAAACAGGATAGCCAAGGCTGAGAACCAGCTCGAAAGAAACAGGGACATAATACTTGGTGTGAGCGACGGGCTTGTCGAAGTTCTTGCTGCAATTGCAGGTCTGGCTGCATTTATATATTATCCTTATTTGATCGCCCTTGGCGGCACAGTTGTTGCAATTGGCGGTACCATTAGCATGTCAGTCGGCGCATATCTTTCAAGGGTTTCAGAGACGGAATACCGCATTACCGAGGTGAGAAAGAAGTCACTTTTCAATCTCGGCCATGATGAGAAAAAGACCATCAGGGATTACAAAAGCATGGGCAAGGAATCGGCATCAAACGTCGCCTTATTCTATATACTCGGTGCAATGATACCAATTCTTCCATTTGTCTTCCTGCCCAGAATAATCGCATTGATAACTGCCATAATTCTTGTTGGGATAAGCGAGGCCATTGCAAACGCAATCGTGGCACTTTCGCTCAGCACCAAGATGCTTGGAATCGCCCTGCGATCCATGATCCTGGCGCTGTCTGCCGCAGGGATAACATTTGCGGTAGGCGAGGCATTTCACATCATATTCCACCTAAGTGTGCTCTAATGGGCAAATAATGGTGGAACTGATCTTTCTGATGAATGATCTCCATGTCGATAAAACCCGGGAAACCGATGAAAAACTTTTAGTCTTTCATCAATAACCTATGGAAGATGGCTGTTAAAGATCCGGAGTCTGTTTTTCAGGAGTACAAGAAGGAAGTGGAAACAGAGCTTGACGCATACTTCAGGTGGAAACTATCAAACAATAATGATGATCTGTATCTGAAGATAGTGGGAATGATCAGGGATTATACCATGAGAGGAGGAAAAAGAATAAGACCGATCCTGATCAACCTTGGCCATGACCTCCTCTCCGATCATGACAGCAGAGTTGTAAAAGCCTCAATTTCAATAGAGCTCTCGCAGTCATATTTTCTCATACAGGACGACATAATGGATCAGAGTGATATCCGCAGAGGAAAACCAAGCTTTCACATGGAGGTTCTGGAAAAGATATTTCATGGGGACATGGCCATGAGGAGACTTGCAGAGAATATTGGAATCGTTGCCTCGGACATAGCTGAAAGCTTCTCCCATGAGGCAATATTCCAAAGCGGTCTATCAAGCGATCTTGCCGTCATTGCAGACAGGGAGCTCACATCCATATTCGAGTCCACGGGATACGGACAGATAGTGGATATTTTTTCATCCTTCACAGAAAACTTCGGTGCGGGTGATCTGATAAAGCTGCATCTTCTGAAGACTGCAAGATACACCATTGAAGGACCTCTATGCATGGGGGCCATGATTGCGGATCCGCAGTGCAACCTTTCCAATCTCAGGAATTATGGAAATCTTCTTGGCGTCGCATTCCAGGTCTATGACGATATCCTGGGAATGTTTGGTGACGAGAAAACTCTTGGCAAATCTGTCAAAAGCGATGTGAACGAGGGAAAGAAGACTCTTCTGATCCTCAAGGCAATAGAAAACTCCAGCGATGGCGATAAAACTTTCATAAAGCGCTGCATCAGTTCTGGCAACGTATCAGACAGTGATTTCCGCAGATTGCAGGACATTGTCAGGGATTCAGGCTCGCTGAAATACTCACAGGATCTTGTGAGCAAGTTCAACAAACGCGCAAAACAGTATCTGGAGGATGTCACGGGCAGGGAGGATATCAAGAAGGTCCTGGCGTGGATGGGAGATTATATAATCTCCAGAACCTACTGATTTCTTGATTTGTATCTCGGGCTGTACTTGTTGTACATCTCCCTTAATGCTTCCTCATCAATGTGAGTGTAAATTTCAGTGGTTGCTATGCTGGAGTGCCCCAGAAGCTGCTGTATGAATCTTATATCCCCCCCATTGCGGAGAACGGATGTTGCAAAGGTATGCCTCAGCACATGAGGGGTGACCTTCTTCTTTATTCCGGCCATCTGGGCATGGCTCTTTATTATCCTCTCTATGCTGACCGGACTGAACCGCACCTTCTTGTGACTGATGAATAGAGCCTTGCTGTCTGTCTTCTCGCGGTTCCTGATTGCCAGATATGTTTTGAGGGAGGCTATGCATGGTTCTGTGATCAGGACTATGCGATCCTTGTCGCCTTTACCTCCACGAACGTGCAGGACGCCCTCCTCCAGATCGATATCATCAAGATCCAGCGAACAGAGTTCGCTCACGCGTATTCCGCTGTATATCAGGACATTGATCACAGCACTCCTCAGCGGATCTGTCTTATAGTTAAGCAGGGTCTCCGTTTCCCGTTCGTTGAGATATACTGGAAGTTTCCTGGATCTTTTCGGCGATGTAAGGTTGCCTGGAGCACGAAGCATCTTGTACCTGAAAAAAAGCCTAATCGCCTCCATTACAAGATACTGTGAGCTCTTGGAATACTCCTTCTTGGTGATCAGGTAAATCTTGAATTTCTCTATATCATCCTCAGTGATTTCTTCAGGCTTCTTTGATACGAACTCAAAGAATAACGAGAGAAGGAACGAATACTGTTTGACCGTGAGCGAACTCTTTCTCTCGCTCCTCATCCACGATCGAAATTTATCCAGTTCATCCCTAAGCGTCTGATCCAATGGCGAAACATGTTATACTGCATATTTACATTTGCGCATCGGTCAATGGCAGAAGCACTGGTCATTAGACCAATGAAAAATGACAGGAATGCAGGCAGGGCATGGAAAATGTTGTATTATATTTAGAACATATCCTGCCATGGCATATGAAAGCATAAAGGTCAGCGAAAAGGACGGGATATCCATTGTATCCCTGAACAGGCCAGAAAAGATGAATTCCCTGACATTGAAAATGATCGACGAGATCATTGAATACCTTGATTCAAAGCAGGATTCGAACATCAAGGTCATCATCTTGAAGGGAGAGGGAAAACATTACTGCTCTGGAGCGGATGTCTCCGCATTTCCGGGAATGGGACCGCAACAGGGGCACGAATTCCATCTCAGGCTCAACGATCTTGCCATGAAAATACGGAATTTTCAGAGGCCTGTGATTGCCATGCTGCACGGCTATTCAATGGGTGGGGGCCTGGAGATAGCAGAATCTGCGGACATAAGGGTTGCGGGGGAATCTGCGGTCATAGCCCAGCCTGAAATCAATATCGGGATCAATGCAGGCGCTGGAGGCAACGTGATCCTCCCAAGGCTGGTAGGCAGGGGAATGGCTATGTACCTCATACTGACGGGGGAAAGGATCAGCGCGAGGAAGGCAATGGAGATCGGTCTTGTTGACCTTGTGTTTCCAGATTCCATTCTGGAAGACGAGGTCATGAAACTCGCTTCAAGGATAAGGGATATGCCATCACAAACCGTCATTTACGCAAAGATGGCAGTATCCAGGGGTTCAGAACTTCCGGTGGAGTCCGCGCTCAGTTATGAGGCAGCACTTTTCGGTCTTCTGTTCTCCGATGAGGAAACAAAATCCCGACTGGAGAAGTTCCTGAATCGCGGGAAGTAAATTTTTTTATTAAGGTGCTCATAATCACCGAGTATCATGTTTTTGGTCTCTACAAGTTCATGCAGCGATTTATGCGACAAACTTGCAAAAACCATGGGTTACCGCAAGGCAGATGTGGAAAGGCGCCGGTTTCCAGATGGTGAACTGTATCTGAGAATCAGGGATCACCTGAAGGATGAAAAAGTCATACTTGTTGCCAACACCAGGAGGGACGAGGATCTGGTCGAGACAATACTGTCCAGCGAGGCTGCCAGAGGATGCGAACCTTCGCGCCTCATCACGCTTATTCCATATTTTGGATATGCCAGGCAGCATAAGAGGTATCTTGAAGGAGAGCCCATATCCTCCAGGGCTGTGGGGCTGTCTTTCATGCAGTATTTCGATATGGCCGTTGTTGTCGACATTCATGACGAAAGCGCCATGGAACCCTTTCGTGGTAAGCTTGTGAACATTCACATAACAGAGTCCATTGCCAATTATTTCTCAGGCAAGGGCATAGATTTTGTAATATCACCGGATGACGGTGGAATGGAAAGGGCAGCCATCATTGCCGGCAGACTTAAGGCTCGCACGTTCTATTTCGAAAAGAAGAGGATAGATCCGAGAACTGTGGAAATGACAGCACCGGATATCGATGTCGGGGGAAAGAACGTATTGATTGTTGACGACATAATCTCCACCGGGGGCACCATAATCAAGGCAGTGCAGAAACTGAGGGAAATGGGCGCCAGAAGAGTTTTCGCAACTGCGATTCATGGTCTCTTCGTCAACGGATCAGGTGAAAAAATAAGGGGAATGGTGGAGGAACTTGCAGTCACCAACACGGTCCATTCTGAATACAGCAGGATAGACATATCTGCAGAGGTGTCAGAACACCTGCGGGAGATGATGAAATGAGTGAAAATCTGAAGGAATGCTACAAGGACGGTCCGTTCAGGGGAGACAAGTGCCCGGTGTGCGGACTTCCGTCAAAACTCTTGATGAACGGAAAGGAAGTCGATGCACTGAGCAGAATTCTTGCGGGAATGCTGAGGCATTTTCCGGAGAGGTACGGCATAAGGCTCAACGACCATGGCTGGGTGAGGATAGGAATCATAATCCCTGTAATCAAGGTACAGGGCAGATACTTCAACTGGCTGACCCAGAAGCACATCGAGGCGCTGGTGAAAACGGATCCCAAGGAGAGATACGAGATAAACGAAAACGGCGAGATAAGGGCAAGATACGGTCATACCATCCCGGTCAACCTTGACGACATGCCGACTGATGGAATACCAGAAAAACTCTATTACCAGACCACGGGCGAGGAATTTGAGTTCATAAAGGAGACTGGTATAAGTCCATCCGACAAAACGTGGATTCACCTTTCAAAGACGTACAGGCAGGCATACATTTCAGGACTTTTCCATGTGGATGATCCGCTTGTTGTTGAGATCAACACGGCCGAAGTCATAGAGTCAGGAATGCCCATATACAGGGCTACCGACGACATATTTGTTGTTGCAAGGATACCGCCTGAATTCGTCAGGGAATCGCCGATCGAGGAAGTCACACCCACCGAAGAGGAAAAAATCGAGATCGAAAGAGTGAAGCAGAAGAGGGAACGAAAGAAGGCCCGAGAGGAAACCGGGGAAGGCGAAGAGCCGGAATACTGAATTTTTTGAAGGTAAGTTCAGCCGCCTGTGATTGGTGAAGAAGCTCAGCAGGATATGACTGATCCTGATCATATGAGAGGCGAAGCTGTGATGCGAAATAAAGATAAGGGGCTGTAAAATAACAATCGATAACTTATGGCTGAACTGAAGGTATGGCTGGACGGTCAGATAATCGATGAGAAGGACGCTAAGGTTCCAATAATGGTTCATTCCCTCCAGTATGGAAGCGGCATCTTTGAGGGAATCAGGGCATATGACGCAGGCGGTGTTCCTGCAGTGTTCAGGCTGGATGATCACATCAGGAGATTTATCAACACAGCAAGGATCTATCACATGAACCTCGGTTTTTCTGCGGATAAGCTGAAGGAAGCTGTAAAGCAGGTGATACTGGCAAACTCGCTGAAATCATGTTATATCAGGCCCTTTGCATTCTATAACGACAGCAATATCGGCGTTTCGCCATTTGGGAAGAAGGTCAGCGTGTTCATTGCCGCAAGACCTTTCGGGCTTTACTTCTCCAACGCTGACAAGGGACTGAAGTGCAGGGTTTCGTCATGGCACAGGATTGATTCTGCAGTGCTTCCGGTGCAGGCGAAAGCTAGCGGAAACTACCTGAACTCCGTGATCGCAATGTGGGATGCGCATGAATCAGGATTCGACGAGGCGATACTGACAACAAGGGACGGATATCTCACGGAGGGCCCTGGAGAAAACCTATTCCTGGTGAAGGATGGGGAAATCATGACCCCGGGCAGGGAGTCGCCAATACTGATGGGCATAACCCGCGATTCCATTCTGCAGTTCGCTGGATCAATAGGGATCAGGGCAACGGAAAGGATGATCAGGCGCGATGAGCTCTACACAGCGGATGAACTGTTTTTTGCGGGTACCGCCGCGGAGATAACGCCTATCGTTAACGTGGATGGAATAGAGGTGAGCGGCGGAGCGATCGGACCCGTGACCAGAAAGATCAGGGATAAATTCAGGGAGATCGTGGAGGGCAGGAACGAAAACTACGCTAAATGGCTCACAAAGGTAAAACAGTGATCCTTTCAATACCATCAGATGCCAGGTTCCAATTGACTGTGGAGGATCAGAACAGGGGCATCTGGACCTTCTTTTCTGGTTTTGGGAGAAGCATCAGCAGAACCGCAGACACAACGACAAGTATCGCCATGATGTAGAACATGAAGGCAAGATGCGAATATGTGTTGAATATCAGTATACCCACGAAGAACGGGCCGAGAGCCATTCCCGCCTGGTTCCCGAATCCCCAGACAAAGGCATTGGCCATCGACGATCCTCCCCTTGATACATATTCTGAAATCAGTGCAAAGAGCAGCGGGAACGCGCTGAATGTGAAGAACCCGAATATGATCAGGAAAACTATCCCGAGAGCGCCACCTGTGACCAGGTACATGGATATGCTGACAGCAGTACCGATGGAACTCAATGCCATGACATACCTCTTGTCATAGCGGTCAGCAAGTATTCCGAATATGGGCTGGCCAATGATTGCGGCGATGAACATTGAAGTCAGGACATAACCAAGCGAAACCGTCAGTCCCAGGCCCTTTATGTTGGATACATAAACAGGAATCCATGATACTATGCCATAGGATGCGAACGTTTTCACAAACGTGATTATTCCAAGGAGAAGTACAGAAGCAGTCAGAGCTTCTCTTGCAGAGATCCTCTTCTCTCCCGTGGCTGTGCTTGAGGTGTTGATTATCGAATCATGCAGCCCTATGCCGATTATGACAGCTGCAATTATCGCAAATATGGCGAATACTATGAGGGAATAGCTGATGGAAAGAATCGCTGCAATTATGAACAGCAGGCTGGGATACAATGCTCTCCCCACACTTCCTGCAGAGCCATTCATCCCCAGGACCTTTCCGACCTCGTTCTTCCTGAACCTGTTCTGGATGATTGCCGCACCCATGGGATGATAGAATGCAGAACCAGCTCCATATGAGATGGAAGCAAGTGCAGCAAATGTGAGTCCTACAGCCCCTCCGGATCCGGTGACGACAGGAAAGAATCCCAGGAACCCGATTCCCATGAGTATGAGTCCAGCTGATATGAGTATGCCCTGGTGGCCATACCTGTTTGCTATGCCGCCCACTATAAATGAAAACAGCGTAGCTGTAAGATAGAACAGAAGGTAAAGCAGCGAGATGTAGAAAGCAGAGAATGTCCTGTCTTCAACAAGAATGTCAGCAATAACCGGGAAGAAGAACACCGATCCGTCATTGATGAAATGGCCAAGCGAAGTGAGTGAAAGTGCGGTTAAATTATGGTTTGAACTGTCAATAGATAAGTAACTCATCGATAAGTAAATTATATAAGGTATTTAATCATTGTGTCATTAATGAGGATAGAGAATGAAAAAATACTGAGGGGAATAATGACCATTCTCATTCTTGACAGGATATCCGCACTTCCCTCTCATGGATATTCCCTTCAGGCTTACATATCCGAGAAACTGCAGAGGAAGGTCCCTCCCGGCACCGTTTATGTGCTTCTTTCATCACTTCTGAAAAGGGGCTTCATCACGGTCTCGGAAGAGAAGTATATCAGCGGCAGGCCTGTAAAGATCTATTCAATCACAGGCAGCGGGATAACATTCCTTCAGGATCATGTGGAACCACTCGTGATAATACAGAAGATCGTGGGAGATCTCATTCTCTCCATCTCCTCGCTTCCACCGGATGCTTCCAGAGCAGGCCATGTTGAAGTTGAAGGGTCGACTGGATCAGACTGACTTCGTGGAATCAGTCCCTCATCGAGAGGCTTGCTGCAACAATTATGGGGTCCCAGACAGGCCCGAAGGGTGGCGTATATCCGAGATCTGTATAGAAGAGATCCTCGATGTCCATCTTTCCCTGGATCGCAGCCGCGACAGTATTGAGGCGCCATGCGCCTCCATCCCTGGAGATTATCTGTGAGCCCAGTATCCTGCCGCTTGCTGAATCATACATCAGCGTCATATTCACCGGCGTCTTACCAGGATAATATGCGGCCCTGCTCATGGCCCTTACGAATGTTGTCACCGGCGAGAAGCCGTTCTCCTTGGCTTCAGCCTCGCTTATCCCGGTGAACCCGATCTCATAGTCGAACAGCTTTACAAGGGTCGTGCCAAGGGAACCGGGAAAATTCATCTCTGATCCAGCAACGTTCGATCCCGCAACTCTCCCCATCTTGTTTGAAACCTGCGCAAGGGGGTGCCAGTCCTTCTTCCCAGTGACAATGTTTGTCGTCTGGGCACAGTCTCCGGAAGCCAGTATGTCAGGATCGCTCGTATACATTCTGCTGTCAACCTCTATAAGCCCCCTCCGGTCAATCTTCAGGCCGGAATCCTCTGCCAGCCTGCTGTTTGCTGTGATCCCGGTTGCGGATATAACGAGATCCGCACTCACGCTGCCGTTTTCCGTTGTGATCCGGTATGATCCCTCATTTCTTTTGATTTCCTTTATTCCGGCATTCAGGAGCACATGAACCCTTGACGAATAATCTGCCCTGAAATCAGATCCGACCCTTTCGTCGATGTTCCTCAGAATCCTGCTGTGCCTGGATATCACAGTCACATCCTTGCCTCTTGTAACAAGAGAAGCAGCGAGCTCAAGACCCAGAATGCCATCTCCAATCACCGCGATGGTCTTCGCATGATCTATCCGGTCGTTCATTGCCTTTGCATCTTCAAGCGATCTGATGCCGTTCACTCCAATATCAGAAAATTCCTTCGGGACCTTTGGGGATGCGCCCGTGGCAATGAGAAGTTTGTCATACTTTATTCTGCCATTCTTCGCGGTTATAATATTCCGGGACGCCCTGTCAATTGATCTGACAGTATCATTGAGCAATATCTTTATGCCCCTCTTTTTCGTGAATTCCTCTATGGGGTAATGCAGGAGGTTTTCCGGGCTTTTCACAATCCCTTCAAGATAGTAGGGTATTCCGCATTCCGCATATGAAACATAATTTCCAGCCTCCACAACGGTCACGTTGATGGATGGATCGACCCTCTTAGCCTTGGAAGCCGCGGCCATTCCTGAGGCCCCACCTCCGATAACGACGAAATCCATTCTTATCAAAAAGATATGGTAACAAAATACTTAAATTGAGAAGTAGGCGGCTACTGCGCCACAACTTCTGCATGAATGGTTATGTTGACCCTGTCCCCAACCATTACACCGCCGGTTTCAAGGATAAAATTCCACTGCAGTCCAAAATCCTTCCTGTTGATCGTGCCGGTCACGGTGAAACCCATCCTCTCCTTTCCGTATGGATCCCTGATGGTCCCATCAAGTTCACCCTCCAGTTCCACAGACCTTGTGACGTCCCTTATTGTGAGATCGCCGACGATCTTGAATTTGTCCTCACCCTTTCTGGTTATCTTCGTGGACCTGAATATCATGCTGGGATATTTCTGGGAGTCGAAGAAATCAGGGGATCTCAGATGGTTGTTTCTCTGTTCATCGCGGGTATCCACGCTGATGGTCTTAATCTCCACATATCCGGACATGTTCTCCGGATCTTCAGGCGATCCATCGACCTTTATCTCGAAGTCATTAAATCCGCCCCTGACGGTGGATATCATCATGTGCCTGACGCTGAAATCGATCTCTGTGTGTGCCTTATCGCTTATCCAAGTTTTTGTTGTTTGCATATTTTCACCTTTCAGGAAATCTGTATCACATGGAATTTGCAGGATAGCAGTTTCCTTTTGCAACCTTGTATAATAAATATATTAATATACGTTCCCGGACATACGGGCAATCAGATGACGCGAAAGCCACTTGCTGAACTGGAAGAGAAACAGGTGGACAGGAAGCAGCTCTGTCCCATTGTGGAAGCAATAAAAGAAGTCGGAGGAGAATGGAAATTAATAATTATCAGGTACCTTGCCGAATCTCCTTCCGGATTCAATGATCTGGTCAGGAGAATCGACGGGCTGAATCCCAAGACGCTTTCCAGAACACTGAAGACACTGCAGGAGAGAGGAATCATAAACAGGAACGTTGTCAGCACGCAACCGTTCAAGGTTATGTATTCCCTGACCCCCAAGGGGGAATCTCTGGACAGCGTGCTCAAGAACTTCAGAGAATGGGGAGAACAATGGATCCTCAACAAGTCTCAATGACCGTTGAAAACAGCATTTCCCCAATAATTCGCAGCGGATTTTAGCCTTAAAAACTATTTACCCTTCTGATATCCTAAAAGGATTATAATGAACATAAAACCTATTTCTGAAATAGCATCGAAGCTTGGTTTTGATTATAACTCGATTGAACCGTACGGGAAATATATTGCAAAGATCCCTCTCTCATCCCAGAATTTCCAGAACAAGAGAAGGGGGAAGCTCATTCTGGTGACAGCAATGACGCCGACATCAGCCGGAGAAGGAAAGACAACAACGGTTATCGGCCTCGGTCAGGCACTGAGCAGACTTGGCAAGAATGTCAGCATTGCAATCAGGGAACCGTCGCTGGGGCCATGTTTCGGCGTCAAGGGAGGGGCAACCGGCGGCGGTAAATCCACTGTTGAGCCAAGCGACAGGATCAACCTTATCTTCACAGGCGACTTCCCAGCGGTGTCTGCTGCGCACAATCTGCTGTCTGCGGTTATCAACAATCACATGCATTTCGGGAATAAGCTCTCAATAGATCCTAAAAACATACTTTTCCCGAGGACAATTGACATGAACGACAGATCACTCAGATCCATCACGGTAGGTGTTGGAGACAGGGAGAATGGTGCTCTGACAATGGACAGGTTTGTCATAACTCCCGCATCTGAGATGATGGCAATTCTGGGGCTGAGCAAATCATACGCCGAGCTCAAGCAGAGACTTTCCAGGATAATAGTTGCACTGAACACAGATGGAAAACCGGTGTATTCAGGCGATCTCAACGTCAGCGGTGCACTTGCCGCCCTTCTGGTGGACGCACTGAAGCCAAACCTGGTGCAGACAAGCGAGGGCGTCCCGGCGTTCATTCACACAGGTCCGTTTGGAAACATTGCACACGGAACGTCCAGCATTATAGCGGACGAACTTGCCCTTCGAAACAGTGATTATCTCGTCACGGAGGCAGGCTTCGGTTCAGACCTGGGAGCAGAGAAATTCCTTGATATGGTTTCAAGACTCGGAAACCTGCCCGTGAATGGTGTGGTGATAGTGGGAACACTCCGGGCCATAAAGCATCATGCCGGTTCAAAGGACCTGTCAGTGGAGGACGTGAAAGCAGTTGAGGTGGGTTCCCAGAACCTGCTGAGGCACGTCGAATTCATCAGGTCATTTGGAATCGAACCTGTTGTGGCTATCAACAGATTCCCTACTGATACAGCAAAGGAGATCGGGACGCTTGAAAATATCCTCAGGTCAAGGAATATCACAATGGCGGTATCGGACGTGTTTGGAAAGGGAGGGGAAGGTGGAATAGAACTGGCCAATGCCGTACTTAGCAGGATCAGTGATACTCCTATAAAACTGAAATATACCTATGAATTCACCGATCCGATAAAAGACAAGATCATAAAGATTGCAAAGAGGGCATATGGTGCAGACGATGTGATCTTTGAGAAGCAGGCACTGAAGGACATAAAGCTTGCCGAGAAGACAGGATTCTCCAACGTTCCAATATGCATGGCAAAAACTCAAAACTCGCTCAGTGACAATCCTGCACTGCTGAACGCACCAACAGGTTTCAAGGTTACGGTTACATCAGTGGGCATATCGTCAGGTGCAGGCTTCCTGGTGCCATTCATGGGAAACATCATGACCATGCCTGGACTCCCCAGGGTGCCGGCAGCAGAGAATGTCGATATAACAGAGAGCGGCGAGATCACGGGTCTCTTCTGATCCCGCTGACCTCATCCCGCTTATTTTGGAAGCAAATGATTCTCAACGTGATGGTCAGGAGAGGATCAGGATCACCGGAAATGAAGGATGGAATCCTGGTTGTACATACAACAGAGGAAAGAAGGAATAACCAGGCCAATCGTGACATAATCAGGCAGGTGTCACAGTTCCTTTCCGTGGGTACAGACAGGATCAGAATTGTCAGGGGACACACAAAATCGAGGAAAGTCCTGGAGATTGACATGGCAGAGACCGAGTAATCCGGGTAATCTTTTCGATTATGAAAGTGGATCAAAGGTCAGCCGTCGTATATCGTTAAAAGAAACCACTCATTCCAGCATCTGTGATGAATACCAGGGAATGTACAGCTTACATGCTGTTTAAAAGAAATGGAGTGATATGGTACAATGCCCCTGCTCCTGATTCTGATACTGGTCGGGTTAGCCGTTGGGGCGCTGACTGGAACAACCGGGAGCAGTGGAGTCCTGATCGTGGTTCCAGTGCTGGGATTCATGGGACTCTCATTCCAGGAATCTGTTGGATCGAGCCTCCTGGTTGATGTCATAACCACCTCAACGGTTATATTCGTGTACCTGAGAAAGAAGACAGTCGCAGTCAGGAGCGCTGTATTCATGGGATTGGGGGCATTAATAGGTGCACAGATAGGCACAAGAATAGCAGTTTCTGTCCCGGAGGAACCCCTTGAAATAGGATTTGTGATTCTTACCGCTTTACTGGCATTTCAGATGTTCAGGCGATCTAAACAGAGAATGGCGATGGAGCGCAAACCTGGCAGATTCAGTAACCTCAGACCATGGCAGTCTCTGGCTGCAGCCATGGTTCTCAGCATTCCTGTGGGAATACTGACAGGAACTATTGGTACCAGCGGAGGCATAATGTTCATCGGGATCACTATGATACTCTTCACCATAAGCGCACAGGAAATGGTGGGCACCGCAACCCTGGCAATGTTGTTTTCTGCCATGAGTGGGGCCGCTGGGTACGCCTACTTTGGAAGAATCGACTATTTCGCTTCGGTTGTCATAGGTATAACGTCTCTCGCATCAGGCTATGGATTTTCCATTCTTGCGCATAAGGTGAGCGAGAAGACAATCTATGTCGCAATTGGCGTAGTTTTCGTCATCGTGGTCATAGCGGAATCGTTGAAGATAATTGCTTGAAAAATATTCCAGGGAATCAACGGTCCCTGAATATCTCAATGTATTCGTATGGCACAGTTTTTCCAAAGGAGTAATGGACCTCGTTGAACTGCTTCTTGAAATCTGCGATCTCTGATTTCAGTTTATCGGGGCTCTCTTTCTTCACACTTCCCCTGTAGATGAAGTCCGCTATCTGCTTCATCTCACCCTTTCCCATGCCTATGCGCGTGACCTCCTGTGTGCCGATCCTTATTCCGCTTGGATTCTGGGATTTCTTGCTGTCGTCATATGGGAGCATATTTTTGTTCAGGATAATTCCGCACTTTTCCAGGGTCTCGGCAACAAGCCTGCCGCCTCCCTGATTCCTGACGTCAACCGCTATTGTGTGGGAAGCGGTGAAGCCTCTCTTTTCACCAAGAACATGGAAACCCAGATTGTGGAGTTCCTGTGCCAGGGTTTTTGCATTGTCAATGATCGCAGATGCGTATTTCTCGCCAAATTCAAGCTCCTCTGCCATGGTTATTCCCAGTGCAGCCATGGTGTTCAGGTGGTGATTACTGATTGTTCCGGGAAAAACTCCTCTCTGAATGGATTTCCATGTTTCATCCGGAGCGTTGCCCACAATTATACCATGCTGGGGGCCCGGAAAAGTCTTGTGCGTGCTGCCCGTTATAATCTCCGCACCCTCCCTAAGGGGATCCTGGAACTTCTTCCCCGCTATTAATCCCAGGACATGGGCTCCATCATACCAGATCCTGCTGTTGACCTCATCAAGTGCATCCTTGAGTTCCTTCAGCGGAGTTGGAAAAAGAAACACAGACTGGCCGAACAGCGTGAGTTTAGGTTTTTCTGCTCTGATAACCTTCGCAGCCTTATCAGGATCAACGGTCATCGTATCCTCGTCAAACGGTAATTCGACTCTCTTAAGTCCGCGAAATCCAACGGCTCCAAATTCAGCAGCACTTATGTGGCCGCCACCGGCAAGTGCAGGGGTTGCAATAAGATCGCCCGGGTTTGTCAACCCATAGATTGCACCCATGTTTGAAACGGTGCCGGATATTGGTCTGGGATCAATCTGTTTTGCATTGAAAAGCTTCTTTCCAAGTTCAACGACAAGATTTTCAAGCTGATCAACAAACTCATTCCCCTGATAATAACGGTGTCCAGGAAGTCCTTCCGCATATCTGGAACCGAAATCAGTCAGCAGCATCTCCATGGACAGTGAACTCATCACGTTTTCAGACGCTATGAGAGGAATGCTTTCCCTGAACAGTCTGGTATGATTCTTTGCGATTTCCCTTATCTTCAGTGCATAATCCTTATTCTCAGGCATTATTTGTTATCCTGATTGATTATATTTAAGTTCCACCTTATGTTTTTTAGATCAGATAAAAGATTACTTTGCTGTGAGGGAGCAGGAGAATGGATAGATAAACTGCACCTGTTCACAGCGATTTGGTTGAAATGTATCCATTCCAGATCCAGACGAAGAGATACATTAAGCCCGTGGCCAGGCTGGCTGCTGTAATCCCGAAGAGCATAAAATATGCAAAAGGATCATTGCTAAAGATAATAGAGCCCTCGTACTGGTTGCTTTTAAGAAATAACTGAACGGGTCCGAAGGCAATAAAAAGGGCAATCCAGTATATTGTTGCTGTTTTGCTATTCCAGTTGGACCTGCTGACAAACTTAGTCCTCACGGCGAAGTTATACTTTTTCATTATTTAAAACTGCACAACGATCTGAGTGAATGTTAAGAAAATCCGATTATCACACTATTCAAAACACTCAGCTGCTGTTTGTATGTTACACAGATACCTGTGGCTGTCTATTCCGGCTCACTTTTCTATGATAGCCTTATCAGCAAACATCTTTGTAAGCAATTCAGAATATTTGTTGAAGGTATCACTGTCCAGACGTGCCAGTATCTCATAATAGTTATGCATCAGTTTGTACTCAATTTTGCCATCATTTGTAATGATGGTTAAAGACGGAAGCCTAAGATGTTCTCCCTGTCTGAGCCTAATGCTTTCGATTTCATCATACAGCATTCTCTGAAAATCAGGCGGTTCTTTTGTGATTTCTGTGTTAATGTTCTTCTCAATCTGACCGACGGCGATAATAGCATCGTTGACTATCTCCAAGTGTATGGATTTGTAATCCCCCATCAGACCATAATCCTGTACAGCAGGTATAGGGGCCATGGTTAGCGGGTCAGATCGCAGGTATTGGCTCATCTCCGTTCTTATTTGTTTTTTTGCTGAGAACATCGAATGACAGAATAGAGTCTGAGGTGAATATAAGGTGATGAACGTTTGTTGTCTTTCCTCGTTTCCAAGCATTATCAATCGATCCTATTATTTCTACCATGAATGAATATGGAACTATTCTTTATAACAATTCTGCGGACCCATATATATAATGCATTTCCAATCACCTGATAGCCGGAACTGCGCTTAAAGCTAATGAAAGAATGTCACGTCCGAATCTTCTATATTCCATGAACATGTTCCATCGGACTGAGTGACAGGAAATGCAGGGAATATTTACGAACACATCATCTTCGAACCAAATACATACCTCGTCATTCATTTGGGTATAACGAGAAAGCCACTTGATGAATTTGGAACCCCTCTCTTCCCAACATTCTGAGGAACACCACCTGCGATTACTAATTATGCAAGATACGATACTCTGACTCCCGCGGTGCGGTATATTTCTGATTTGTAAACCTCAAATTCCCTGTCTCTGGTCACAAATTCAACGTCAGATTTTGTCGACTCCAGTATTGCGTGCGCGTAAGATAGGTGAAGCAAATCCAGGATCTTCATTGGAACATCTTTTGTGATTTCGATAGCGAAAGAAATGATATTGCCATACTCCCCAATAGGTGTTTCAACGCGAGTTTGCTGTAAAGGAAGAAACAGAAGATCAAACTTCTGGAGAATATAGAGAATTGCTGCGTATGAACTGGTGGCTCTGTCCCCTGAAAGTTCATCCATTAGAGTCACAAAATTTTTGTTTCTTGACAGAACTGAACTCAGTTCCATGATAACTGGTTCTGAGATTACCTTCCCCGGTGTCTTGAGCACCTCGATCGAGCTTATGCCTGACGGGTCTGCCGGATCAAGTGCAGAGACAATTACACTCGTGTCAATGTATTTCAATTGAATCTGTCCCTATTAATAAGAAGATCCTTGAGGCTACCTGACAATTCGATAGGGATCCTTCCGATAGATTTCTCCATGAACTTAAGTTTCTCAACTTTTTCAGAAACTTCTGGAAATTTGTTAGTAGCAGTTATTCCCATTGATAAAATATACCTTAGTGCCTCGCTCTTCGTCTTGAAAAGGCCCGACCAAAGCAATCTATTAACGAATCTGGCTGTCTCTTCATAAATTCTGATTTGGATGGTTTGTTTTGCCATTACAATTACGTACTTGTAATTGAATATATCAAATATTTCATGTCTCTGCAGTTCATTTTGTGCCAGTTCAATTACGGGTGAAATAAAACACAAATATAGTATTTCAGGTGAAAAGCTTCTATAGGGATTTGAATCGACCTTCTGAATACGAATCATAATCAAATTGCTTAATACAAAGGAAAATTGTAGTTGACAAGCATTTTATTTCCTTTGATCTTCACAGTTTTGTCTCACTATTTAAGGGGGCAGACCATAAACAAGAATTTCAGATAACTACTATGTCTATGTCGGTTACTTTTACGATTTGAAGGAAATCTCTGTCTAACGTGGCTATTTTATTAGCCCCTGCCACAATTGCAATCCCAGCTATTAGGGTATCAAGTGCATTAACTGGGATGCCAAGTTTGAACAATCCGCCCATGATGCGCGATGACTCCTCCGCGCTCTTCTGATCGAGAGGTAGAACGACGGAACGTCGGAGAAATGCTCTGATCGTGCGTTCCTCATTCTTCAATCCCTTATGATATACGGGGGTGAGCAGTTCATATTGAGAAATTACTGTTGTGTATATACTGTCGTGTTTCTTCTCGCCTCCCTTACAAGCCTTTCTATGGGAAAATCCCTCTTTTTCCTTAGATTTGGTGCGCAGAAATCGCAACCTCTTCCACATCCTCTCATTATCTCAATTGTTCCTGTAAGGGTAGGTCTGGTTATTTCAGGAATGTCCTCCAGACTAAGAATGCTGTTTGTCATGGACCGGATAACATCACTCGAGTCATAATTCATTATATTCTGGAAGATATCTGGTGCGGTGGTGTCTGCTTCTCCCTCTACAACGTAATCCACTCCGAGTTCGTTCTTAACCCATGGATCAATTTCACTCTTGTTGTGGTGGGGCGATTCGCTTTTAAGATCAAGCTTCGCTTCTCTGCTTCTTGGCGTATCGACACGCCTCATGTAATCGGTGAACGGTCTGAGTAGTTGCCAGGATCCGGGACCCCCCACCACAACCTTGAATTTATAGTGTTCCTTAAGTTTCTTCAGGGTTTTTGTCAATCTTATGAACCACTCCCTGTTCCAAGGATCATTGCTCCAGCTGATTGCTGTGTCTACTGTTCCAATACCTAGAGGACTCATCTCTGTAAGCCCAACTATCTTCGTATTTTCATTTATAGCCTGAAGAATCCGATTAGGGTGTTGCGCCAGAACGCTTTCGTTGCCAAATTTTAGTGCTATTGATTCCTGTATTCTCCTTAATCCAAGAGGTGCTAGGCGAAGTTCACCGGAGTTCTTGTCAAAGGTATCTCCTGTAGGACAAATCATGCTATATATTGGCCGGGGTGAGATCTTTGCAGGGCCGCATGAAAGGAAACCGAATAGAAAATTCCCCCTGAAGTTCGACACCTGAGATCGATCTGCTGACAATACAAATTCCCGCATAAAGAGATAAGGTGTCTCTGTTATATAGATACGTAAGTAAAAAAAATATTACTGCATAACCAGCATACACATACTTCATGAGTCCGTATTTTGGCCGTTCTTACCCACCCATCTCTTCTCGATTGCCCAGAGTGCTGCATTGTATCCCTTCGAGGCTTTCCTCATGAGCGACTGCACCCTCTTTCTTGATCCGAAATCCTTCCACCTCTCCACGAATGCTTTCCGATCAACGTTTTCTGTCATCTCTATCAGCGTTGCGCGTGAAACATCCTGCGGGATCATGAATGTACTTTTCCCGTAGTTTGCGATGAACCCGTCCCACGACCGGAATCCACTCATTCTCCTGTAACCGGCCTTGTTGTGCCTTATCGTGATTTCCAGGCCGTTGTCGGTTCTCGGTATCTTTTTGTCGTCATAGCAGAAGAAGAGGCCGTCCCAGTGATGTTCGATCGTATCAACCATGGCTGTGAGATCGGAATAGATCCCACCTTCTGCGATCTTTGCCTTCACGGTTTCCAGGAAATCTTCAAGGGATTTTATCACGTCCTCAGATGGTGATCCCGAATCAAGTATTCCCCTCAGCCTGTTTGCATATCTCACGAGAGATGCTATTGCATGATACTGATCCCGGAATTCCCTCCACCTGCATGTTATCCTGAAAATGCGGACCACATCCATGTCATCCCTTTCCATGACAGTAGATCAAAATTCACCTCCAGAGTGCCCATTTGACTGAACAAGATTTGTAACAAAAGGATTGGTTCTAATCAGACCTGAGGCGATGAATATCCTCATATTGTCAGCTATTATTCTCACCCGAGATACAATATTCAGCAGAACCCACATGTTGTAGATGAGTATTGCAAGATAGAAATATAACAGCCTGATTTTGTGCTTCCTCGACGTTGTCTTTGCAAGAAATTTTCGAATCATTCGATACCCGGTTTCTATCCCCCATCTTTTTCTATACAGTTTAAGCAGCTTCTTCGGTGAAATATCCATGTTTGTTGCGAATACATATAACGTCCAACCCTTCTTGCTGTGTCCATATATGGAAACGACATGGAATGAGGCCTGATCCTTTTTTCTTCTGTGGTGTGAAGAGGTTGTATATTTCATATCTATTTCCTCCCCTTTACACTCTTTGCCAAGCTTGGGTGCATGTATCACAAAATTCATGCCAATGGAAATCAGGTAATTTATCAGCATCCTATAATAAGTTTCCTTAACTGAAATTTGATGTAACAGATTCATAGCTGCCGCTCACCCATATGTGTTTCGCGTATTTCCTTTCCTTAGTTTATTCCAATTTCCTGAACTTCTCAGGTATCTCAAACGGTTTGTTGTTATGCCATACCGACCATATGATATGGCACTGTTTCCTTGATGCTGCCACCATTGCTTTCTTCTTTGGCATTCCACCATCTACCTTGCGGTGATAGAATTCTGATATGACCGGATTTCCCCTTATTGCAGCAAGTGTGCTCTGGTATATTGCTGATCTAAGTGCTGAATCTCCCCTTTTTGATATTGATCTCTGGGATCTCTGTTTTCCACTCTCTTTAATGACAGGATCAATGCCTGCAAACGCAACAAGCTTCTCTGCATTCTCAAAACGATTGATGTCACATATCTTTCCGAGAATTACAGATCCTGTTACTGGGCCTATTCCCGGAATGCTCATTATGACATGATTTCCAATTACTGGATCAGATTTCATTGCTTTCTCAAAACTCTTCTTTTCATCCATCAGCACTTTCAGTATCCTGATAAGAGAGGATATCTCCATCCTCAGTGATCTTTCCAGGTTCATATTTGAAGGGGAATCTGCTGCAATCTTCATGATTTTGTCATATCTTCTCTTGGACACATATTTCTCAATTTCACCAGTATCAGCTGAAATGAAATCTTCAGGTGTCATATATCTGCTCAACATGTCAAGGGTATCTTCATCCATATCAACTGCATTTGACAGTCCCGGGAATATCATGTCCATTGCCCTTATGAGATTGTTCTTTGATATTCGTATCTTATCCGTAACAATGCTGTAAGCTGTTATTAATTCCCTGAGATTCCTGAAATTATCAGGCACGACAAATGTTTCCTTCTCTTCCCTTATCATGAGGTATCATGCAATTGATTCCGCATCAATAGCATCGTTGGTTGTCTTCCTTACCCTTGATTTCTTCATGCCTCTCACCTCAAGACCGTTGAGAATACGTATCTGGAATCCGTACGTTCTCAGGTGGTTGTATAACGGAATGTGGTATATTCCTGTTGATTCCATTCCAATCTTCATCATGGTACCGGTGGATTTCAGTGTCCTGATCAGATCCGATAGCTCTTTGAACCTTTCGTTCCTGTTCTCCCTATTGCTTCCCCTGCATAAAATATTGAGGGTATCATCCATTGCGCAATAATCAAACTTATCCTTGGCCAGATCTATTCCTACAAAAATATTTTCATGCTGTCACCAGCCAGTTCCACTCCCAATCTCTTCCATTCACCACAGACTTGTCTTTTATCCGCAGACATGCTGCAACATCCCATCCGGGTACGGAATGAAAGAAGGGAGACGCATGCTGATCCACGAGGACTAACCTCAAGATCAAGAGCGCGTATCCCTGGCCAGTTCATGGAATCAGAACTGGCTAAAAAGAATATACAAGATCATGGCAAAAAGAATAAGGATAAAACCAGGAACAATGCAGGATGCCTCCTTTATAGAGGCAGATAAGGGAGAATATGGCAAACCCAGGGGTGATGAAGCCAAGACAAGAAGATCTAAAGATGGAACATCAGCAGTAAAGAATCATGAGAATCATTTCGGATACAAAGTCCATACACTGGTCAATGAGATCAAGATCATCGAAAAATTGTCAGTAACACCAGCAAATGTTCATGATTCACAGATCGATCTCAGCATTCCTGGCATTATATGCTACCGTGATAAGGGGTATTTTGGTTCTGAATGTAAAGGAATCAACGGTACAATGGATCGATCCGTAAGGAGGCATCCCTTACCTGTGAAAAGCATAAGGAGGAATCTCAGAATATCCAGAATCAGATCAGCGGTGGAACATCCCTATGCATTCATGAAGAGGATGTTCCACTTCTTCCATGTAATGGTAACAACAGTACAGAGGGTCAGGGTCAAGACTTATTTCACCGCCATGTGTTATAATCTTGTGAGGGCAGGATTTCTTGACAGGATAGCGTAAGCCATCGACATTCAGGAAAAATACACAGAGAATTCAGAGAAAGTTGAACTGTTTACCCATAATTTTAATGGATTTTGAAGAAATATTAAGGTTTCTAACATAATATATTCTGAAATTGATGGTTTTGGAAAAACCTCATGTGTCAATGGAGAAATGTCCGGAATACAGCCATATTCTGGGATCTCCCTTAAGAACGGAGAAAAAGACAATATTCGATATTTCGCCACCGCAGAAGATCAGGGTGACAGAATACGATCTTGATGTGTACAGGTGCAGTATCTGCGGGACCGAGGTGAAAGCGAAACACAGGGATTATCCGCAGACATGTGATATGGGGATATACCTGTTGAACTATATCGCTATGTTGAAACTTGAGTTCCGCATGAAATTCATTGTCAGTGTTGCATGCAGACCCTTGGATTTGCACGTTTTGTCGTTAATTATTGGGAATTATGTATGTGCACTTTCATGGATCCTGGGATACGGGACCCCTAGGCTTTTCAGGATATCAGAAATTAGACAAATAGTGTAAAGTTCCTCACAAGTCAACTTTTTTTTACTTTTCACTATTAATACTTCCCTCAAATATAGAAGCATGGCTGAAGACAGTTTTATGAAAGGAATGGTACAGGCACTTGCCAATATGGCGGGCGAACAGAGAAAGACGATGCTGACAGACAAAATGAAGTCGTTTGCCAAGATGTCGGAAAATGAGAGATTTGCAGCGATGAGATCAATGCTAGTAGCTGCACTTGATCTTCCAGATGAGAAATACATGAATATCGCAAAAACAAGAACCAGTGTTATGATGTCCCTGCAGCAGAACGAGATGGAAACCTTAATGAAATCACACATCCAAATCGTTAATGACCTGCCGGATGATCTAAAGAAGAAGGAGATGATGGCCATGAAGGGTATAATGCTGTCACTACCTGATCAACAGAGAGAGAACATGAAGAAGATGCTCAGTGGCCTTGGCATGCCACTTTAAACGTTGCTTAAATTGTTTGACATTTTCAGGTGATGCTAATTTGATTAATACAGACATACTTGGATCTATTTCTCAAGGTACCGGGATAGGGTGGTACATGCTTCCACCTATCCTGATTCTTTTATCCATAACCCTTACCATGACCCTCCCCATAACAAAGAGGGTGAAATGGAGCAGCTATAGGAGACCGCTTTACGTCATAGCTGTCCTATTCGAAAACTGGATTTCAGTAATCGGTCTTGTGCTAATCTTGGCGTCACCGATAAATGTCGGCCCAGAAGAAGCTGCTGTTTACTTTATACTTGCAGTTAGTGTGTTTTGGGCAGCTACCATAGTCCTTGCCAGCAAGAGAATCCAGAGTAAGTTCATTCCTGAGATGGGTCTTTTCAGACCCGATCTCATATATCCCACCGGCGCGAACTTAGCCCGTGGTGAAATATTTGCAGGGCTTGGCCTGAAACTTATGCTTACCATTACTCCAGGATCGCTGAATAACTTTGCATGGTTACCAGTCTGGAACTGGTGGGGTCTTCTATGGGCCGTACTCGCAATGGTTCTGTTGGTTGCGGTAAGGGGCATGACAAAGGTCAAAGTTGTTCTCATGGGCAGGATGATACTCCAAAAGATGGAGGGATGGAGGGGAATACTTCTTGAAGAAGGGCTCCTCTATCTCGGCTTCACCGGACTTTCATATGGTTTCCTGAATGTATTCATGGGGTACATCCCCTTCGCAGTTCTGTACAACGCTTACTGGCCGGGAATTATAATCATGATCATTGCAGCCATAATTCTGGTACCAATCCGTGGTTATCTGAAGCACAAGGTTGACAGGTTGACCATGTCATATAGAAGAACGATAGGCCTCATGGCAATACTCTACGTTGGTGTTTTGATCCTGATGTATGGAATGACTGTTATGCTCATGGGCAAATTCCTGGTTATATCCACTCCTTTAGGACTGCTACTGGGATTGTATCTCCAGGCTCTTGCGATCAGCGTGATAGTCTTCGGAAGAACACATTCAATCCAGAATGACAGAAGAGGGATGTTGCCTCAGATGCTGTGGGTCTTGTCACATGCCGACGAAGTTGATCGCCAGAGAGTCATGACTCAGAGGCTGATGCTTTTCGCCTCAATGGACGATGAAGCAAGGTATCAGTACATGAAAGAGATGTATGACGGCATGATGGAATGCCCCGAAAACGTTCAGAGTATCATGATAGCCTCCCAGATGATTGCACTTTCCAGCCTTGGAAGTGAACCACGGTCCCTGTGTATGGCAACCATGGACAAAATAACGATGCATGTGGGGGGGAAATAAATGGGAAACGTGTTTGAAAATCTTCCAAAGCTTCCAAAACTTATTGGCAGAATGGTGATCATCGATTATGCTGCGCTCATAGCAGTCATCATTTACTCGATTATCACTGGAAATTTATCAATTTTTGCTATAGGCATAATTGGAATTCCTATTATATACTTCCTTCAGAGACTCGGAGCTGGATAATCCTGTAAACTGTTGCCCGAAAATGTTTCATGGGTGATTTCCAACCCGTTCTTCATAATTTAACATGAAGCATTCATGGCGTACTGTTTGCGGTATTCACTTTTTTCGTGATTGCTCAACAACATTGGATTCATACCCAGTCTCAGTCAGGGCAACAGCGATCTCATCTGGCTTTGTAATTACAGGTAGTAGAAAAACTGCAGCATTCATAACCAAAGCCCTTCATTGATGTATTACAGGCGCAGATTCTATTCAACGGGTCAATGATTGTTATGGTGCAGCAAAAGTGGATCGCCCTATCAAACACAACACTGGGACAACTGCTTGTCACAATAAATACCAGCATCATTATAGTTGCACTGCCTCCAATCTTCAAAGGAATAGGTTTGAATCCACTCTCTTCTGGTTTATTTTCATATCTTCTCTGGGTTATAATGAGTTACATGATAGTGGTTTCTGTATTGCTTCTTACAGTAGGGAGGATGTCAGATATGTTTGGACGGGTCCGTCTGTTCAAGCTTGGATTTCTCATATTCACAGTCGGTTCTATATTGCTTTATCTAACTCCTGGAAAGGGCGGAACCGGTGCACTTGAGCTAATATTCTTCAGAGTAATCCAGGCAGTGGGCGGTTCCTTTATTTTGGCCAATAGCTTCGCCATCATCACTGATAATTTTGATACTTCAGAGAGAGGATTCGCAATCTCCTTGAACAGTGTTGCCTCAGTTTCAGGAGTCAGCATTGGAATAGTTCTGGGGGGATTACTTTCGGTCATATATTGGCGTGACGTATTTCTCCTAAGTGTGCCTTTTGGCATATTTGGCACTCTGTGGTCCTATCTCAAATTGAAAGAGACTTCCACAAGAATGAAGCAGAAGATCGATGTCATCGGAAACATCCTGTTCGCCGGTAGCATAATCCTACTCTCGCTAGGCGTAACCTACGGAATCACGCCATATGGAAACAGTCCGATGGGGTGGATAAATCCCGACGTCATTGCTGCACTTTTCTTTGGACTTGCGACGTTTATAGTTTTCATATTCTGGGAAAAAGGAACGGAGAGCCCCATGTTTCACCTGCACCACTTTAGAAGCAGGGGTTTTGCAATTGGAGCTTATACAAATTTCATGTCAGCTATGACAATGATGGGACTTCTCTACATGTTGACTTTGCTGTTTCAGGGAATATGGCTTCCGCTCAATGGATACGCATTTTCGGTAACTCCTCTATGGGCAGGGATATACATGCTGCCTATGACTGTAAGCATGGCTGTGGTGGGAGTGATCGCAGGTAAACTTTCCGATAGAATCGGCCCAAGATTGTTGACAGTGGCTGGCCTTTTCATTTCCGGCATGGCAATTCTCTCCTTGACCTTTCTTCCATATAATTTTGATTATATCTGGATGGGTCTTATTATTTCATTATTCGGCGTTGGGTACGGGCTCTTCAATTCGCCCAACATCTCTGCTGCAATGTCATCAGTTCCTGCCAGTGAGAGAGGATCCGCTTCTGGAATGCTGAACAATATGAGAAATACAGGCTATGTGGCAAGCATGGGAGTTTTCTTTAGTATACTCATAGCAGGTCTTGCTAACAATTTATCATCAAAAATATCATCGGCATTGAACGCAGTGGGAGCCTCCGCCCTATCTCCGTATCTGTCTCATATGCCTCCAACGGAAGCCATTTTCGGGGCTTTTCTCGGAATTAACCCGGCAGCTGCAATTCTGGATTCATTGAGTAAACTTCCACAGTCAATATCACCGTCAGCAATTAGATTGCTTGAAAGCAGTCTGTGGTTCCCTAGTGTTTTTGCAAATCCATTTATGGCCGCGTTGGACATGGTGTTCTATGTCGCGGGTGGAATCAACATAATCGCTTCCATAATTTCCATTTTCAGATCAAGGATTACGCATAAAGAAAACAATAGTGATGTAGTCAAGTAATTATGTTGGTGCGCTATGAACAGATTAACACATTCCTTTGAATTCGAGATAACACCAGTCCGACCCTTTAATTTCAACCTTACTGTGGAGAATCCTGCAGGCTGGCACCTGTTCACCCCTTTTGAAATCCACAGGGAAAACGTGCTCTGGACAGCGACACACTTCTCCAACTCATTAACTGGAGTAAAATTGTCATCGCGAGGGAGTGTAGATGACCCCATGGTAGTTGCGAATATATTTTCAAGAGATAATCTTGAACAAACGCAACAGAAAAAAATCACGAAACAGATTGGGAAAGCACTTGGTGCTGACCAGGACTTGAGCAAATTCTACAAAATAGCAAGAAACGACAGCATATTGAAGTATGCGGTTGAAGATCTTTATGGCATGCATGATACCTTTCCGGATTCAATATTCCCGGACGCGGTACTAGCCATACTTCTTCAAATGGCAAAGCTCAAGAGAAGCAATGAGATGAGGTCCTCCTTCATGCTGAACTACGGGGAGTTGGCAGAATTTGACCAAAAAAAGATTGTTGCATGGCCTTTACCAGAAAGAATAGCAGGAGTTTCTGAAAACGATCTTGCCAAGAGATGCAAGGTCGGATACAGAGCAAAGAACATAGTCAAACTTGCAAAAAGACTTGCTAATGGCGACTTTCCCACCACAGAGCAGCTTACAAACATGGAACCGAAAGAAGCAAAAAAAGTGCTTCTTGAACTGCCTGGAATCGGTGACTATTCAGCAGATATAATAAACCCACACGGCGGTTTTCCTATAGATGTATGGTCAGCAGAAGTTTTCGGAAAACTCCTTTTCGACCAGAAGCCAGAGAATAATAGAGAAGCCGTAGAGAAAGTAAAAAAAGAGGGCATGAAAAGATGGGGAATGTGGTCATGGATGGCTTTCTTTTACATCGCTCAGGACCTGCCTAATCTGTCCAAGAAACTAGAAAAGAATTTGCGGCTTTCATGATTTGGCGAGTATGCCCATTCTTCGTATTCCTTTAAAACGTTCTAATTTAAACTTGTCTATAGGTTTTCAAACTTCCGCAGCCTAAATTCTATGTTTAGCTTTTTGGTCCAGTATGCTGCGATATTTAGTGACTTGATTGATAGCACACTCATAGATGCATTTTCTATGCTTATTGAATGGCGCTGAGAAAGTTAATTAATAAAGATGCGATGAGTAATTATGGTAGATAGGACTCTTTCTGAAGAGTATGCATATTTCAATGAAATAAAAAAGGGGTTGATATACAATAATGAGGGGAAATATGTACTTATTAAAGGTCGCAATCTGATTGGAATTTTTGATACTGATACAGATGCATACCAGGTCGGGATCATGCAATTTGGTAACGAGGAATTCCTAATTGCAAGAATTTCCTCTGATAACGAAGATCTATGGATACCAACTCTAGAGCTGGGATTGTTGGATGCCAATTATTAGTAAGATATATCATTCTTCTGGTAAACTGACGCCAGATCTGTTAGCTAAGGATGGCCCAATAGTAGACCTTGAAATTACTGTACCAAACATATTGCGTGACTATCTCGTCAAAAATAATAAAAATATTCCAGAAGCGATCAAAGGTAAGGGTTTGATTGATACTGGAGCTGCAATTAGTTGCATAGACGATTCTATAGCAATGAAATTAAATGTAAAGCCAACCGGAGTTGCAAGGGGCCACGGTATGAGCGGAGAATCCATCAGGAACCTTTATTCTGTCCAGATCTCTATTGTAGCGGCTCCACAACAGAAATGGACATTTGAATCTACTAGGATTATGGGAGTGGAAATAGAGAAACAGGGATTAATTGCGTTAATCGGGAGGGATTTCCTACGCAATGGTATTATGATTTACAGTGGTTTTTCAGGAATAGTAGATCTTGGCATATAACTTGGTTTATGTGGCTTGAATTTTAACAAATTATACACAGTAAATTTCAAATAATCAGTGTATTCGCTTAAAACATTAATCAAATCCCTACCGGTCCATTTGCCTTCAACGGCGTGGCAATTCCTTCTGGAACCTCTCCTTCAGCTCAGGATTCTCCACTATCTTTTTCAACACAGTTTCAAGAGTATGTTCGTTCCATGGTAGACTATCCGGTTAATTTACTTACAGATAGGGTTCTCACTTAACATATGTGGCTTCTGAAAGTAGGAAAAGAGCCGCTGGAGGGATTTGAACCCCCGACCTGCTGATTACGAATCAGCTGCTCTACCAACTAAGCCACAGCGGCGTGATATCCTTTAACGTTCACATGCAGATAAATATTGCATCCCATCAATTCGAAATCTGTAATTTCCCATACAGGAAATCCGGGTAGTTGATGGCAATGCCAGAGGGGATTTTTGGATAAAAGAATGTGGACTTCTGGGGAAGAGTGATGCCTTTCATAACAATTTTTATGAACATGTCCTTGTCCCACGGAGGCAGGATGAATGACATCGAGGCCTTGCCCTCATTAACCTCCTTGATAGCCTCTGACAGCTCATTGGTATATACCACTCCCTTCTCAATGTCACTCTCCTCCATTTTCATGCATTTTTTCAGAATGATCTTGTTCAGTACGTCAGTCTCCGGTATGAAACCGTCAATGAAATCCCCGTCAATGTCCTTTTCGAGAACACCCTGTTTCGGCCTGAAATAATGATACTTTCCGTCGTACAAAACTATGCCCTGAAACCTGGACAGCGAATCTGCTGTTTCTATATCGAAATACTGTCTGCATGAATCCATCCAGTCCCTGCTGTATTCCTTTGTTTTTATGATCCTGTGGATGCCTGATATGAGTAAACCGGGATCATGGACAGAGGTGATGTATGACAGTGAATAACTCCAGAAGTCTCTCCACTGTCCTTCACTGAGCTCAGCAAGGCTCTGTGTTGCCGCAAGTCTGTGATGCCCATCAGCAACGATTGAATTTTCAGTTTCCAGCGATTTTCTTATATCGCTTATCACCTGTTCGTCCTCAACGATATATACCTTATTCAACACATTCAGGGGCTCCTCAAAGCTGAACAGCTTTCGGGAATTCTTCACTGCGCCCTTTATTATCTTATCAAAGCGTGTATTTGACACCAGTAGAAAAATCGGTTCCGGTTCACATTTAAGCGAGGCCATGAGCTGCATCCTGCCCTTCTTTGGTCCCTCGAAGGTTCTCTCATGAGGTTTAACAGAACCGTCAATGGGGAATATGGATGTGAGGCAGATGATTCCTATTCTCTGGAAACTCTGACCAGAATAGCTGAACTCCTGGAGAACCAGAAGTATGGTTTCGTAAGGCATCTGCTTCAGTATCCCATCCCTGATCCATTCTCCCAGCAGAACAGAAGGATCCGGTGCTGAATCACCATTATCAGGCAGCGTAAGCTTTGTTATGTTGTATTTATTCGCTTTCAGATCTTCCTCCTGCTCCTTCAGAATGGTATCAAAGGGAGGGGATACAAAATCTGAAATCTCCCCTGTATAAACAAGCGGCTTAAACGGCTTGATCTTCACTGCGAAAACCTGCCATAAACTCTTTCCATTTCCATTATGTCTTCCATGTAGCCTTCTTCCCCTTTTGGGGTTTCAAGAATCATAGGTACATCCCTGAATCTTGGATCATTAATAAAATTCTTCACTCCATCTATTCCAAGCATTCCCCGCCCGATCTGTTCATGCCTGTCCAGTCTGCTGCCTTTCTCCTTTTTGGAATCGTTGAGGTGAAAACCTCTCAACCTGTTCAAACCTATGATTGAATTGAACTGGTCCATGGTTTCCATGTAGCCGTTCTCGGACTTTATATCATATCCGGATGCAAAAACATGGCAGGTGTCAAAGCATACGCCAATCCCTGCCCTGTAAATGATACCGTCTATCATCTCTGCAATCTGTTGAAAATTGCTGCCAAGAGTCTTCCCCTGTCCTGCAGCGGTCTCCAGCAGTATCGTTGTTTTTATTCCCTCATGGAAAACAGAGTTTATGTTTTCGTAGACGTTCCTTATTCCAGCCTCCTCGCTTGATCCGGAACTGGATCCGGGATGGATTGTCAGATAATCGGTGCCAAGCAGGTCGGACCTCCTGATCTCCTCCTGAAGGGACAGCCTGACCTTCGCCTCAAGCTGCGGATCAGAGGTGCCGAGGTTGAGCAGGTAGGAGGCATGAACCATGGTCTTACTCATTCCGTATTTCTCCATACCAGATCTGAAAGCCTGAATATCAGTTTCCTTCAGCTCCGATGCCTTCCACTGCATCTGGTTCTTGGAAAATATCTGGAATGTTCTGAATCCGAAAACAGACGCACGTTCCGGAGCCTTCCATATTCCTCCGGACGTGGATATATGTCCTCCGATCATCCTTTCCTCAAGCAACTTCATTCCATACTCCCTGCAGGACAATCAGCAAGATTTGATCAGGATGAAACATTTTCTATCATCAGGTTTATGAACTGGTAGACGTGAAGTGCCAGCGCCGGATTGTCACTGTATCCGCATTCATCAAGATCAGGTCCGGCAATGAGCGCCCTTGTCTGGTCGCTTGCAACATCGGTAGCAACAATGCCGTCCTTCCTGTAGACCTCTGTGTTCTCCGGAACCCTCTTATTGGGGGGTGTGACAAAAATAACCCTGACACCCCTCTTGATTGCGTTGTCGATCTGCTTCTTGAGATCGTTCCTGATCTCCCTCACCCTGGGGGTGGCTATCATGATCTCTTTCTCAGTCATGTTGATCATCTCCGCCAGCTTGTCCATCACCTTCTGGTGTCCGGATATTGTGTAGATGAGCTGCGGTTCTCCCTTCGAGGGAAGCTGATCACGCAATTCCCTCAAATCTTCAAAAAGTGTCTGGACCTTGCTGTCAATGTCCCTCCTGATCTTGTTCATGTCCTCAGGTTTGAACATTTTCGGTCTGCCTTCAGTTTCCTTTGCGAAACCGCTCTGGACAAGTGATTCCATGACCTTGTAGGCAGATGTCCTTGGTATTCCCGCTGTGTCTGCAATTGTATCCGCGCTTGCTACACCATGATACACTAGTGCCGAAAACGCCTGTGCTTCATAAGAAGAAAGGCCAAGCATTTTCAGCATTTCAGAAATTTTGAGAATCCTCTCGTTATTAGCATCCACAACTACTAATAAAGAGCTTACTTATATTGTTTTCTTAATTTAGAATAATTAAAATTAAGGAGGTGGGTTTACCACCTGAGTTTCAGATCCCTTGCCGCCTTCACCTCATCTATCCTTGTTACAGATGTATTTTTAGGGAGGTCCTTCAGCTCTGAATCAGGCACATCAAGTGCCTTAAGGAGCAGATCCGCATAT
Organism: Thermoplasmata archaeon; assembly: GCA_049965715.1. Classification (GTDB taxonomy): domain Archaea; phylum Thermoplasmatota; class Thermoplasmata; order Thermoplasmatales; family Thermoplasmataceae; genus JAKAFX01. The sequence goes on from JBMFWA010000001.1 coordinate 146,013, forward strand.
CTGTCAAGATCACTCTTTCCAACACTCTCCGTGGGCTCTATCATCATGCTCTCCTTTACCATCAGGGGGAAGTATATTGTTGGCGGGTGCATTCCGTAATCAAGCAGGAATTTGGCAACATCAAGAGCTCTCTTGTCAGTGTTCTGTGTGCTGATAACAAATTCGTGCTTCTTCAGTTTCCTGTAGGGAATAAAATATTTGCCCTCCACCTTGCTTCTCAGGTAATTTGTGTTCAGGACTGCCACAGTACTGTTTTCGTCCAGTCCGTCAGCTCCATTATAATTGATGTATGCCCATGCCCTCAGCAGGACACCGAAGGAGCCTATTGTGGAGACAACCTTTCCTATGCTGTGAGGAAGTGAATAGTCAAGATGGTATCTGCCGCCGTCATAGCGGACAACAGGTACGGGCAGGAAATCCTTGAGTTTTGAGGTCACTGCAACGGGTCCAGAACCAGGGCCGCCTCCGCCGTGTGGCGTGGCAAAAGTCTTGTGAAGGTTGAAGTGAACGATGTCGAAGCCCATCAGTCCCGGGGAGGTCTTGCCGACGATGGCATTGAAATTTGCCCCGTCATAGTAGAGCAGGGCTCCCACGCCATGAATGATCTTCGCGATCTCCTCTATGTGAGTTTCAAAAATTCCAAGTGTGTTCGGATTGGTTATCATGAACGCGGCTGTCTTCTCCGACACTGCAGCTTTCAGGGCATCAAGGTCGACGGTCCCCTCATCGCTGGACGGTATCTCGACAACCTCAAATCCAGCCATCGCTGCGGAGGCAGGATTTGTGCCATGCGCTGAATCAGGAATTATGATCTCCTTTCGCTGCGGTTCATTTTTGAATTCAAAATACTTCCTGGTTATGAGCATGCCTGTGAACTCGCCCTGTGCACCAGCCATGGGCTGCACCGTGACAGCGTCCATGTCTGACAGTATCTTCAATGCCTCCTGGAGCTCGTATATAACTTTCAGGTTGCCCTGGACCATTTCCTCTGGGAGCAGGGGATGGGAATCACTGAACTGGGAGATCGATGCAATCTGATCCGCATACTTAGGATTGAACTTCATTGTGCATGATCCCAGTGGATACATTCCCAAATCCACCCCGTAGTTCATCTCCGAAAGCCTCGTGAAATGTCTCACCACATCATATTCAGCCACATCAGGAAGATTCAGGACCTCTCTCTTCAGTTCCTCAGGAATCTCTAGACTATCCATGTCGGCAGTTCCCGGTATCCGATAAGTGCTTCCGGAATGATAGTCCCTGATATACGGTTCATCAAAGACAGCCTGTCTGTATGTCATATCAGATCCCTCCCAGAATCGATGCCAGAAGATCTACGTCCGCATCTGCCGTTTTTTCTGTGAATGAAAACGCATAATTTCCCTTCAGCTGATCAGATAGATCTGGAATGAGTTTGGAGAGCGGAATTCCGCCGATTATTCTGTTTTTGATCAGCGCTGCATTCAAATCCTTCTCGCTCTTGTTAAGCTTCACAATGACGTCGGAGAAATGGACTCCGGTGAACGGAACAGCATCCTTTGAAATGACCTTTTTAATGTTGTCTGAGAACTTCCTGGATTTCTCCATGGTGACTGCTGCCACTTTTCTCAAACCGGATGCACCCAGCAGGGAGAGATATGTGAGGGAAGCAAGTGCCATGAGGGCCTGGTTTGTGCAGATGTTGCTGGTCGCCTTCTGTCTTCTTATATGCTGCTCCCTTGTCTGCAGTGTCATGACGAATGCGCGTCTTCCGTTAGCATCCGTAGTTTCTCCTATGATCCTGCCAGGGGATTTTCTTACAAGTTCCTTCCTGAAGGTGAATATACCCAGGTACGGCCCCCCGTAATTCATATGAATGCCCATCTGCTGGCCTTCTGCCACGGCAATGTCAGCGCCGTAATCACCTGGGGGTTTGACAAGGCCCAGGCTTATTGGATCGACATATGCGATGAGGAGTGAATCCTTCTTGATCTCTGAAACCCTGGTCACATTCCTGTCCAGAACGCCATAGGAATTAGGATTCTCAACAATGATTGCAGAGGTGTTCCCGTCAACAAGACTCCTGAGGTTTTCGAGATCAATCTCACCGGTATCCCTTGAAATCCTGTACCTCTCAAACTTCAGGTTCAGTCCCTCAGTATAGCTTTCAATGACCTGGAGCTTGGTGTTGATCATGTTATCTGGGATCAGAATTCTCGGTCTCTCATTTTCCCTGAAGGCCATTCTTACGGCCTCACCAAGGGCAGAATATCCGTCATACATGGATGAATTCGAGAAATCCATGTGCATCAGGTCGGACATTACGCTCTGATATTCAAACAGGGACTGGAGCATACCCTGTGAAACCTCAGGTTGATATGGTGTGTAAGAGGTGAGGAACTCGGATCTTGAAATAATACTGTCCACACTGGAAGGAATAACCCTGTCATAAAATCCCATGCCCAGAAAATTCTTGAACTGGTCCCACTGGTTTGTCCTTGCGACAGATTTTGCAGTTTCAATCACCTCAAATTCGCTCTTTGAACGGGGAAGCCTCAGAACACTCTTCCGGAACTTTGCCGGAATCTCTGAAAAAAGCTCATCCCTGGACTTCATGGAAAGCGAACTCAGCATCTGTTCCACTTCATCGTTTCTTGGCATAGAATGGACAGTCAATGCTTGGATATTTTAATTTTGTGAATAGCTTAGGTCAACACATTAATAACAAAAATCAGGAGGTATCAAAAATATAGGTTTTATAAATAATAAAATAAATAATTATGGGTTTTATGTTTACTTGTATTTGACTTTGCTTGATGCCCTGAAGACGAATTTCCTCTTCGCTGGTACATCAATGATTTTCTTTGTCTGCGGGTTTCTTGCTTTTCTGGCACTCTGCTTTCTTCTCTCGAAGATACCGAATCCGGCAAGGTTAATCTTAGATCCCTTGTCTGACTCGCTCACTATTGTGTCCAAAAAGTGTTTTATCACATTTCTGGCCACTCTCTGCGTTGTGCCGGTCTTCTTGGAAACCGTCTTAGACAATTCACTTATTCCAACCAAGGTTTTTACCCCCAATGATAATAGACATAATACTATTAAAATATTTCTATTCATGATTTAATAAAATCGTTAATGGATTGAGTTGTCACGTATTCAGATTTTTGCATAAAAAGATCACAATAGAAATAAATGCAGAATTTAGTCAATATTTTGAACGGATATGAACAACCGGTATCTCATTAGTGCCTTGAAACAAAAGGAAATCCAGACGCACCAAAATTTGTGGGAACGATTAAATATTGTTATAACATAAATCGCGCCATGAGGCTCATAGAAAATTGGTTTTCCGAAAGATATTCTGATAATCTGCAGCTTTCGTTCAGGGTTAAGGATCAGCTCCTGTCTGTCAGGACTGATTTCCAGCGAATCGACGTGTTCGACACCTATGACTACGGGAAGCTTCTCACAATTGACGGAACCGTCCAGATGTCAGAGTATGATGAGTTCGTTTACCATGAGATGATCACCATGGTTCCGTACTACTATGTGGATCACAAGCCCAGGAACGCGCTTGTGATCGGTGGCGGAGACGGCGGTACTGCAACAAGGCTCAGCCAGATAGGAATTCAGGAGATCACCAACGTGGAAATCGACACTCAGGTTGTTGAAGTTTCAAAGCAGTTCTTCCCCCACCTGACCTCTGTTTTCGACAAGAAAGGAGTGAACCTCCTCATCCAGGACGGAATAAAGTACCTTGAGGAGACAAAACAGAAATTCGATCTCATCATCATCGATTCCACTGATCCCGAGGGTCCGGCAGAGGGACTCTTCAGCAGATCATTCTACCAGAACGCCAAAAAAGCACTGAATCCAGGCGGGGTTTTCGTTACGCAGTCCGGCTCACCATATTACCAGCCCAAGGCCATAAAGATGGCATATAGCGGTCTTTCAGGAATTTTCAGTCATGTCAAACCATACACTGCATTCATTCCAACCTATCCGAGCGGTTTCTGGTCATTCACGCTTGCAACGGATTCAGCAAGGCCCCTGGAATCAAACATCTGCAAACCGGGAAAGTACTTCAACAGTGAGGTCCTTAACGGATCGTTCTATCTGCCCCAGTTTGTCAAGGAACTTATAGGAGTCTGATCTGACAGGATCATCTCATATTCCATTTGTTCTTCGCTTTCTCAAGCTCCTTGACATAGGAAGGGCCAAGCCTTGAGGATATGATCTCCAGTTCCTTGAAATTCTTCACAAAAGTCTGCTTGCTGGAACCGTTTACGAGATTGTAAAATTTCTTGGAGTCATTTGTGTATTTGTACAGATAATAGAAGAACAGTATAGCCAGAGAGAATGATATTGCAATAACCCAGTAAAGCCAGTTTCCCAGGGAAGAGAGCGATACCAGGTTGGAAATTCCGGCATAATGGATAACCAGATCGTTGAATGATATAACGAACAGTATAATGAACAGGGCAGCAAGGACAAGGTACATGTAATATTGATATTCTCTCCAGGACGTTTCCATTGATCTCACGATATTGATAGATTTATTTTAACATTTGTGAACGAGAAGTTCCCTGTCGGAGGATAGGGGATGAAAGCAAGTGAAAACCTCATTATTTTTCACAGTACGTTGATCTGTCCGCTGGCAGACAGGAATGAGAAAGTTTGGATCGCATATTGCTTCATGCATCCGTAAAGTCAGATGGATCAGCATAAAGCATGAAGGAAAGGGTACATTCCGTCTGAGTATAATTCAAGCCCATGGAGACTCCGCCAGCAGCATTTGAAGGGGAACATCCTGCGTCAGCTGGAGGAGGTCACTTTATCATTTCTTTTGAGATACGATATAAATTTTGAAATTGCCATGCTTCTGTGGGAAAGGGAGTTCTTCAGATCAAGTCCCATTTCAGACAGAGTCATATCGGACCCATCGGGAACAAATATTGGATCAAAGCCGAATCCGTTCTTTCCCCTGGATTCGGCAGAAATATGACCACGCAGGATCCCGTCAAACTGTAGAATTGAATTTCCGTCGTAATAGGAAATGACGGTTACAAACTTCGCCGATCTGTCAAGCCCGTTCAAAAGCCTCAGGATCCCTGAGTTTCCGATTGTCCTGGAAACATAGGAGGAATAAGGTCCAGGGAAACCCTTCAGGCTATCTATATAAAGTCCAGTATCCTCCATGAAAAATGGTGCCTTTACAAGGTTCACCAGTTTCCTGCAACTGTCGTATGAAATAGAGTATGTGTCATCTGCCTGAATCTCCTCATAGGTGAGCTCATGCCATTCAAGATCCAGTCCGTTCTGATCAAACATTTCCCTTATTTCCTGAAACTTATGCTTATTACTTGTCACAAGTGTTACCACAGATATCTCCTCCGCCTCTCGATCTCATCCAGCCTCGCCTTGATCTCGGCAAAATCCCTGCTGAAAGAACTGTAATAATCGAGAAATTCATCACCCAATTTTGGTCTATCGCTGTGTGCGCTCCTGAAGGACTCCAGCATGAGGAAAATGTCTCCAGCTATGTCCTCAAGACTGGCAGAAGCCTTCCCCATGCTGGGGTCGATCAGAGTCACTTTGCCTGAGCCGTCCACCATGATGTTGCTGGTTGTCAGATCGCCATGACACATCCCTTCATTGTGAATCTGTGCAATCTGACGTGAAAGATCCCTGATCAGGGAATCTTCACGGACAGAAGGATCACGCAGCATCGTCGATAATGTTGTCCCGGAAATGTACTGCATGGTTATCACCGATCCCTCCATATCGAAGTCGTAGATTGCAGGAACGTTAACCCTGAGATCATGCATCCTGATCATGTTTGATATCTCTGTCTTTGTCCTCTGGGTCCTCAGCATGCTGTCGATCACCGGATTCCTGTAACTCTTTATCTCCCTTGTCTTTACAAGAGCGGGTCTTCCGTAGAAACTGGATCGGTCTATCCTTGCCTCTGCACCATAGGCGAAGTAGTCCTGGAGGTTGCTGGAATTCACCCAGTCAACCGGGATCTGGTCTATCCTGGAATTCTGATCAACATAAGATTCCTCAATTGATACTCTCATCCCACTCTCATACATCATCATCCCTGCCTGGGCAATCATTGCACCATTGTCGGAGCAGTATTCCTTGGGAGTCAGGCCGGTCCTGATGCCCAGATCGTCACCGAGTTTCTGCACCATGTCTCTGAGCCTCTGATTTCTTGCAACGCCTCCCGTAAGAAGTATCTCACGTTTACCCAGATGCTTGAGCGCTCTCTCCAAAATTTCTATCATCATTGAGAACGCGGTCTCCTGTATACTGTATGAAACATCCTCTTTCCGCATTCCCTTGGATATCAGTCTCATGGACGCGGTGAGAATTCCGGAGAAGGAACTGTCCATGCCCTTGACGGAATAGGGGAGACCATAGAGTTCCCTGCCTTCCAGAGCAAGTTTCTCGATTGCAGGTCCACCGGGAAAACCTATACCGACCTCCCGTGCAAATTTGTCCAGCATGTTCCCAATGCCAATGTCCGTCGTTTCTCCGAAGATTCTGTATCTTCCATTGGAATGCGCTATGATCTGCGTATTTCCCCCAGAGAGATACAGCACAGCAGGATCATTCACTCCAGTGAGCCTTCTTCCGATTTCCACATGCCCAAGCGGATGATTCACTCCAATGATTGGTTTATTGAATTTTAACGAAAGCGACCTGGCTGCGGTTGCCGCGATCTTCAAGCACGGGCCGAGACCGGGTCCCTTTGAATATGCTATCAGGTCTATATCGGACCCATTCAATCCTGTTGCAGCGAGGGTCGATCTGATCATGGGAACTATCTTTTCAAAATGATGGTTTGCAGCTTCCCTAGGATGAATGCCCCCAGTATCAGAGCGATACATTGAGCCCTGGTTTGAAAGAATGTTTTCCTCGTTGATGATTCCCACACTTATCGTATGGGCCGTACCCTCTATTCCCAGAACATTCATCTTGATACACCTGGACCCGGGATCATTGCAAGCAGGTATTACATTCTACGCTCATCGGGAGGTGAAAAAATATCTGAATCGAATCAGAACTGTTCAACTGTTGCTCACCTTCTCCGGGCTAACATTTTCCTGTCCATGCTTCTCAGCAGCCATATTTCCTCCCATTCTTATCCTGAAGGAGGATAGAACGCCCGCAGCTATGAGTATCATCAGCGAGATGATCAGAGCGATATGAATTCCACCCAGAAATTTTGCCGACACTCCTCCCTGAAGGTTTCCAAGACCAAGAAAAACAGTGAATGCAACCGTTCTTGATACAGACAGAGATGCGACAGTTATTGTTACAACAAAGCTAAGAAGAGTGCCAATATTGCTCAGCGTTCGTGTCAACCCGCCTATCGATCCATAGATTCCTGACCTTGCAGCGCTCATGATTGCGCCGTTGTTCGCTGGCCAGAACATCGCACCACCAAGCCCTGAAATAGTGGAGGCAGTGATGACTACCAGATAGTTTGAGCTTACTGTGAGAGTAAGATAGATGAAAACGGCAACAGACATCAGGGCGATCCCAAGAGTGGCCATTCTCCCGAAGCCAACCCTGTCAGCATAGCGGCCCATTCTCGGGGCAAGCAGGCTTGCCACAACATAACCGGGAACAAGCAAAAGGGCGGAATCAAGAGGGGAAAGCCCCCTGATGCCCTGTAGATACATTATCAGCAGGAATACAATAGACAGATAGCCCAGGGCCTGTAAAAAGGATGCCAGGAGAGAATATGAAAGAAGCTTTGATTCAAATGCCTTGAAATCAATCACGGGACTGGAAACCCTCTTTTCGTACATCACAAAGACAGGGATCATCAGAATTCCCAGAAGTATAAGAACGCCGTTGAAGAGATCGGGGCCATTGGAGGTGAGATCGGTGGCACCATAAGCTATCAATGCAAGTATTGTCCCGAGTATGACTATTCCTCCGTAATCCAGCGTGGACGGCACTCTGTTGTTATCCTTCACGTACTTCATTCCCAGGAACAGACCTATAAGGCCAATGGGGACATTTATGTAAAATATGAATCTCCATGAGATGAATGTCGTTATAACTCCGCCCAGCACTATTCCCAGGGTTCCTCCTATATTCCAGCCAAGGGTGGTGAATCCGAAGGCACGTCCACGGACCTGAGGCTCAAAAGTATCGGCAACAATGGCACTGCTGTTTGCCTGCATAAGCGCGGCTCCAACAGCCTGCACCACCCTGAATCCGATCAGGAATTCAATGGTTGGGGATAAACCGCTGAGACCGGAGCCGATGATAAAGACTAGAAAACCCATGTTGAATATGCGCCCTCTTCCAAATATGTCTCCGAGTTTCCCAAGCTGAGTGGTGAGTATTGCAATTACAAGAAGATAGATCAGTATGGTCCAGATTGAGAGAATAAGCGTGGCGTGCAAATCTGTAGTTATGGTCGGCAGAGCCAGAAGTACTATTGTCGTATCCACTGCCGACATCAGTGTGCCTATGAGAACAACTGTAAGAACTGCGCTCTGGTCTCTACGCATTCCGCTTCAGTTGGTGATTTCAATCTCATATAAATATGAGATAGTTAACAAAGTTAATAAATTCGTTTCACCAGCGCAAATAAAAGTTCCGGCGACGGAACACAGATAGAATGAGGTCTCCGGTACAGACAGCCTGAAACAAGAAATCGGGGAGGATCAATCTCAATCTGACATTCACCCGGCAGCTATCCAGGATACTTTCTGCAAATTAACTCAGATATTCCATCACCTCTTCATCAGAAAGCTGGGAGAAATCCCTGTAATACTCTCCCACGGCATACAAACCGTTCACCACATTGACACATACGACCTCATCAGTCAATTTTGCAAGTTCATCAACCACAATCTGGTCGGCGACAGGCGCAGCCACAACAATCCTTTTCTGATCAATTTTTCTGAGGAACATGACAGCAGCTTTAACTGTGGAACCTGTGGCTATCCCGTCATCGACAATTATGGCAGTGGCGTCTGGATCAATAAGCATTTTTCTCCCGTGTCGAAATAGAAGCTGCATCCGCTCTATTTCCTTCTTTCTGGAATGTATAAGATCATCGATTGCAGCAGCATCCATGCCCAGCGATCTCATCATTCCCTGCTCCAGATAGTAAGATGGAGGGTCCCCTTCTGTCACTGCGCCCATTGCCAGTTCCTCTTCCCAGGGAGATCCTAATTTCCTGACAATGAGAAGTTCCAGAGGCTTGTTGAGGATGACAGCAATCCGGTGTGCCACTGGTACCCCTCCCCTCGGTATGGCATATATTATGCAGTTGTCAGAAGAATGATTTTTCAGTTTTATGGCAAGCTGTTCACCTGCATCCAGTCTGTTTCTGAACATGGTGTAACATGCCCTGCCATCCTACTTATTTTTTCCTCTGGATCGGTTTATCAGAATACAGTGCGGGGCGCTCATTCCTGAACAGGAAAACACCTATCTAAAGAGGATGAAATGGAGAATGAAATCGGGGTTCACCATGAAAGAGACCACTGCAATCTTAGGGCAACAGTCTAAATAGAACAGGATTATGACATTTCGTGATTCAGGATATTGTGGCAATCGTACTGATGATACATGTCTTTGCAGCCATAATGTTCATAGGCGGATCGTTTTTCATCTGGGTGATTGTATGGCCTGTTTCCTACAAACTGACTGACGATGAATCCTACCGGACAAAAATTGTTGGCCTTATCGGAAGATTGTTTGGGTATTACACCGATGTCCTCATAGCAATCCTTATACTGACAGGCATTTACCTCGGCTACACATATCTTCCTTCCCTGAGCGATTTAACAACCACAACCGGCGGCGAGATACTCCTTATCAAATCTATTGTCGTTATCGTGATGGTTGTTCTCATGTATGCAAACAACATATATCACGGAAAGAGAATAATGAGGCTGAGCGAAGAGAGAAAATACGACGAGATGAAGAGAATCAGGAAAATCACTCACGTCGCGTCCTTCATAACAATGGGACTTATGCTGGTTATAATGGCACTGGCCGTCCTGCTGCAGTTCTATCGTCCATGAGAGACAAAATTCAATAAATTGTATCGATGTGAAAGAGGATAGGACACCGCGGAAAACCGTCAGGCACAATTAAATATCTGACGGTCATACTTATATCAAGGTCGGATTAACAAACGGGGGGAAATAGCTGACAAGGAAACTTTTGGAACTAATGAAAATCTTAAACATTAAGCCAGCAGAGGTTTCTGATTCTTTTCTCAAGACCGAAGATGACACCTATAACTTCAGTAGCAACTTCGACAAAAGGCTCAGATTACAAAAGGTTGTTTTTCTGATTGAACGTAAGACCAATGATTTCGACTATCCTTTTTCCCTCTATCTAAGGGGTCCCTATTCAAGGGAACTTGCCAAAGAATATTACAGCATAACTGATGAACATTATCCTGAGTCCGAACAACCACTGACAGAGGAAAGTAAAAGATTGGCAAAAATCCTTTTCGAAAAAGATAATCTTTGGTTGGAAATTGCCTCGACGATCATTATGTTCTCAGATTCTTACAAGATAGAGAAAGCGGTCTTAAGGACAAAGGAATTCAAAGAGGAAGTTCTCAAAGCTGAGAACAAGAACCCGTCCCATGTTGATTCCGTATATGAAGAGATTAAAACAATGGGCTTCCTTTAAAACGCAAGGTTACGATGCCCGATCCTGTTATTTATCATATTGATGCCAATTTTCTTTTGAATTACCTGATCCCTGACAATAAGGATTTGCATAAAGCTGTCAGGGCTAAACTTGTAAGAGATAACTGGTCCAACGATGTCTACAGGGTCAGTAAATATGCCTTGGGAGAATCCTTTAAGCGCGTGCTGATTTTTGGATATAACGGAGGGATTACCTGGGATTCCGTTACGAAGAAAATGGAAGATATAAGGAGGTTGATAGCTGAAGAAAAGATAGGCATATTTGATCTGGAAGACATTGGTGACGGATGGAAGGAACATCTTAGCAAACTTATGGCTATTGAAGATTCATTTGTGCAGAATGCAGACAGGCTTATCCTGGCATTTTTTTGCGCTGACCAGGAAGCAAAGAGATTCTATACCCTGGATTCCCATATAATCAGATCAGATAAGATAAACAGCTACGTAAAGAAGCTGGACAAGAGAATAGTGGAAGTTTAAGCGATGAGATGATGAAATGCGCGCTCATTCGATTCTAACATTTGCATATCCCAGGAAGTGAACTAAGGGCGTATGAAAAGAAAGCGAAAAACACTGTCCTGGACATTTATATATATGCAGGGGGAGGGATTTGAACCCTCGTATCCCTACGAAACCAGACCCTCAATCTGGCGCCTTTGACCAATCTCGACAACCCCTGCTCTGGTGTGTGGGATTCTCTAACTCTATATTTATTTTTAGAGCACTTTGCAATCTACAGCCTTTTCAAAGGGAGATGTAAATCATCACCAGTGTGAATGCAATCATGATGTAGAAAATATATGCACCGATGCTGCTGTTCATGATCCTGTAACCCATTCTTCTTGAGAAACTGACGGTGCTTCTTGCCAGAAACAGTATGGTGAGCCAGAACACGTCGAACGTCCTTTCTGAATAATTTCGCCCTTCCACCTCCTCCTTGGTGAAATAGAATTTCCGCATGGTCAGTCTGAGGGAATTTGCATATGCAAACGAGTGGAAATCACCTGTCTTTTCGATACCTCCATTCCAGACCTGAACCTTTCTCTTCCTGAATCTGGTTCCAGCAAGTAGCGCGATGCCGGAAAACACTGCCACCAGAAGGGCAACGAAGAATGGCGAGATCAGGCCAAAATCGCCGGACTGCCCCGGAGAAAGAATCAGGAATCCTTTGGGAACAATGAGAAGAGATGATATTACAAACGAAGAACCCATGCCTGTCATCTGATCGGTTACACTGCTTAGTGCAAGTATAAGGAAAGAGGCAAATACTCCTATGCACAGAACAAAAATTCCTGACAGGAGAACAGCTCCCGTCATGGGTCCGCGTTTCTGTTCTGAAGATCTGCCACCACGGGAACCGAAGCCGAAGATCTTGGTCATAGCTATTAGCGATATCCCGCCTCCGAGCGCGGCTGTTGCACCCACAATGGTGGCAACCACAGAAAGAGAAGGATTCCCAAGTGTGACCATTATGAACAGGGTCTCAAGGAGCATCCATTCTCCTACTCCCCCACCAAGCGGCAGAAGCCCGGACAGCGAAATTGATTCTGCGAGACCCCCTGCGGTGTAGGATACCGGATTCCTGAAGCCCGAATAAGTTTTGATTTCAGAATTCACAGTGCCTTTCTCCATTATTCCGGCAAACATGAAGAGCCCGCCCTTTGCCACTGCATGTGCAAACGCATATACAATGAGTGCCAGAAAGGCAAAGGTGGCCAGGCTGTAGTCCCCGATGGCAACAAGATCAACATACGATCCGATAAGTATCAGCATCGCACCGCTGTTTTCTATGGTACTGTAGGCTGGAAGCATCTTTACGTGCTCTGCAGATGCGGAATATATTGATGCAAAAAGAAGTGAAAATCCCCCCATTGCCATCAGGAGGTCCCCGAATATCTGGCCGCTGACTGATAGAGAAAGGAATCTCACAATGGAATATACAGCGGCAGTGGTCATGGTGGCACTGAAAAGTATCGATCCGTTGGTGGGAGCATTTCCATGTGCTATTGGAAGCCACTCAGTGATCTGGAAAGGCATGAGCCCCATCTTGATGAAGAATCCCGTCACGCCAAGGAACAGTATGATTTCGTTGTAATTAGCCCGTGTGAACATCATGGTTCCGGTCTGTGCATACATTCCTGCAAACATCACAATTATGAGGAGGGAGCTCAATTCACCGTAAACCAAAAAAACATATGGGGGTATGTTCGAGACGCCTTTTCTGAACCCTATGAGGAAATAGCCCGAGATTGTCATGCCTTCCCATGCGAATATGAATACAGGATACGATCTTGCAATGATGAGTATAAACATCGAAAATATGGCAAGGGTGAAAAAGAGGCTGTTTGTTCTCGAATTTCTGTCGTATTCAACTGAGTAGAATGAGGCCAGTGCCCAGACAACCGAGAGTATCAGCAGGAAGATGAGGCTCAGCGGATCGGCACCGATTGCAATATACTTTCCGAAGACCACATCTCTGGTATAATCGGCAAGCACCAGGTAGAATGAGAAGAGAGCCATTGCCGAGTAATCTGCGATGCTGAATGCATAGAGTATCCTGTTTCCAAAGGGCCATGCAACCAGCGGTAGAATTGAAAGAAGGATCAGGAAATAAACGATCACTGATCATCACCCCTTGATCTGATCAGTGCGTCAAGTATTGTGAACGGATTCGGAGGGCAACCGGGAACTATGACATCCGCACGGATCACTTCCTCTATGGATTTCCCTATTATTCCTCCGGAAATTGCACACGCGCCAACAGCAAAGACAAGGCCGGGCTTGGGCATATCCTCGTAAGCTCTCCTGAGCGCATCTCTCATCCCGTCGCTTAGAACACCAACCACTATGATCGCATCCGCATGCTTGGGATTGCTGGCAAAGAACATTCCAAGCCTGCTCATGTCGTAAACAGGGTTTGAGAGAGATTTCACCTCGGAATTGCAAGCGCCGCACGATCCAGCATCGAACAGGTAAAGATGGAAAGAATGCCTGAACGTGGGGTCATGATGCCTGATGATCGATGTGGCCACATCTCCATCTGGTTCGAAGGATTTCGAGCACATTCCGCATGATATGCAGAGACTCATATCCACTCCACCGTCCATTACAGCACCGGTAGGGCATGCAACATCCATATCGTTCTTCCTTCTTGGAGTGGTCGACCATGCCGGCACATCCTCCGGTCTGCCTACGGGAAAATGCGAGGTTACCGATCCTCTGGAAAGTCCCCTGATCACCCATGGCTTCACAGGAGTCCCCCCAGTTCAGAAACATGGACGCCGAAGCTCTCAAAACCAAAGACGAAATCTGTGAGAATATTTCCCCTTATTCCTGTGCAGAAAGCCAGAAGGTTCTGTACGGAAGGGGATCGCACGTAAATCCTTGAAATCCTCCCGTTCTCTGCCCAGAGATGTAAGAGGGCATCTCCGCCTGGGTTTTCCGATCTTACAGAGATCTCCCCATTTAAGTTTCCATTGAGAGGCCTGAGGCCTTCCGGAACATCAACAGCATAATTTTCAGCCTGTGCTATGATCCTGGATGACTCGATGATCTCTTTCTTACGCACAACCGCCCTTGAAAGGGAATCCCCGTTCTGCTCTCTTGGAACGTCGAAGTCAAGATCGGAATAGGGAAGCAGGCCACTGCTTTTCCTCGAATCCAGATTCATTCCCGATGCCCTTGCCGCAGGCCCTATGAGCCATCCCTTCCTGATGGGGCAGGTGGTCTGGATCCTGTCAAGGAATATTCTCGATCCTTCCAGCCCTTCCCACAGGTCGTCTATCTCTCTCGTGATCTTTTCTATTTCAGATGAGATGCCCCTGATCTCCACTTTTCTGTTAATTCCGCTGAAGCCGTTTATTCCGAAGAAATAACGATGTCCGAACCGCCTGGACACAATCCTGTACAGATTTTCCCTGATCATGAAGAGGTGGTTGAATGCTACATTCTGGGATGCCCCCTCGGCTAGTTTGGCAAGTACATTGATATGATCCAGGATTCTGCTGATCTCGTTCATTATTATTCTCGTCATTCCAAGGGCATAGTTCTGCTCACTTTCAGAGAGTATCTCCACAGATCTGCAGAACATGGTGGAATAAAACGGGGAAAGCATACCGTTGAATCTCTCGATTCTCAGGAGCGCAGTCTGCAGATCCGATCCAGTTATCATGATTCTCCTTTCCTTGAACTTCGGCTCCGCGACCATGGAAAGTATCCTTTCCCCATATGTGTAAATGTTGAACTTTATTGATTCAGCCAGCCCGCCGGCCGAAGGTCCGTAGGTGAAATTGAAAACATCGCCACCCTGCGACGTTTCGCCATAATTCCCGGTGAGTGCCCTGAATATCTCGTCATGTTCAATTTTTTCGTACGCTGATATTACAGGAACGGGTTCACCATAACCCCGGAATATTCTCCACTCTTTTCCGTCAGTGAAAGCTCCAGTCATAACATCCTCAGTCATGGTTAAAATCCTCCAGAGACCAGGAAGAATGCAGGAATGATGAGCGGAATGACAGATGAAAGTATGGCAACAGCCCTCTGCTGAACGGAAACCTCTGATCTTTCTGTATCCTTTCCATAGAAGACCATTCTTGAAACATGATAGTTTATGCTTGCAAATGATACAAATAGGGCAATCATCACAAGGCTGAACGGCAGAATGTACCCATCCGAATAAAAGGTCAGGAGAATTATGAACTCTCCAAGGAACGTTCCAAATGGTGGAGTGCCTGTTACTGCCAGTGATGACAAAATTAGAGATGCAGACGTCTGAGGCATCCTGGTTCTGAGGGAAGCGATATCAGAAATTTTCTTTGACCCAAAGGTTTCCAGCACATTTCCAGATGAATAGAATGCGCCGCCCTTTCCGAATGCATGGGAGACCAGAAGGATGATTGCCCCGATTAGAGCCGGGCCGCCGATTATGAAGCCGATAACGATGATGCCCATGTTTTCCATTGTTGAATAAGCAAACATCCTTTTGTAAAAGCGCTGGGACGGAAGCATGAACGCGGCAAAAAGAACAGTCAGGACCGCAACAAACATGAACAGATCGGTAACTTTTGGATCGGCTGTTACCTCATAAACCCTGTACAGGGCATAAACCGCGACAGGAAGAAGAACTCCGGAAAACATGGCACTGATCTCTGAGGGTGCCTCGCTGTGGGCATCAGGAAGCCATGTGTGCATGGGAAACAGACCGATCTTTGTTCCGTAACCGATCAGTGCACTTCCTGCAGCTATATCTGTGAGGATTCCGGTGCTGCCATGCTGTGCAAGTATCTGTGATATTGTCAGGGTGTGGAAGGCGTAATACATAACAATGACAGAAATCAGGCTTATGGTGAGGCCTGCTGATACAAGGATTATGTATCTCCATGCCGCCTCTATCTTCAGCGGCTCACGCTCTATCACGAGCAGGAGTGCACTTGATACTGTTGTCGATTCAATGCCGAACCACAGAAGACCGTAGTTGTTTATTGAAACGGAAAACAGCATGGTGGAGGCGAAAATGTCCATCAGGGAGAGATGCAATCTCAAATTTGCAGATTCACCCAGCTTGTGATGATATCCCAAACCGAAGACTGTTGAAAACAGATATATGGAGGAAATGGTGATCAGAAGGTATCTGGTCAGGGGATCGATCAGGTAAATGCCTGTGGATGAGATTCCGTAAAGATAAACCACAGTCGAAAGAAACACCGCAATGATTCCCGCTGTCACACTGATTCCCCTGAAATGCCTGCTGAAGTATCCGACAGAGAAAATGGCAGGTGCTGCTATGATCACTGTGACAATAAGATTCATCCCATCAGCTCCTCAACCCTGGTATGTTCGACGTTATTGGTGACAAGGATTCCGCCCGCTATGATAAGTGCAAGAACATCGAGAAGAACGCTTATCTCAATCAGCAAAGGAAGAGGTATTATGGTGAGTGCGAGAAAGATGACACCATTTTCCTCCTCGACATAACCAACGAAGTGTGCGAAGCTGTTCCTTCTCGTCATTATCAGTAATAGACCCTGAAATATCACGGACAGTCCGATGGCTCCCAGATTGTCCTGCACATACGGATAGAAAGAAACACGGTAGATCAGGAAAGATACAATGAGGACTATTATGCTGGCAATAACCACAGAAGGAACACCGTGTGAGTATTCCCTAACAAACACTCTCCCTTGGGGGAGCCTTTTCTGAAGAACATAGTTTATCAGCACGCCCCTGAGCAGGACAATAAGGAATGCAAGGATTATCAGATCATATGAGTGCACCTCGACACCTATGAGTATGGCCATGGCAGCAAGCAGCACGGACTGGGTGACAACAGTACTGATCATGGGTCTGATGTAGGACCTGATCTGGACAAGCAGGGCAGATCCAAGTATGAGGGCTCCCAGAATGCTTTCAACTTCGCTGAATATCACTGTATTCCCCCCAGTGTGAGTGTCAGGATTGAAACTATGGCAAGAGCAAAGGAAACAGTGAGAAAGTCCTGTATCTTGAACAGCCTGAGTTTTCCAACGGTCTCGTTTATTACAACGATCGCCACTATGAGGATCAACCATTTCAGCAGCATTATGGGAATGTCCAGGAACGATCCAAGGAGACCGGACTGCATGTACCATGGAACAGCGAATACGTTGAGAAAAACCGACCCAAGAAGGTACATCTTGATCATCGAGGAATACTTGACAAGGAACAGGTGGGGCCCGGAATACTCATAAATTCTTGCCTCGTCTATCATTCCGAGTTCCATGATCCCGGAACTTTCCAGCGGCAGCTGCCCGGTTTCGAAGAGGAGTAGCATGAAGAACGCAACCATTGATAGAAGATGATACAGACCAAGGTAGCTGACAACTGAAACTGAGAGCAGGCTTGAGGTCGTATAGGGGTTGTTTGTACCGGAGATAAGCGCCACAGCGAAGAACACCATGATGAGCGTGGGTTCCGCGAATGCAGAGAATGTCGCAGATCTGCTCGCACCCATTGCCGAGACGTTGTTTCCTGAGTTGAGCGCACCAAGAATCAGCAGGAATGATGTCAATGCAAAGAGCAGACCGCCTCCCAGAAAGTCAACAGCGGGAGTAAAGTAAACCGGGAACGGCAGGATTACCGGTATGACAAATGAAATGAGAAGATATGTTCCGAATACAAAAAACGGAGCGGCATAAAATATCGCCGTGGAATTCTCAGGAATCAGCATCTCCTTGCGGAGATATTTGGCAAGATCATAATAGGGCTGAAGGACGCTGGGGCCATGGCGGGATTCAACAATTGCCTTGAGCCTGTTCATTATGCCCAGAACAAGAGGAGAGAGCAGCAGTACCCCTGCTATCTGGATTATCGTTTCAGCCCATAACCATGACATCGTTTCACCAGCAATCAGACGTCATCAGCCTCACAGAGGCGGTTATGGGCGGACGTCATCACCAGTGTCAGGATGTCTGGCTTTTATTTAATTTTAATGGGAAAATTTGATAACATGTGTCCTCAACATCTGTCAAAAATTTACTGTGTATATGAGTATGATTTTCAAAAAAATATACGCCATAGAGGTGATTCCTGCTACAATATGACAATATCTCCTGTGGATAAAATGTGTTTTCATATCTATTAGAAGAGATACAATTTAATATTGTAGTTCAATTCTAACTTATCGATATGACAATTCAAAAATCTAAAAAAAGTAAGATTGATAAGACCGCCCCAAAATTCAGTCCAAATCAGCTAATGAGTTTTCTCTTTGAATTAGTTGATGAAATGGCATCTTTCTTAATTAAGATTGGTGAAACCGAAAAGAAATATGGGGTTTCTCTTGAATCGTTTGGAGAAATATTTCAGGGTGAGCCTTTCAGGCTTATTGTCAAGGAAATGGATCCAAAAAATCTTGGGTTGTTTATGCAATTCATAATGGAATTATCAGCAAACGACTCTCTCGGTCTATCAAACATAGATAAACTTACACCAGAAGAAAAAATTTCCAAAGGTAAGAAGTTACAAAGCGCTCTATCAAGATATAGTTCTTTGCGAATACAACTTGATGAAAAGGTGAATTAGGATGGAAGAACAGGAAATTGATGGTATTTTTCATTCCTATGACAGCATTGTTATAAATTTTCAAAAGGCCCTTAGAAATGTTGATATTCTATCTTTATTAACGCATTATTTTAAAATTTTGTACCTGCTTAATAATAGTTTTAATGATGTGTTTCTAATTCGAAAACCTAAAGGTATCACCGATGAAGAAGCTCTGAAACTTATAGCAAACTTTTTGGCTGAAACCAATGAATTGGTTTATCCATCAGATGTCTCTGAAATTCTCGATATTCCCTATGAGCAAACGGTTAGAATATTTAGGCAGTTGAAGTCAAAAGGGGCGATAGGAACTGCCTGAAGAAGATTCCATCAAAGGTGAAAGAATACTCGTTTGGTCTCCAAAGAGACCGACTATATCTGACAATGAGCGCTCTCCGATTTGGTCTAATCACAGGGCTTACAAGACTACTTTGAAAGGGGAAGGAGGCAGACCGGTATATGCCGTAGTTGAAAAACCTTGGAGAGTATTAAATAAGGAACAATTAAAAAAAATATCTTCAGGATAATTCCTTTTCTTGAGATAAGTTGGAATTATCTCTTAGTTGCCTCAATGATGCATAACTTTTCAGTTACGGAAACTAAACTTCAGGCGCCATATTACTAGTTATAGGGATTTATTTCATCAGTACTTGTACAGTTTTTGTTCTAAGGGCTGATAGCGCCATTCTTAACCAGGTCAGCTATCCATGCATTCAATGGTAGAATCTTGATCTGAAAATAAGATAAAATTCCAGTATCAGGGCTATCCAGAGAATATAAAGAAGAATCAGATGCCCTGTATCGAATGCAGAGCCTGCTATCTGGATGACGATCCCGTAGGCGTCATGTGTCCTTCCCTTCTTGAATTTTGCAATCCATTCCTCTTTTGATATATCTGTTTTGTAGGAATCATTGAAGAGATGGGAGACAAGATCAACAAGGACTCCAAAGCTTGCAAGCAGTCCGATTTCATTGAGAACAAAATGAAAAAGATCGAGCCTGTTGTACAGGATGAGAACCGTGTAGATGATGAAGGAGATCAGTGCAAGGTACACTCCCTTTGTCCTGCCGGTGAGGAAAAGCTTCCACCACTGCCTGACGTTTACCGATGCCGGCATAATGCTGTGATCACCAGACCATGGGTATTAAACATTACAAAAAGATGGAAAAGGTTTGATGTGCGCCCAGGTCTACGCGGTGCACTTTCCTGTGAGACATGCGGGATCAAATGTGGAATCAAGCTTGACCATGTTTGGCGTGGTCAGGATTAATTCAGGTACAGGATCCCTTTTCTTCTCATCCTTCTTCTCTGCGGAGAGTCCTGCATAGAGGACCTGCTCATTCTTGCTCCTGTCCCTGTAGACGGTGATGCCCTTGCAGTGTAGGTCCCTTGCCATGCGGTATGCTCTTTCCACATCACTGACTGAAGCCTCCGCTGGAAGGTTTATTGTCTTGGAAACGCCGGAGTCGCAGTATCTCTGGAATGTGGCCTGCATCATTACGTGCCATTCAGGATCGATCTCCATCGCCGTGGGGAACACCCTCTTGAGGTCCTCCGGCAGGTCAATGTCAGAAAGGTTGCCCTTCTCAGCTATCTTTCTTATGAGATCATCAGAGTAAAGATTCCTCCTCCGGAGCTCGGCTTCCAGGAACGGATTGGTTTCCATCAGTTCCTGTCCGTCCAGTACGTGCCTCACAAAGGCCAGTGCAAAGAACGGCTCTATGGAAGAGGAACAGTTGGCTATGATGGAGATTGTCCCGGTGGGTGCGATGGTCGTTGTGGTGGAGTTACGCATAGGTATTCCCTGCTTCTGCCAGTACGATCCCTCCCATCCCGGGAAATTACCCCTTTCAACTGCAAGTTTGCTCGACTCGTCATGGGAAATGTCATTGAGGAACTTCATCAGCCTCTCCGCTGCATCCAGTGCATCCTTGCTGTTGTACGGGATTCCAAGTGCAGCAAGCATGTCGGCGAATCCCATGTATCCCAGTCCTATCTTTCTCGTTGTCCTGGTCATAATCCTTATCTTGTCAACGGGGAATTTGTTCGCGTCCACTATATCATCAAGGAACCGGATTGCAAGCCTTATGGTTTCCTCGAGTTTCTTGAAATCTATACTGCCGCTGTCCACGAACTTGGACAGGTTTATTGATCCAAGGTTGCAGGATTCGTAAGGCATCAGCGGCTGTTCTCCACATGGATTGGTCGCCTCAATCTCTCCAAGATGCGGCACTGTGTTTCTCTCATTCATCTCATCAAGGAAGATAAGCCCTGGATCCGCAGTCTTCCAGGCCTGTGTGACTATTGCATCCCAGATGGCCTGTGCCTTGACCCTCTTCTCCACCTTCCTGGTTCTCGGGTTGATGAGGTCCACCATGTCGCCGCTGTCAAGCTTTTCAAAGAAATTCCTGTCGAGCGCAACGGATATGTTGAAATTTTTCAGAACGGTGTTCTCTGAGTCCTTGCTGGTTATGAAGTCGAGGATATCAGGATGATCATAGCGCAGTATACCCATGTTTGCGCCCCTCCTCTTTCCGCCCTGCTTTATCACATCTGTGGTTGTGTCAAATATCCGCATGAACGAAAGGGGTCCGGACGCAACCCCCCTGGTCGATCCGACAATGTCATCCTTCTGCCTCAGCCTGGAAAAAGAGAAACCGGTCCCTCCTCCCGACTTGTGAATCATGGCAGTCTGTTTGAGAGTCTCAAAGATGGATTCAAGTGAATCTTCCACGGGAAGAACGAAGCATGCCGACAGCTGACCCATGTTTGTGCCCGCGTTCATAAGTGTGGGCGAGTTTGGAACGAATCTGAGCGAGGACATCTCCTCCTCAAACTTCTTAATATATTCCGATACCTGAACGCTCCGGTTCTCCACGAATTCCACTAGCTCATCAAACTGGAATTTCGGCTTTGACTCCTTGCTGACCTCCTCATAGGTTCTCTTCAATATACTGATCTGGTTCTCGTCGAGCTGGTATCCATAACCTTTTGATGGCTTGTTGTGGCTCTTGTACTCGTAGAAACCTTCCACTATGCCAACGCTCTTTGCCACTCTTTGAAACATCTCCCTGGGCGTTTCGTAGACATGACCCTCCTCGTCCTTGAGCAGATACCTTGATTCAAGAACCTTCACTGCATTCAAGGACAGCTTGAGATCGTCCTCGACACCCATCCTCTTCTTTTCCTCACGGATGCTCTTCCTCCTTTCCCTGTAGATAATATAGGCTCTCGCCACATCCTTGTAAGACTTTCCGTTGAACGATGTGGTCATAAGGACGTCCTCAACGGCGTCCTGTATCTCTTCTACTGTTGGCCTGAGCGTCTTCTTGGTGATTCTATCAACAACTATATCTGATACTTTCATTGCATCGTCCATGCTTCCGTTTTTAACCGCAAGCATTGCCTTGTAAATTGCTGTGGTGATACGTTCCTGATCAAATTTTGCTTCAGAACCATTGCGTTTAATCACTGTTGAAATCATTAACTAAACACATTAGTAGAGGAAATATAAATGTTTACCACAGTTTACCGCGTGGTTCTGCAATTACAATTTAACACATAACTACTGTATGTTGACACTAGTTCAGGTTTTTCAAATGTTTTCGTAGCAATCAAAGGAATCTTTCAATTCATTCCATGAAAAAACTTCAGTGATTCCATGACAGATAGAGAAGGGGATTCACTTCTGCATTCCCACCATCCTTTCAATTTTCAAGAGCAGTAAGTTACTCCCAGTTCCTGGAGATCTCCGCACCCTTCATGACGATCATCTGGGTGCGCATAACCTTCAGGGATGCTTCGTGCAGTTCCTTATCCCTTGACGACACGCAATCCTCTGCCACAACAGCATAGAAGCCTCTGTTTGCGGCTGATCTGGCACTGGACTCAATCCCCACCTCTGTCGATATACCCGCGAATACGATGGTCTCGATACCCGCATTGCGGACCATCATCTCAAAGTTGGTTCCCACAAAGATATCTGCGGTGTTCTTGTTGATGACCACGTCGCCTTCAGCCGGTGCGATATCCCTGTATATTTCGGACTCGGGTGATCCCGGGGCCATGAAGGAAGCTTTTCTTGGGTCGCTGACTCCCATTCTCCTCATTGTGGAGTACAGTCTCGGGGAGCTCTCATAGCGGAACGGCAGAGGCGTGATCTTTGTGTAGAAGACCGGAACCCTGGCCTTTCTTGCACTCTTTATGAGCCTTTCCAGTTCCGGAACAAATTCAGATTTGTTGAATATTGCGCTGACGAGTCCGTTCTGCACGTCCCATACGACAAGTGCAGTATGCTTTGGATTCAGGATCTCATTCGGCGTCTCATGAATGGTTTTTCCTTCAATGTTCATATGAGAAAATAACTTAAGTGTATTAATTATTTTTCAGGCGTATCCATGTAGAGTGAAAGAATATCGCTGCATTCCACTCCTCGGGAATGTGTGTTAATCCGGGCAGATCTAATCGCCTGGAGGCTTGAGCTTGTTCAGATTTATGATCCCGCCGAACTTCTGGTAATTTGTGACCCTCCTTTCGAAGAAATCGGTCTTGGTGGAGTTCATGGAGGCGAACGAGTCAACCCAGGGCATGGGATGTTCAGTTATCTCCGGATAAGGTTTCGGCAGGGAGATCGCCTCGCATCTTATGTTTGCCAGATATTTTATGTACCGATCTATGAGGGAATCTGTAAGTCCCAGAATCTGGTTTCTCGTGACATACTGCCCCCATGCGATCTCATGATTGACTGCAGTCCTGACCATTTCAAGTAGATAATCATCCATCTCCTTCGTGAACCATCCCGGATTTTCGTCCCTGAGAACATTGAGTATGTTGGTGAAGAGCGCTAGATGTGTGTTCTCATCCCTCTGTATCAGCCTGATCATGCTGACGGTTCCGCCCATTTTTCCCTGCCTTCCAAGCGCATAGAAAAATGCAAAACCACTGTAGAAGTACACACCTTCAAGGAGAAAATCAGCCATGCTGGATTTTATGAAATTTACGTCGCTGGGATTCCTGATGAATTCCTCGTACAGATCGGTTATGAATCTGTTTCTCCTCATGAGATGGGCATCATCTTTCCACATCGAGTACACGGAATCCCTTGTGACCTGATCCACAACCGAAGTGAGCAGGTAATCGTAGCTCTGGGCATGTATCGTCTCAAAGAATGCCTGCGCCTTGAGGCATGCGGTCACTTCAGGTGCTGTTATGTATGAAGCTATCGCTCCCAGATTGTCGATCTGTATGCTGTCCAGGAAAATCAGGAACGAGAGAGTCTTCTGATAGGCATCCTGCTCGTATGGTGTCAGAGTTGGAAACTGCTTCTTGTCCTCACCGAGCGGGATCTCGTCAGGAATCCAGAAGAAGCTCCTCATCTTCTTGTACAGCGGTTCAGCCCACGAATACTTGCAATGGTTAAATTCCAGCAGATTCGTGGAAGGGCCGCCAACCAGTCTCTGCATGCTCAGATCCCTTGTCCCTTCCGGATTGAATAATTTTTTTACCTCCATAACCGATCACCTCAAGCCTGGCATGATTCGCAGGTGCTGTCCGAGCTGTCCTCCTCAATGGTGAAATTCCTGAAATAGTAGATGGTCTTGACACCGAGCTTCCAGGCCTTGTGATATATCTCCAGAAACTTCTGCTCATCCATCTCCGGCGTGGCATATATGTTCATTGACTGTGACTGATCGAGGTGCCTCTGCCTCACTGCGGCAGCTCTGATGCTCCACTCCTGATCTATCTGGTGGGCGCCCTTGTAGAGAGGGAGATTGCCTGCAGTGAGTTCCGGCGCAACCTGTCTTATGAGGAAACCTTTCTTCTCCTCTGTGAACACAGGCTTGAATACCGGATCTATACCTGCTGTGGAACCCGCTATGACGGATGTCGATCCTGTGGGCGCAATGGCCATCAGGTAGCCATTCCTCAAACCGTTCTTATGGACTTCGTCAGCAAGCTGTTTCCATCTGTCGCTATCATAATTCCTAATCCTGAAGTATTCGCCTGTATCCCAGTCGCTTCCCCTGAAAAGAGGATACGCCCCCTTCTCCATGGCAAGTTCCATGGAGGATTTGATTGCAAGGTAGTTGATCTCCTCGAACAGCTTATCCATGTATGTGAGATGATCCTCAGATTCCCATGGAATGCCCTTCTTGACCAGGTGCTGATGGTAACCGGAGATTCCGATGCCTATTGCCCTGTATCGCATATTCGTGCGCAGCGCCTGTTCAAGCGGAAGATTGTTCATGGCGATGACATCGTCAAGCATCCTGACCTGTACTGGGATCACATCCCTCAGTTTCTCGACCGTATCTGTCCTGCCGAGGTTGATGGATGAAAGATTGCACACAACCAGATCGCCGGACCTGTATTCCTGCCTTATCATGTCATCACTGAGATTGTCACCTATCTTCACAGTTGGAGACTGATTCTGGCATATTTCCGTACACAGGTTCGATGAGTAGACCATGCCGGCGTGCTTGTTCGGATTTGTCCTGTTGACGGTGTCGCGATTGAATATGAAGGGTCCACCTGTCTCATACAGGCTTTTCAGGATGAGTCCCATTATGTCCAGGGAGGACATCTCCTTCTTTTCTATCTCCGGGTCACTGACGCACTCCATGTACCTTTTCTCAAATTCCTCGCCCCAGAAATCCTCAAGGGACCATCCTTTCTTTATCCGAATCTCATTTGGATCGAAGAGATACCAGGTTCCGTTTCTTTCCATGGTCTTGTAAAACAGATCGGGTATGCACACTCCGGGGAAGATGTCATGGGCCTTCCTTCTCTCGTCGCCGTTGTTTGTCTTGAGGTCCAGGAAATCTATGATGTCATTGTGCCATATGTCAAGCCAGATGGTGACGGCACCAGCTCTCTGTCCCAGCTGGTTCACAGATACTGCTGTATCGTTATATAGCCTGACCCACGGTATGATTCCGCTACCGGCCCCCTTATAGCCTCTTATGGTGCTTCCCAGCGACCTGAGTTTGCCAAGATAGACACCCATGCCTCCACCATTCTGCGAAACCTTTGCAAACGTGGTCAGTCCGTCAAATATGCCCTGAAGGGAATCCTCGGGCGTGTCTATGAAACATGAACTCAGCTGACCGGACGGTCTCCTTGCATTGGCAAATGTTGGTGTTGCCATGGTGATGAAGAGATTTGAAAGAACATCGTAAAATTTCTTTGCCCAGCCAAGCCTTTCCTCCTTCTTTTCGGCCAGCGAAAGATACATGGCAATGCCCATGAAGACCTCCTGCGGAAGTTCCATGACCTCATTATCCGGTCCCCTGACGGCATACCTGTCGCTCAAGTGCTTCAGGCCGGGATACGTAAAAAGGAGATCCCTTTCCGGTCTTATGTATGCCCCAAGAGTCTTTATCTCGCTTTCCGAGAAATTCTCAAGCATCCTTCTGTCATATCGTCCAATCTCTGTGAGTTTCCTTATGAGATCATAAAAATCCCCATAATCTGAACCGCTGTAATTCCTGGTTCTTCCAGCATCCTGGTAAAGATCATGAAGAAGGAGTCTCGCAGCCACATAGGTCCAGTTTGGCTGTTTCGTCGAGGTCTTCTCATTCGCCACCTTGATGAGCGTTTCCTGGATCTGCCTGGTGGATATGCCTTCGTAGAAGTGAAGCTGCGAGTCAAGCTCAAGATCTATTGGATCAACACCTTCCAGTCCCATGCATGCCTTCTCTATTACATTCCTGATTTTGGTGATGTCTATGGGTACTCTCTGCCCCTGTCTGTTGGTGACTGTCGAAGGTCGCAGTTTCAATTCTATTGGAGGTTCGTTCTCAAGCACGTACTTCTGTTTCTGCACGATTTTAAGCTGCACGTCGCTTTCTATCCTCTGTTTTTCCTCCCTTATCCTCTTGTGGTTTTCTCTGTAAAGGATGTATGATTCGGCAACATCCGAGAACGTTTTTCCGCCTATCCTGTCATTCATGAGGGATTCTATCACTACATCCTGCACCTGTTCCACTGTGGGCCGGCTGGTCAGAGTCTCCAGTTTCATCACGGACAGCTGGGATATCTTTTCAGCATCCTCAAGATTCCCGTTGCCTACCGATGTCATTGCCTTGAATATTGCCTCTGTGATCTTCTTCTGCTGGAATGGTACAATCTTACCGTCTCTCTTCACTATATCCTTAATCATGTGGAAACTTCCCCCTCAAAATCCCGTAAAACTTTAATTCACAGAATAATTGATAAACTCTTTTCATACCAGAAATGAACCAGAATTGATCAAACATGGTTAACAATTTAGTTCTGCTATTGGTAAATAACATGGTAAAATAAGTAAAACCTATTTAGTTTTTAAGACTTTCTTTACAATTTTAGTAAAAAGTGATACGCATACAAGACCGTTTATCTGCATTCTAAAGCGATTTCACCATGCTATCACATCATATCCGTCGTATCTAAACATTTGTCATTCAACGGAATTTGCTGTTTCCCTCTTTGAATCGCTAGTGATCCGATCCGTTTATATTGAAAATGAAATCAGATATACAAATGCTTAAATAAATCAAAAAGGGATCAAAGTTTTCGCTCCGTTAACAGGAAGAACAAAGATGTACGGAGGATTGAATTACTGTTAACAGCAACTTGAATTTCCATACAAAGTCAATTATATTGATGGAATCTATTCGGTTTTAATGAAGCTGACGTTCAAATTGCCCAGAGGATATCACTGGATAAAAAAGAGTGATGTACGATTCGAAATAATTTCTGGAAATAGAACAATGGACAGTTACTCACTTGAGAGATTCTACGAGGATTCTCTGAGACAGGACACATTTGTATCTCTCAGAAAGGTGAAGGGAAAACCCATAGGAATAATTGAACTCACATTTCATAAAAGAAAAGTAGAAGGAATTGATGACAACCCAGACTTTTATGAGTATAGTTTGGTGGTAGAGCTTCTTTCCGTTGATAAGTCTTATCAGGGGACGGGTATCGGTACTGATCTTATGGCTCTGGCCGAAAATATAGCTCATTCACTGAACGCGTATAAGATATTACTGGAAGCTGTTGAAGATAAGGTCAACTTCTATAAAAAACTGGGTTACTACGTTAAAGGTCCAAAGTACATAGATGCTGATTGGGGCACACTGGTGCCTATGGAAAGAATTATTTCGTCTATGTGAAATTTTAAAATTCGGCACATATAAATAATA
Source organism: Thermoplasmata archaeon (assembly GCA_049965715.1). Classification (GTDB taxonomy): domain Archaea; phylum Thermoplasmatota; class Thermoplasmata; order Thermoplasmatales; family Thermoplasmataceae; genus JAKAFX01. The sequence goes on from JBMFWA010000001.1 coordinate 173,963, forward strand.
CAACAGTCATACCGGAGTATGGAAAGTAACAAAGGTATTGTAAAAATTTCCATCTCCGTTAGCTCGGAACTCAATAGGGCGATGGAAACCATGTGCGTAAAGACCGGATTTAGTAAATCAAGACTTATTGAAAACATACTTAGGGAGAACAAAGACATGAATAGATTTATACAAGCAATAAGGTCGGAAAGTGGGGGCTTCTTTACAGGCAAAGTTAATGATTCTTCTAAAGAAGGTGTGGAAAAAAATAAGAAACATTACGCAAAAAAAGAGATTTAATCAGGGCTTGGGCTATCACTGAAATGGAACAGATCGGTCATTGTAGTATATGAAATAATAACTTTCAGGGTAATACCTATTTTCTTATCTCGCCGAAGCTGTCGAACCAGGGTATGGGGCTCATGGTGATTCCCGGAAACAGGGTTTCCATTCCTATGTTCTTTGCAATCTTATTCGAGAGAGACTGGGAGAACCTTGAAATGGTGACATCGGAAAGTCCCGGTATCATGCTTTCGGAGATGTTGTGGATCAGGTCGGTTTCGATATTCACGACATCCCTGACGGTTTGCCCCAGGTCCTTCCTGACCTCAGGGGTATTCAGGGTTGTGTTTTCATCAAACAGGGCCTTTATTAGTGTCTGCAGGAAATCAGAATGCAGGTTAAGATCCCTGTGCACGTACTTGATGGCATTGGCAGTTGCGATGACCTTTGAATGTCTTGCAAGCGCGTAAATAAGGGCGATCTCCGTCGGGATCACGACACCAAGAACCAATGTCGTGACAAGGGTGTTCTTGAGAAAATTTCCCATTGTTGGTTCCTTGACAAATTTCAGGAGCATGCCGTTGATATCTCTGTTCCTCAGCCTCATCTGCTCATTGGTTCTCCAGCCTTCAAATACGCCCTCTCTCTGTGCCTCCGGAACAGCATTGTTAATGATCTGAGAGTAGGTATCACAGTGGACAGTCTGCTGAAGCTGCATGGTGGAGAAGCATGCTGATATTTCCGGAGACGTTATATAAGGATAGACAAACTGGATATTCGAAACAACGATGCTTTCCAGAACCACCAAAGATGATAAAATTCTATCATAGGATTTTCTCTCAATCTCGGAAAGTGAAGTATATTCCCTGTTCTCTCTCGAGAGGGAAAACTGGAGCGGGTTATATGTGGACGCAGACATCCTTCTGTAATAGTCAACAGCCCACTGATATCTTATTGCAGACAGATTAAGTATGTTGGTTTTGCTGCCGCCGACAATCCTCCTGCGGCTGATCCACTTGTCTCCAGATTCGTTGAACAGCACTATGCTGTTGAGTCTGTCGTTGATTCCTATGCTGTCTGGCTTCGATTCAATCATTATTCGTACTTTATTACATCGCAAGTATTAAATTTGTCACATAGAAAGCGTACCCTGCATCGAAGAATGCGTGTATGGGATATCAGATCCTCTTCTTTCAAGTATGAGTTTACGCGGTCGATAACAGTTTATAACTCACTCCGCGATTACCGTTCATGGGGCTAGTAGAGTGTGTTCCCAACTTCAGCAACGGCAGGGACCAGAAGATTGTCGATTCAATAGTGGACAGCATATCAAGCGTGGAAGGCGTCAGGATTCTAAACACGGAGCTTGATCCAAGCCACAACAGATCAGTTGTATCATTTGTCGCACCGGAGGACAGGGTTGTGGAGGCGGCATTCAGAGGCATAAAGGAAGCATCCAGGCTCATAGACATGAATACACATACCGGAGAACATCCCCGTTTCGGGTCCTCTGATGTTATTCCGTTCATTCCAATTTCCGGCGTATCCATGCAGGACTGCGTCAGGATGGCAAATGATCTCGGTGCAAGGGTGGGAAAGGATCTGGGAATACCGGTCTATCTCTATGCAGAGGCTGCAAAGAGGGGCGACAGGAAGAATCTTGAGGACATAAGAAACAAGAATTTCCAGTTCGAGCAGCTGAAGGAGGCCATAGGATCGGAGAAATGGAAGCCGGATTACGGTCCTGCTGAGATCGGAAGGTCCGGAGCATCCATTATCGGTGCCAGGGACTATCTCATTGCCTATAACGTTTATCTGAACACAAAGGACATGGCCACAGGCAAAAAGATAGCATCAGCTCTCCGCGCAAAGGACGGAGGTCTCTCGTTTGTGAAGGCACTGGCATTTTTCATAGAGGACAGGCAGATGGTGCAGATATCCATGAACCTGACTAACTTCAGGAAAACGCCCATATACAGGGCTTTTGAAATGGTGAAACTGGAAGCATCCAGATATGGCCTGGTGCCTGTGGAATCGGAAATAGTCGGTCTTGTTCCCATGGATGCCCTGACCGGTACCACAAAGTTCTACCTAAGGTTAAATAGCTTCAAAGAGGATCAGATACTGGAGAGTAAGCTCATGGAAGGCACAAATAAAGCGGATGAGGTTAACGATTTCCTGAACAGACTTGCAGAGGGAACGCCCACGCCGGGCGGAGGATCAGCATCAGCGCTGGTTGCATCCGTTGCCGCAGCCCTTTCCTCGATGGTCTCATCCCTCACTAACGGAAAGAAGAAGTATGAACAGTACTGGGACAGGATGAACGCCATTGCTTCCGAAAGCAGGTCGCTCATGGAGAAAGAAAAGGAACTGATGAAGCTGGACGAGGAAGCCTTCACAAAGGTCTCGTCCGCATGGAAACTTCCCAAATCCACCGACGAGGAGAAGAAGATCAGGGCAAAGGCGATCGAGGACGCATCAAGGGAAGCCATGAAGACACCGTGGGAAATTGCAAGACTGTCCTTCAGGATTCTGGAGCTAGGGTCAGAACTGATCGAAAAGGGGATATCATCTGCGATCACTGATTCAGGATGCGCTGTTCTTTACTCATATTCTGCAATAAAGGGATCGCTGTACAACGTGCAGATTAACCTGAAATCTTTCTCCGACAGGGATTACATTGAGGGCGAGAGGCAAAAAATTAAACTGTTCCTTCAGGAAGCAGAAAGAATGTATGATGCTTCCATCAGGAAGATAGATTCCCTCATGAATTAGTTCAGAACATGCTTTTCTTGATTGCTCCCTCGACCTTCTTTTTCAGGTCTGGAGTTATCTCATTTATGTTGTGTGCAGTCTTGGCATGTTCCACTATCTGCGGCATCAACTGATCAACCGACTTTGCGGATGCCTGAAAACCACAGTCCATTCCTATATCCTTGCATTTAAACTTGTAGGTTGCCATTTTTATCTAATGCATATTCTTAAAATAGTATATTAATTTTGCGCATTAATATAAATTAAGTCCTGAATTGTAATTACAATCAGGGAAGAGTAGGTTCTAGTTCGGACCGATCTGTGCAAGGGCCTCCTTAACTGCTATTTCAACAGACTGGTCGCTGCTGTACACATTCTTCCAGCCCGTTGCCGAGATCTTGTCGATGGCAAGCTGTGCCAGCTTCACATCACCTTTCCAGCCTCTGCCGTCGGGTCCGCCTGTCAGCTTCTTTTCAACATTTTTAAGTCCCATTTCCCTTATCACGAAGTCAGCTATTTTAAGGACTGAAGTCGTCTCATGGTTTCCCAGGTTGAAGACATCAGTCTTCTTGAGAATAGAATTCACGTGAAACATGGAGCCGATGCAGTCGTTCACATGGAGATAGGACTTTCTCTGGGAACCGTCTCCAAGGATCTCCAGTTCATGGCTGTTCTTCCTGAGCTTGTTTATGAAATCGAATATCACTCCATGGGTTGAATTCTTGCCGACTATGTTTGCGAACCTGAAGATCGCACCTGTGATGCCATAATAATGTGAATATGCAGATATGAAACCCTCTCCGGCCATCTTTGAGGCGCCGTAGGAGGAGATTGGCAAGTACGGGCCATAGTTTTCAGGGGTCGGGAGTATGGAAGCCTCACCGTAAACTGTGGAGCTTGATGCGAACATTATCCTCTCTGTGTCGGTTTTACGCATGAACTCCAGTACGTTAAAGGTTCCCAGCGCATTTATATTGAAGTCAGTTTCAGGATCGCCTGATCCGCCTCTCACATCAGAGTTTGCGGCAAGATGAAGAATCAGGTCGAAGCTCTTCAAACCAGCAAAATCGTTCATTCTGGTTATATCCAGTTTCTTGAAATGAAAGCTCTTTCGGCCCATGAACTGTTTTATAAATCTGTCATCGACGTTTCTAAGATTGTCCATAACAGTTATCTCATTCTTATCCAGGAGGGTTTCCACGGCATTTGAACCGATGAAGCCCGCTCCTCCAGTTATCAGAATATTCAAATTCTCAGGAAATATTTTATTCATGCGAGTGGAGGATATCCAGGCGCAATAAATTATTTTTCAACTCATAGCACCGAGGTCACGTTCGACTTAAGGAATTTCTGCAGAATGTCCAGCGCTTCAGCAAGTTTTCCCGGGTCGGTTGTGTATCCAATCCTGAAGGCATGATCCTCACCGAAATATTTTCCAGGCGTCACAAGAATACCCGTCTGCTGGAAAAGTCTGGAGGCAAGCGTGATAGAATCCTCCCTGCCTCTGTATCTCATGAAGACCGTTGTTGAATTCAGTCTCCTTTCCGGATCCGTAGTGCCTGCGTTTTCAAGAAACGCAGACATTATCTTCCTGTTTTCCAGGATTAGATTTCTGGCAACGGATACGAATATATCCCTGTTGTTAAGGGCATAAAGTCCTGCCGCCAGTGAATAGACGGAGTTTTTCACGTTAATCACGTTCTTGATTTTCTTCAGCTCCTTTATAACGTCAGGATCTGCAATCATCCATCCGGTTCTCAGATCGGACAGCCCGTAGAATTTCGTCAGGGTTCCCGAGGTTATAATCCCCCGGTCTTTTCTGTAGATGGTCTTTGGGGAGGACCAGCTGGCAAAATCTGAAAAGGTTTCAGAAACATACTTCACCGATCCGTTGCTGCTTCTGATGAAGTCCATCAGGTATCCTGAAGCTTTGATGGTGCCCTCAGGGTTATTTGGTGATGTCATCATAATGGAATCCCCTCCCTTCAGGACAGACTCAATATCCTGAGTTCCCACTTTTATTGTATCCTGGCCGATGAATTCAGGGGCCCTGATGACAGGTTCATATTCCGGGACGGGAATAACGGTTCTGGACGAATTGAGTTTCAGAAAGGATGCTGCAAGGTATATGGCTTCTGACCCGCCATTTACAGGGATCACATTCTCCTGACGCACTCCATACATCTCTGCGAGTTTATTTGTGAATCTATTCCTGATCTCTTCATACCCTAGATCAATGGTTCCGGCATCCACCGCTATATTCCTCAAACTGTATCTGGGAACGCCGCTGGATGCCAGGTCATATCTGCAACTGGAAAGCCTGTCATCAAGCCAATTGAATATTTCAATATCTAACATATGCCACAACAATAGTTCACTTTCTTAAATTGGTTTAGATTTGTCAGAATTCCCGCATTTTGCAAAAATCCTGCAGGGTATAAAGGAGGCTGCTGAAAACATGGGCGCCATCATATCCTGAGGTTTCTCCAAACTGGTTTGTGAAATATTGTGCACTACAGCACAATCAAAAGATATGCTGGGACGCGAGAGATTCAATGATTACAGAGGGAAGCCACTGGAGGGTTTCGATCCCCCGACCTACTGATTACAAATCAGTTGCTCTGCCGACTGAGCTACAGTGGCGCGCTTCCTAAGAGACACGACCCTATAGGAATGTTTGTATTATATTTTTTTAGTGATGGCATAAAGAAACGCTATGTACAAAGAAGTGATTGCTACTTATGATTGATATAAGCTTGCCATTGAGAAACGGGATCATAACTTTCCCGGGCGATATGCCATATGAGGAATACGAATTCAAGACCTATAAGAAGGACAAGGTTCACATTACCAGAGTCATAATGGAGACACACAGTGGCACCCATTTTGACGCTCCATTTCATATGATCGAAAATGGAAAGAAGGCATCAGAAATCGATATAGAGAGATTCATCGGAAAGGCAACAGTGGTGGAGGTCAAGGGAGACGAAATAGATGCCAGGGACATCCCGGACAACGTTGAAAAAATTGTACTTTTCAAGACAAAGAATTCCGGCCTTTATTCAGAATTCAGAACGGACTTTACGTATCTTAATCTTGCAGGCGCAAAGAAACTTGTCGCACACGGTGTCAAGGTGGTTGGCATAGATTACCTGTCAGTTGAAAAGTTCCACAGCAACAGGGAGGTTCACATAACACTGCTCTCCAACGATGCTGTCATAATCGAAGGACTGTACCTGAAGGACGTTACTCCGGGAACATACGACTTTGTATGCCTTCCTTTAAAAATGGGACAGGACGGCGCACCATGCAGGGCTGTCCTCCTCTAACAACCCTGTTTCATGTGAGATCTGGAGTGAGATCCACCTGTCATTCATCCATATGGCAACGTCCTGAGCGTGCTATTCTTGTCACGGTAAAGCGGCATACATAGTGGAAGAGTCATTAGTATACCGTCAGAATCACATATTACTCCCAAAAAAGGCTTTCCGGAATTATTTTGGGGCAATTTTCCTTCTGGCCCGCCTCCACAAAAATTTATATCTCTATTACAGTAATGAGTCCACATTGGAAAACAGGAAAGATGATCCATCACGGGAAAACGGGGATACCGCCAAGATCAACCACCTCCTTGAACAGAGATGGAAACTGAGGGATGTCCCCGTAAACGAAAAGATGCATTACGGAAAGCTGGTGATACGATGGATCATACCTATTGCTCTCATTGTAATCCTGTTATCTCTGGCCTTTGAGATGGGGCTCGGTTCAGTCCTTGTCACGTTCCTGATTTACATCACAATTGGTTACATTTTCATAATGCTGATCTACGTATTCATGACAGGCACGAGCATTTCGGAGTCTGTTTCAAGATCACTGAGAAGGAGTGGACTGATCAAATACAAGAAAAAGTAATTTTCAGGTAGATCAGAAGAGGTATCCCAGCGCGAATCCTATGAGCGGCGAAAGAATCCAGGTGATTACCACTATTAAAAAAGGCTTCAGGTAGATGGCCTTGTATTTGTATGAGAGACCTGTGCCCAGAACGCTTGATGTAAGCGTCTGCGTGTTCGATAGTGGGACTCCAACAAAGGTTGCAGCTTCAACTGCTGCAGAGGATACAAGCAGCGATATCATCGCATTCGAGTATCTCATGGAGTACATCTCCTCACCCACTCTCTTGATCACTCCTGCCCCAAGGGTCATTGTTCCGAATATGATGCCAATCACCATGATCAGGAGAATCAGAGGCGTTATTCCGGCGACAGCCCCTATGAGACCCAGTGTGTTGGCTCCCAGAGTGAATGCGGTGAAAAATGAGATCACTATCAGCGCAATCTTGGACAGATATGCGGTCCTCCATGGATTCTTGAAATTGTGGTCGCTCATCTTCCTGCTTGCATACATGGAGATTAAGATGGAAAGGATCGGGGCGAAGACCCATGCGGAAATAAGCAGGAGGATGTAGCTGCCTGATACACTGTAGCTGATTCTGTATGAGACCCCTACTGCCGTGCCCACAAGAGCCATGGTCAGGGACAGTGGCGATCGAAGGAACGTTGCCACCACGAAGAGTATCAGGGATATGAAAAGAACATAGGCAACTATTGGTGGGGTCCGCTCCATAATTGATGTGGCAGCCTTGTTGAGGAATGTGCCCTCAAGCAGAAGTCCGGACGAGAATCCCAGTATTCCAATGATCTGGCCCACAAGCTTGCTGGTTATTCTGGCGCCAATGAGCGTTCCGACCGCAGCGGAAAGATTGTTTCCTGCCACAAAAGCAGTCAGTAGCCCGGTAAGCACTGCAACCAGAATGAAGAATATCATAATCTCATTTCGTGAGAGAGGTCACAATCGTAAGCACTATGTCGGAAATATCCTCACAATCGTCCAGCAGATCATCAACCTTGTGAACAACATTGGTCAGGTGGTTAAAGGAGAGATATGACAGACTCGTGGACTTTCGATAGAGATCGTCGATGAGATCATCCTTGTATTCGTCGACCTTCTCCTCGTCAGTTTCTATGGCAAGCCTGAATTTTTTCATCTCCTGGATATCCTTGGAGAGAAGCATTCCCTTCAGGGATTCAAGGGCCAGGGAATCGGTTTCCAGCATCTTTCCGAATACTGAATATGATTTCAGGATCAGTTGTTTCTCGGTATCGGGATAATTTTCCACGGCAAATGACATTCTCTTGATTTCCCGGCTTATGAAGTATGACGTGTCCAGCAGGGTGTCACATTTCTCTATGAGCTCGGACAGGTTACTCATGAGGGTGGAACTTATTGCACCATTGGTGATCTCATGCTTGAGATTCATTGTCATGACATCACCCTCTTTTTCCAGATCCCTTATTGCGATGTTGGCCAGCTTGATTTTTTCTGGAGAACCCGTCATTGCTTCCCTGAGATTTTCTTCAGCAAGTTTGGCTTTTTCTATGTAGGTTATTATTTCCTCCAGAACGTGTCTTTCCCCGACAACCATCAATTTTTTGAGGAAATTGTAATTAACCATTCACCAGACATCGTTAACATGTATAAATTACCTTTTAAGCAGGGCATTGCACAAATATTTCTGTGGAGACCACACATGACTGCTCCGGAGACAAATATCTCCATAATACTATATTCGGAAAATTTTGATACTGATCTCCATCTGGACAGGTCTCCTCAAAAAGCGTGACAAAATAGTCTTATAAAGATGCATAAACTGACCCCTCATTGTCTGATCTCCTGTTCTTCCTGACCGTGATTGCTGCCATATTCGCAATACTGAACCCCATAGGCGCTGTTCCAATACTCGTCTCCCTCACCGAAGGCTATTCAACCAGGGAAAGGCTTGGAGTAATAAGGAAAAGTATTCTTGTGGCCGCGGGAATGGTCCTTGGTTTCATGTTTTTGGGAACCTATATCTTCAGCGCTTTTGGCATAGATATATTCGATTTCCAGATTGCCGGTGGCATACTTGTCTTCAAGGTTGCTTTTGACATGCTGCAGGGAAGGACATCAAACACAAAACTGACTGCAGATGAACAGGAGGAATCGCATCAGAGGGAGGCCATTGGGGTTACGCCAATAGGAACGCCTCTTCTTGCAGGACCGGGCTCCATAACCACTGCCATAATCTACTTCAACCTCAAGAGCGTTGACCTGCTCGACAAGATCCTGGTGATAGCGGCAATTGCCATAGTGATGATCGTGAGCTACTTCATACTGCGCTATTCGCTTCCGCTGTTCAGGAGACTTGGAAAGACGGGGTCCCTGATTATCAGCAGGATAATGGGTCTGCTCATCGCATCAATAGGCGTGGGTTTTGTTGTGGCAGGTATAATCGGGATATTCGGATGAAAAACCATTTCGCATGGATCAGATAAGGCTGGAAACAAGGTCGTATATTCTCCGGAAGTCTGACGCTTTAATCTGGCCTTCTGCAGTTGCAGTTTCGTCCATGGCGTAACTGAGATCGGAAGCATAGACTGCAGATATTATTCGTAAAAAAGAATTTGAGGCACCCATTGGAATGAATGACACAGGCCTGTCGACAGATTTCCTGAATTTGAGAATCTTTGGAATGTCGCTGAAAAATCTTGAGGGTTCCGGGTATCTGATGGCTACCTTGAAAATGTCGCAGTCGCAGGATCCAATTTTGGAGAGTATGCTGTTCACCGATTCATGAGAAAATGCGTGATAGGACAGAATAACCTTGCTTTTGCCTTCATAATCCTGAATGGAATTGCAGGCAGAATAATCGACATCAACAGCAGGAGCTTCAAGATCAATTGCAAGCCGGTAGATTTTCTTCAGCCTGTCACCATCGTCGGACCTGAAGGTGAAGATGTAATCGACACTCCTGTCTGAAAGATTCATGATCAGGCGTTCCAGATCTTTCATATCGATCAAATCGAACATATCGTACCTGATCTCGTACAGCGAGTTCTTATCATAGTGCCCGGATTCGAACCTTGATATTATGTCACCGGCATCATGACCGAATATTGAGACTGCAAGCGGTCCCCTTGTGGATCCGATGGTAAACTTTCCTATCTTCACCGATCTCATATTCACTTACCGATTCTTTCTAGTTATTCTGTACACAGGCTTAAATGCTTTTCTCTGAAATTATCTTTGGGTATTACCGGATCACCTTTCTGATTAGCAAAAATACATATTGACTAAAATTCTGTAAGTTTGAATGGATTATGTTTAAGATCACAATAATTTCATCGCCGACAAGAGTAGTTTCTGACGACCTGGACAGGAATATTGCCTACTTTCTATCTGACATTGGATACATACCCAGACTCAGCCCCGATACAGATATGAGCTCGATCACAGCTTCCGCTTACTTCAGGCTCTTCAAGGAGTGTTTTCTCCTGAACAGCGACAGGAGGTGGAGCGGCGACGAGCTGATGTCGTATCTGAAAACCAGCAGGACCACTCTTTACAGGCACCTCAACAAGCTTAAATCTCTGGATATTCTGGAAGAAACCCAGGAGGGGAAGACGAAGAAATACAGGATCAGGTCCGGGGATCTTCTGAAGGCGTGGGGATGGGTCGAAGTGAACCTGAAAATAGCACTTGAGGGCTACAAAAAGAATGCAGAACGGATCGCCTATCTCCTGAACAACCGAACCACACAGAAGCCATAGGAAAATATACTCCCGCATTAACACGGAACATTCAAAATATGGATAAAATCAGAAATCAGTCAGGATCAGAAATGGAATAAAATGGCAGAGAAATATCCTGCCTTAACTCTTGTTGGCCTTTCTGGCCCTCTTGAGTCTTCTTATTCGCTTCTTTCTCCATTTCCAGCGCATGTTACCGCGCTTTTTCCAGTCTCTTGAACTTCTCTTCAAATTAACACCTCAAACATTGACATGGTCAGAAAATCTATCTGAACTGCATGTTTCAATCTGAATTTTTCACAATGCTAACGTTATATATAATCGTATTTCCGTACCGGGAATATTCCGGAAAAGTCCAACGGCATCGCAGCAGGAGAGTGTATTCCCGCAACGGCCAGTTCCAGAAGATCGCCAAAAATTAAACAGTATCAAAAATCGTTGTAATGAGAAGTTTGTTCTGTTATGAAAACATCGGAGAACAAATAATTCAACGAATTTGTTGAGCAATCAAAAAAAGTTTCTGGAACTCATTCGAGTTCCATTTTTTCAGACTCAGTTTATGTTGAGTATTTTGCGTATCCTCTTCTCCAGTTCCTCGAGTCTGGGCAGATCAGGTTTCAACTCATCGCCAAGGTCCTCAAAGTACCGGATATAGGATTCCATCTCTGAAAGCATGTCTGAAGCAGTGAGTGCCCTCTGTCCTATGGAGAATCCTCTCATTGCGCCCCTCCTGAAGGAGAGCTCATTCTTTCCCTGGTCTGTGAGTTCATATTTTCCGCTTTCAAGCTTCCTTATGAACCCGCTGCTCTCAAGATCTGACAGCAACGGATATACCGATCCCGGACTGGGCTTCCACCAGCCGTTGGTCCTGTCTGTCATGATCTTTATTATTTCAGATCCCTTTCTTGGTTCCTCTGCTATGAGCTCCAGCGCAAGGGTCCTCAGACCCCTGAATCCGTTTCTTCCAGCTCCTCTCTGATGATTTCTGCAATCTCCGGTGTCTCCCATCATTCCATGGTCATGTCTGTAATGTCCATACATTTTTTATCACCATATACCATATCGAAAACCGATATATAAGGATATCGTTTTCCGATATCATTATTCGATATTGTTCCAGTGTTCCGTAAAAAAGCTATTCTGCATTCATTTGAGTGATCGTTCTCCATAAATTATTGATTTCAGTTTGAATGAATTCGACTGCGAAATCATATAAACGAACCTTGCAAATCAACACTTACGGGTTGAAGCACAGGAATAGAGAATCAAAGCAGGCCATTGTTCCTTTGCGATTTGACAGCAGCAACTCCCACGGCATCGATCAGCGCAACTGGAGGTAGATGTTCGATCGATCCGTCTCCAATCTCAGAGTTTATATCGTCCACAATCCGGTTGATGGTATTAGATACCCTGCTGGGTGATAGAACATAAAGTTGCTGCTGCTTTCCGCTGTATTCATCAATGGTGCCCAGCCTGATTATCTCGTATCTTTCAGATAGTTCATGGAATTTTTTTATGATCGGATTATTTATCACGCCAGTGAAAAGCCTGTCACTAACAGAAATGGGTTTCAAAGTATCAGTCAGTTGATCCGGAACCTGTTTCGAAAAGTGATAGATTGCACCAAGATAGCCATTGGAATAGATGTTCTTATGATACCTTTCCCAGGATCCTTTTCCTGCAGCCAGTCTTACGGCCTCGTCAAGATTGTGATCTATCCTGAACCTGTAAATGGTGAAGATGCAGTACCTTGATATCCTTCCCAGAGTATTTATCAGGGAACTGGAATCCCCGATGTATCCAAGCGCAACATCGCTGTGTTTTTCGGAGATATCCATCAGGCACCTTGATATCCCGGCGGTATCCGAGACATGGAACCTGAAGGCAAATTTCATCGTGTTTTCGCAGAGTTCCACAGGCTCCACAACGGTGCTGGGAATGGAAGAGATACGTTTCAGGATTTCAATGAGAACATCATCCTCAGCCTCATACATGTGCAGGTCTTTTCGCGAATAATCCGGATTGTCATATAGCTGCCTGGCCGCGTTTTTCTTCTCCTCTGAACTGACAATATACCTGATAACCACCCTGTCCCCCATGAGGCTTATAGATCCTATGGATCTCTGCAGCCTCCTGCAGGAAGCATACTTAGGCGGGTTCGGAAACTTATAGGTGATCCTTGCCTCCCTGGTGAGATTGGATATCAGACCTTCGCTGCCCAGGTCAAAATTGTCAATCAGCAAGGGAAACCGCCCCCTTCCAGAATCCCTGCCTGAGTGAAAATAAAGATGTAAAATTGATTCCTGAAACAGTTCGCTCTTTGTACATGAATAATGAAGTTTATCTAGATACTTATAGGATAAACCTAATAAATTCCGGTCAATTCCAGCTTCCATTCCGGGTATTTCTGGCGTGCTTCGGACAGCACGCGCAGATAAGTCCGGACGGAAGATCTCGCTATGATTACATTGATTTCCAGGCTTGTCCCGTTGAAGAAATGCATTGCACCAACCCTCATCAGCCTGTTCTTCTCTGAATTTTCATTGATGAACGTTATCACTTCGTTGCCCGTTATGGTTTCATAAAGGTGATCCTCATCGGAAATTACATATAAATTCTTTCTGGATTCTTCAGGCGGTTCAGAAAATCCATAATACACATAATGAAGAACCGGATCTCCGCGCACATACTTTCTGACCCTCTCCCATTTCATTCCTATGGGATTCTTTGACGGCTGCTTTTCATGCTCTGGGGCAACAACGGAATATTTCACGCTTGCAAGCGGCAGAATCTCGCTAATTTCTCCGACAGTATTCACAAATCCCCTTGATTTTCCCAGATAATGAACGGAGAAGTCCATACTGCCGGAAAGCTGTGCAATGATATAATCGGAAACCATGCTGTCCACAGAATGATGAAATCTGAACCTCAGATGCAGCTTTCCGTTTCTCATCATGGTCATGTCAAGGACGATGGAAGGGATTTTCAGGATGCCGTTGATGGCATCGAGGAATTTGGACGCAGTGATGGGCTGCTTTATCACCCAGTTTTCACCTATATTTTCCGCGTTAAGAAGAATGAGTGCATTCCTCATCTCCTGAATTCTTGAGGGCACGTCCTTCAAAAAATAATAAATGTCTATTTCATGCTCTGTCCTTAGAAATGTGCCCAGGGCGACAAGATTGTATCTCCTGGACAGGCTGAACACGTTGTCATCCCATGTGAATGTGAACTCGCATTCACGATCGAGGCGCTTATCCACCTCACTTGTGATATCGGTTCCAATGTTTTCTGTCAACTTTTCCCCGCCTCTTAAATTGAAGAGAGTATAAAAGCAATCTACCTAAGTGCGTTCAGATTATCAGTGGTGGTTTCCATACCTGATACAGCCATGGTCACTTCAGGGTTTCAATGAGTTCTGAAGCTTCACGCTTGTTCAGGTTTTCTATGGAATCCTTACCAATTTTCTTCAGGTATTTGTTCAGGACATCCTGCTTCTTCTCACCCGCTGAAAGGCTCCTTATGTAGGATATCTGCTTGGGGCTTGCATTTTCCGAGGACATCCGGGAACTGTTTCCGTAACTCTGGCCCTGCGGCTGCTTCACCTTGAGCTTGTCAATAAGGGCTGAAGCCTCTCTTGTGCTCAGTTCTTCAACCGAGCCCTTTCCAAGGGTGGAAAGATAATCCCTGACTATCTTCTCCTGCCCTTCATTGCCCTTTGAAAGCGATTCAATAAAACTGATCTGTTTGGCTGATGCGGGTCTCTCCTCGAACGACTTGTTCCCTTCCATTATACAACACCTTAGGATTCTTATCCTAATGAACAGTAACTGCTCAATGGATATATTTAGGTTGCGCAACATTTTCTGATCCTGGGTAATTCGAAGCCCTGAAACCTGCCCGGATGAGTGGGAAATATGATTTTATCAAGTTTCCTGAGCGTTCAGTTACCGTAACATGGACAATTATCGGCCTAAGAAGTATGAGAACAGGAGGAAATGCACCAGCGTCTGAATTCCATATAGCGGTTAATCATCATCGGAAACCTGCATCAGAAGTCATGATTTTTCCTCCTTGTTGACAATGATATAGGAATTGCTATCGGGGTCCATGTCGATTTTTATCTTTCCCGAATCACGCAATTCTCTTATGATTCTGTTCAGGTTACGTGAGGGGATTCTTTCTCCTCTTGCAGCCTTATTCAGGGATCTGCGGTCAATCATATCATTGGAAAGGACAAATTTGGATATCCTGTCATCATCCCTGCATCTTGTGAACTCATACAGGAAAAGAAAGATTCCAGACACAGCGGACAACACCAAAATCGGAATGTATCCCAGGTTCAGTTCTGTGGTGTTCACCGCCTGGCTCTTTCCGTCGTAGGAGAGAACGGCGGTTACCCTGTTATATCCTATTGGCTGACGAACATAAATAGATTTTCCGGTTCCGCTGTATTTACCGTCTATATACCAGGTTACAACAAGATTGTTCGTAACGCATCCATCTGCCTTCAGGGTGAAATAATTGCCGTATATCACCCAGTACGTTCCGATGCTGGCACCCGTTATGGAAACGTAATACTGCACGGATACATTGCCAATGGAAGCAGTTGCCTGATTTCCACACATATCCTGCACTTCAATCTGTACAGGATACTTTCCGTTCGAAGTGAAATTTATGTTGATTTCACCTGAGGAATTCTGGTTGTAGAATTTCTGATCATGATCTCCATATGATATTTCAAGAAAGTGTATGGGGTCTTCAGTGGTTAATGTGTAATTCACCCTTAGTGTATAGGTTCTGACAAGGTTCAGCGACGGTACTAAGAAACTTATCTTCGGGGTCTGATTCTGATATACGATACTGACAACAGAGTTTTCATGATTCCCGCTTGGTCCGGTGGCATCCACTTCAAGAAGATAGGTGCCTGTTCCTTCTGAAAGGCACAGTTCCATCGGTATGCCTTCAGTGGTGTTAACGCTGTTTCCGTCATACACCAGAGTGGAAAGATATCTTACATAAGGCTGGATCATCGGGCTGATCGGGAGATCTGAAACATTCGTGTAGTAAGTGCTGTTTGTGAAAGGCATAACAGGGATGCTGTTGTTCACATCGATCTCAAAGGAAGAGGAGTTGCTTGTTCCACTGACTGTGACTGCCCTGACCCTGAATGCATAGATGCCGCTGTCTGAAAACATGGAATAACTGCTGAAAGTGAAATTGAATGATCCATCATGATCCATTAGGAGCAGTTCTTTTCCCAGAGGCGAAAATACCTCCAGGGACAGCATGGCAGAGACGTTCGAAATCAATGACACATAAAGGGAATCGTTCATGGAATTTCCGAAGAACGAATATTCCGAGAATGCTGGAATCCTTACTGCCAGTGATGGCCTGTAGTCCAGAATTGTGATATTGCCTGCAAAAATAGTATAGCTGAGATTATCAGGCAGGGCTGCAGAAACTTCTATCTTCCACATACCATTTCCAAGGTTCAGGATCATCCTGGTGTTGCAGGTGTTGAATATCTCCTCAGTTCCGTTATACAGTGAAACTGAGTAGTACCTTGCCTGGTACAGTTTGCTCCACGCAACGCTTATACGGGAGGTGTTGAATATCTCCCCGTTGGTTATGTTGATCGTGGCATTTGCTATGGATATCACATGAAAGTCGTACTGATAATTGAATCTGACACCGAGTTTGTCTGTTATGGTAAAATTGACATGCAGTGTGCCGTTGAATCCAGGCAGATCAACAAGGAAAGTTCCTGTCGCAGCGTTAAGTGTTTCCGAAAAATTGGAAAAGGAAACATTTGCTGATCCGATGCCGAAGAAGTCGTACATCCTGTAATGAATAAATGTGTAATTTGAGATATAGGTCCCGCTTTTCAAAGAAAGATTGAGTACCGGAGGGATGTCATCAACATAGATTGTTGTGTTCGCATATGCTGAGAATCCTGCGACGTTCTCTGCCCTTAATTCTGTACAGTACTTTCCCTCAGGGATCCCATATACATCAAGACTCAGGTTCTGATCACCTGAGGCAAAGGTATGATTGTCAAAACTCACCGAAATGGTATAAGCGACAGCAGAGGAGACATTAACTTTCTCCGTGATGTTCGACGTCAAAACATATGTGCTGTTTGCCGACAGCTTTATGGGCATTGATGAAAGAGGGAAGCTTCCCACATATACTGTAAAGATCGTGTTGTCGGAGATAATAATCCCGCTGTCTGTATCCTGATTAAAGGTTCCAAATACTGTACTGCTTACAGGCAAATCCGTAGATTCAGAACAGACCGCACTGTTCCGAACTGATATTATTGAGCTTCCTGATATGACCAGAGGAACCGATGAAGAGTAATTTCCCCGGATGTCGGGACCTGACAGGAGAGGCAGTACTGTGAACCCCTGCGATGGACTGAAGAAGGCAACCTCGCTGGAATTGTCAATCTTCAAGAGCGAAGTGACGTTGCTGTTCCTGCTATCATATCCCTCAGGGTCTATGTTTCTGGAAAAGAGGTTGAGGTAACCAAGACTGCGGAACTGCATCGCAGATCCATTGAGATACTGGCAATATTCGGTTATCTGGAAATTTGAAAGGTTCAAAAGAACAGTGACAAAAGAATCGTTATGGAAACCTGCATAGATGAGAGTATCTTCACTCAGAAAGGGAACGGATGCGCCTTTCTGAACAAAAGAACTCTCTGAGAAGGAATAGATCGAGGTATTTCCATGATCTGTTGTGACAGCAACATAACTGCCGGATGAAAGCATGAACTGCCCCGCTGTCATCCGGATATCGGAATAGAAACCCGTCACTTTCAAACTGGAAAGATTTACGTTCAGTGAAAGAATGGAACTCAACGTTTTGAAGCTAAAATAAAGATCGTTATGAACGACAAACATCCCGTAATAGTCCAGGATTCCGTATTCAGAGTCATTGGAAAGAATATAAAATGATCTGTTTGCGGTGTTAAAGTCAACAATGTTGAAGTTCTTAGACAGATAGATGAAATTGTTCGTCAGGTTCGCGTAATATGATGATCTGCTATCGGTTCTCAATGGAAAATCATTTTCAGGTATTGCAAAGGATGATGAATTCAAGGCAGATTGCCTGAATGAAGATGGAAAAACAGCAGACTCAGGGAACTCTGAAATGCTGAATATCGAGATGTTTGAAAGCAGTCCACCGAAACTTACGGAAAGATTCTTCATGTATGGGGACGAAGGTCGAAGGGAGGTTCCAATGGAAATATTGTTTGAGGAAAGGTTGGAAATCGAAAACGAGATCATATCATAAATACTGTTGAACGTCATGTTCAATCTGTAGAGATCGCTTCCAGGTTCATCACCGGTATACGAAGACCATGTTTTATTCCATATCCTGGTCCGGTAACCGATATATGGACCGAAAGAAATTCCTGCCAGCTTGGTATTGTTGCTTGATGCGATTATGTTATCCTGCGTTAACGAAGCACTGACATTGCTGTTCCATGCAAACACCAGCGATATCATTCCGCCAGAAAAATTATGGAAATCCATGCGCAGATACGACGAATACTCGAATGAACTGGTCTGGATATCAAGGGCATTTCCAAATCCTGTCTTCTCTATCCTGTAGGAAAGATAGGATGAGTTGCCTATCGGCGAAAAGCCAAGCCATGAATTGTTCTGAGGAATCGTGCCATCTGGCAGGTTTCCAAAGTTGTAAACATTCTGGGCCTGAATACTGCTTTCATAGACTGGATTCTGACCCGTATTCGGTACTTGATACAGAATTGGGATAATCAGTATAAATATAATTAATGCAATAAAGCGCATTTACCCGTTAACAGGTGGAAATATAAAAAAACCTTCATTATGCCAGCAAAGGGGAGATGCATAGATTTATAATTTGAGAACACTCATGATTAAAGGTATGCTTAGAGTCGGGATTAATGGCTACGGAACTATCGGAAGAAGGGTGGCTCATGCGGTATCTCTGCAGGATGACATGACTGTTTCCGGGATAGTGAAAACAAAGCCGGATTATGTCGCCAGGCTGGCCAGCAAATATTACAACATATACGTGCCGAAGGAATCCGATATGAAGGCATTTGAGGATGCCGGCATAAAGGTCAAGGGCGATCTGTCAAAACTGATTGAAGACTCCGAACTTATAGTCGATTCCACACCCGAGGGAATGGGGGAGAAGAACATCGTCATATATAAGGAAAGAAAAATCCCTGCCGTATTTCAGGGAGGCGAAGAGCACGAAATTGTGGAATCCAGCTTCAACTCATACTCCAACTTCGATCAGGCCACCGGGAAGAAATATGTGAGGGTGGTATCCTGCAACACCACTGCTCTTGCCAGAACCGTATCACCGATTCATGAGATGGTTGGAGTGAGAAGAGTCAATGCAACCCTTATCAGAAGGGCGACGGATCAGAATGACAGCTCAAAGGGACCGATCAATGCAGTGGAGCCCAGTCTTAAATTTCCATCGCACCACGCTCCCGACCTGAAGACTGTGTTGCCAATTAAAGAGGTAGAAACCGTCGCAATAAAGGTTCCGACCACGCTGATGCATGTCCATGTGATCGAACTGAACCTTGAAAAGGAAGCAAAAGTGAACCAGATCATCGATGCCTGGAAATCAAAAAGAAGAATAGCAGTGGTATCTGGCAAGGATGGAAGAAGCTCGACAGCACAGCTGATGGATATGGCCAGGGAGGTTGACAGGGATCGATCCGATCTCTACGAGATACCGATCTGGAAGGAAAGCGTATTTGTTTCAGGCAATACATTGCGGTACATACAGGCTGTACACCAGGAAAGCGATGTTGTGCCTGAAAACATTGATGCAATAAGGTCGATGATGCAGATACTGCCAAAGGAAGAATCAATAGAAAAAACAGACAGATCTATGGAAATAAACGGAAGTGCGTTTTAATGGTTGAAAAAAAGAAGGAAGAGAAACCGTTCTCAGTCGAGGAGTTGCCAGGCGTAGGCGAAGTTACAGCTGAAAAGCTCAAGGAAGCAGGTTATGATGATCTCATGACTCTTGCTGTCGCGTCGCCCAAGGATCTTGCAGAAGTGAGTGGCGTTGCTGAAGGGGCTGCAGCCAAGATTATAGCGGCTGCAAGAAAATATGCTGATGTTGGCAATTTTGAAACAGGGGAAGAGATCCTCAACAGGAGAAAAGAGGTCAAGAAATTGACGACGGGAAGCAAGAACCTGGACGATCTTCTTGGAGGAGGGCTTGAGACACAGGCTATTACTGAATTCTACGGTGAATTTGGATCAGGAAAGACCCAGATAATGCACCAGCTTGCCGTCAATGCGACGATGCCCGAAGAGAAGGGCGGCTTCAACTGCGATGTTCTGATCATAGATACGGAAAACACGTTCAGGCCCGAGAGGATAATAAGCATGGCTCTGGCAAAAGGTGTCGATCCTGATGAAACCCTGAAGAGAATCCATGTTGCACGTGCATACAATTCGCATCACCAGATACTCCTTGGTGAGAAAGCTTCGGAAATGACCAAGGAATTCCCTATCCGCCTTCTTATAGTGGACTCACTGACTTCGCATTTCAGATCGGAGTACATGGGCAGAGGATCACTGGCAGAGAGACAGCAGCTATTGAACAGGCACATGCACGATCTTCTGAGGTTTGGGACAATTCACAATGCAGTGGTTGCGGTGACAAACCAGGTCTCTGCAAGACCGGACGTTTTCTTTGGGGATCCGACAGCGCCAATCGGCGGGAACATTGTGGGGCACACTGCAACTTTCAGAATATATCTGCGAAAGAGCAAGGGCGGCAAGAGAATAGCGAGGCTAGTGGATTCACCGTACCTGCCAGAAGGAGAAGCTGTAATACAAGTATCCGAGGATGGAATAATCGATGGCGCACCTGCCTGATAATATGCCATAATTCTCTCTTTTTTATTCCATTTTTTCTGCACAAAAAGCATTTCTAGTATCAAAAAAATGAAGAATCCAAAGCACATCTTTTGTTCTTCCCATTACGGGAAAACATTATTAGGGCATCATGAATAGTAAAAAAGGAGTGACATAAATGCCAAGATTTGAAGTAGCAGAGGATTTGAGTGACAAGATAAAGAATCTAAGCAGAGCTAGGCAATCGCTGATAGAGGAAATGGAAGCAATAATGTTCTACGACGAGAGGGCGGATGCTACAACTGACAAGAACCTGAAGGAAATAATCGTTCACAACAGGGACGATGAGAAGGAACATTTCAGCCTTCTGCTGGAATATCTGAGACGGAATGATCCGGAACTGGACAGAGAAATGAAGGAAATACTGTTCAGCAAGAAGGAGCTTAAGGAACTAGGGGATTAGAGGGAGTGTGGGACTCTATTCTCGTTCGGTTTCTCCTTCTGATTTCGT
>JBMFWA010000002.1:0-160483 GCA_049965715.1 Thermoplasmata archaeon
TTCAGAAATGAGAGGAAATTGGATATGATCGAATCATAACCATAAAGGCTGGTTATCTTTTCAAGCATGATATCAACGATCTCCTTTTCATTCCTGCCTCTGATCAATTTTCCTATTGGTTCACTGTTCTTACCGAGATTCCTGAGGTTCCTTTCAGTCTGGAAGAACATGAACCTGATCATCCTCTTGGCCATGTCAAGTTCCTTCTCCTTGTGGGAATCCTTTATCCTGTGTGCCAGATCCTTCTCCATGTGGAAGAGGCATCTCTGCCTCCTTATTCCCATATGCATCTTTTCGGATACTGTTTCAAGTATGGATTCATAGTGGTATCCGTCTGTTGTTATGACGATACGATCCGTATTGTGAGGTATGAAGAATCTTGACAGTGCATCTGTCAGGAAAGCTGCAATTGTATCCTCTCTGAGATCATCATAATACTGGACAACTTCAGATCACATCATTCAGTGACCGTTTTGAAGACAGCGCCGTCCCTGAATATCAGATTGATATTCCTGCCCGCGTATTCCCCCGATCTGAATCCCGTTGAGTTCATATAGAAGAGCATTCAGAGAGCAGTGTCCATAGGGGCAATAAATTCTGAGGATGATCTGAAAAATACCATAGAAAGGAGTTTCATGGAGTTATCAGGAAAACTGACATTCGCGAAAAGATGAGTGGAGAAATTCCTTAACAAAAGTATAATAGTGTAGGTAATTAACTATAGTCACACTTAGCGGTGGCTACAAATTCAATCATAAACGTCGCCCCTATGTTCAAATCGCAATAGAATTAGGGAATTGCCATTTATTGCGTATATTAACCTAAACGGGACTATTCTAATGGTTCTCTCACCCTTCAAAGCATACCTGAGCGGTTTTCCAATTTCTGGGTTCTCTATTATTCTTTTAATGTTCTTCTCTAGTCTATCTTTGATCTTCTTATCCGTCACTTTCTTTACTTCATGTTCAAATTTAGAAGTGTAGACTATTCTGTCTATACGCATTACCATTCTTTTAGCTCTTTGAAGAAGTCATCTTTGGAAAGAACCTTGTACTTCCCTTTATCAATGTCCTCCCATGCTTCCTCAATGAGTCTTAGTGTTTTAATATCTTCAGGAGATATGCCTGAGCTAATTTTTTTCAAGACGATCAAATCATCTTGTGCAGTAACTGCAAGAAGGCTCCCTTTGCCAATATTGAGTTTCTTACGTATATTAGATGGAATAACTATCTGTCCTTTCGAACTCGTTTTAGTGTACTCCGTTTCAATTTTTCCTTTGCTCATCTATGTAAGCATTTCTTACGTACAAATAAACATTTCCTTTTAGAGCATTGGTAATATACAAATTCTTAACAAATAATATTGGGCGGGAAGAGGGCATACCTTGAATAACCATCCCAGTCAGTGATACAAACTATATACTGAATTTCAAACCGAGAAAGGACAAGCACTTGTTTTAGGGAAACGATTTTTACTTATGCGTGCCTGCATACGTAAAGTCAGATGGATCGGCATGAAGGACAGAGTACCTTCTAACTGAGGATAATTCAATCCCATGGAGGTTCCGCCGGCAACCTTTGAAATGGGAAGCTCCCTGCGAAAGCTGGGAGAGGAGGTCACGTGACTCCCTACCTGTCCTCTGTTCTATAGTTCTAAGTTATTGGAGATACTAATTGAGTTTATTAAGAATCACAATATTCTGCTCTGTAACTGATAACGAACTTTTCAACATCTTTGGAGCATAGAAATGGATGGCAATACGTCAGGAATTCTTGGAAACAAGAACTTCCAGAAATATTTTGTAATGACTCTAACTTCTAGATCAGCTACCTCGGTAGCCAGCCTTGTTATTGTATGGTATGTGTTTGCAGTTACTCAGTCGGCAATCGATGTGGCAATAGTTGGCATAACTGAAACCGTGGGTGCTGTCATTCTCTCGTTACCAGCGGGAGTTTGGATTGACAGGTATAACCGCTTAAAGTTGCTTGTCTTATCCAATTCAGTCAGGGCGCTGAGCATAACAGCTCTGATCTTCTTTATCCTAAGTTATGGATTTAATTTAATTGTAATAGTCATTCTATTATTTGCCTGGACTGGCGCAGGTGAACTCTACAGATCAGGCAGCTATTCCGTTCTCCCTGAATTAATAAGAAAGGAGGATCTTTCAGGTGCAAACGGTATCGAACGATCAGGGAGGGGCCTATTTACAGCTCTGTCCAACGCAATAGGAGGAGCGCTAATTCTTGTTGTCGGAGCTTCAATAGCACTATCATGGGGGGCCATTGGATTCTTCGCTGCTCTATTCTTTTCTATGATGCTGCTTAGTTCTAACAGGGATACAATTAAGCGATCATCCTCAAAGCAAGGGAAAAAGAATAGTGGATATTTGGAGATGCGTGAGGGGATTGCATGGCTGTTATCCCAGAGAGGACTTTTTTGGTTAACTATTTCCGCAATACCCTTCAATTTCTTTTTCACCATATCATATTATTTTCTTGTTGTTTATGTAAAAATTGGACTAACTGAGGGGCCATTCATTTATGGGGCAATACTTGCAGCTTATTCCATTGGTTACGCCATTGGTTCACCTCTTGTTGCACGTTCCAAATGGGCGCTTAGATATGCAGGAAAAGTGTGGATTCTTGTCTACGGTGGCAGCATTGGAACCTCGCTTCTGATTATGGGTATCATCCCAAATTCATTTCTTGCAATCCTGTTATTATTTATTGTTGGTCTGGGAATAGGTTTCGCAGGAAACGTATGGATCACTTCCGCGCAGAATATGGTACCGGAAAAAATGCGTGGTCGTTACTTTGCAGTCGACGGATTGTTAAGTTTCATAGGCGGTCCTCCTGCCGTGGCAGTAGGCGGAGTACTTGTGCTGCTGTTCGGTATTATACCCGTATTCGAATTGTCTGGTTCAATGATATTGCTTTTCGTTCTTTGTTTTTCCTTATCCAGGTCTCTATGGAAACTTGACGGTACCAGAATGTCCGAGTAGTGTGTTCTCCGAATCAATAAGGTGACATCCTCCCCCTCCTTAGCTGGGAAAGGAGTTCGCTTGAATACCTATGCTTAAATTAATGAGAGGATTCAACGAAAGGTAAAAATATTCAGACACTGTATGTAATTCTTTGTGACTCAAATCGATTTCAGCGCTTCTTGAATAAACCTGTTTATTTTAAATCAATTTCTTGAATCTTACGATATTTATTTTCGAGTAATTTGTATATTTGCAGCGAATTAACAATGAACGGTGCAAAGCCATGAAAAAAATTGCTTGCACACGCCTTCATTTCTGATAATTCTATTTCATTCATCCCATATTCTTTCGACCCTAATGTCAAATGTGGCTCGTAAAGATCAAGTTCATAATATCTCCTGCTTTCTTCAGGATCCGGAGAGATTGCTTCCACAATTTTGCGATGCAGCTCATTGATTTTATCTGATTCGACGCCAAGATAAACGACAGATTTTCCAAAGGATTTTACACCGTTTATTGATAAGGTAAACCCAGGAAATGAGCTGCAGATGCTTTTAATAGAATCTATCCAGCATTCATCTTCATTCAGACCAGCCTGAGATTTGACGGTGATGTGAGGGTCCACAAGGTCTGGCAGGGTATTATCTGACCACCTTCTTTGGAACTGCGTAATTGTCTCTCCATATTTTTTCGGTGGTACTATAGCAATAAAATATTCCACAAACAGCTGATTTGCGCCGGTTATTAAAATATTTCAGATCAGTACTTCACGCAGGTACGCGTGCCGGCCTGCTCTGATACTGTATGTAATCATCTCCAAAGTAAGCCTTGAAGATTGCCTCTGTCCTTCCCATCAGGGCATCCCAGTACATGGACTCCATCATCTTCTTCATGATGTATTTGTCCTTTGACGGGGGCAGTTTCAGAACAGGTTTTGTGTAGGTTCCTATTACGAACGTTGCCTTTCCGTATCCTGTTTCCATAGAACACTGAGTGCGCCCGGTAAAGAGAGCCTTCACGTTGTTTCCAGTTATATCGTTGACTATGTTTTCCCCAACAACGATGCCTTCAAGATGCGCCTCAACGCCCGCCTTTGAGATGGGGATGTTAGTGACATCACCTATGGCAAATGCATTTTCATATGTGGAGATGTGAAGGTCTGTCTTGTCTGTCTTTATCCATCCATCCTCGTCGGTGAACTCCTGACCCTTCAGGAAGTCTCCAGGTTTGTGCGGCGGGACAAGCATCAGCGTGTCGTAAGGGATTTGATCGCCCTCAAGCGAAATAACCTTTTTTCCTGCCGTGTCGATCCTGTCTACAGTGAATCCTGTGTTCATCTCTATGTTTCTTTCTCTGAATAGTGGTTCTATAACCTCGTTTATGGGTTCTGCAGGATATATTCTGATATAGGGTGTTATGAAATTTATGTTCACCCTGTCACGCAAACCGCTACGTGTGAAAAATTCGTCCAGGAGAAGCGCCGCCTCGTTGGGCGAAGGGGGACATTTGTACGGAAGCCCTGCTATGCCAGCAACTATTCTGCCAGATTTCATTGATGATATAGCTCTGTATACGTTTACGGATTTTTCCGCGCTTGTATGATAATCCAGATTATCCCTGGATAATCCCTCTATCTGGCTGTAATCAGGTTCACAACCTGTGCTGACAACAAGGTAATCGTAACCAATGTTCCTCCCTGAACCTGTTATGATTTTGTTTTCATCGGGAATTATCTTTGCACATTTCTCCTTGATGAGGTTTATTCCTCTGAGGATGAGGGAGGATACGCGCCTTCTCATTGCCTCCGGCTTCTCTCCTTTGAATGCTATCCCGATATACCCGGGTTGGAACTCATGATAGACTGCGGGATCAATAACTGATATGCTTATCTCCTCTTTCTTGAGGTCTGCTGAAAGATCCTGTGCCAGCTTGTTGGCGGTTATCAGTCCACCTGCTCCTCCACCCACTATCAGTATTCTCTTCATACATTCTCACCCGTCCTGGGTTAACTTTTCCCTGTGATTTTTATTGTAACTGTGTATTCGCCATTTTTTTCCTTCACGTCGACCAGCTGGTTCTTAGTTCTGTCGCACCAGCTTTTGGAATCGGCCTTTATTCCAGGATCCGTTGCCATCACCACGAGAATATCGCCATTGCTTGCTTTCTTGTAGGCCCTTATAATATCGGTGAGGGGACCAGGGCATGCGGTCCCTCTGCTGTCTATATTTATTGTTACCATATTGTACCTCTAGATGAACATGACCTGTCCATCAGATGCAGATTGCATGAATGCAGCGGCTCCGATAATGTCGTCCACCATGGGATCAAGGTCTGACTTTTTGAGGTTCATTGCACCCGCCATGAGCGAGCAGAGGTAAACCTTCACCTCTCCTATTTCTCTTGCAGTCTTCAGCATCTCATGCCAGTCCCCTGACTTCAACTTCTGGAGTCCGGTGGCTATCTCGTTAATAACGCTGTTGAAACCGTATGGAACAACGTTTGCAGCCTTATACCCATCCTTCTTGAACGCTGGAACTGCTGTGGCGGTCACAAATATTCTCACTGGAACCCCAAGGTTCGCTGCGGTCTGTACCAATACGCCCATGTTTATCAGCTTATCCACTGTTCCTGTGGACATTATTATGTTAAGACTACCTCCGGCCATTTTATCACCCCTGTTTGCATAAATTCATCACGTTTCCGGATTTATTCTTTCCCCCTAACTGTAAACGTTAGGTTTGCATTGAATCAGGCGCCCGGGCTGTTTGCTATGGATGTGTTTTAATCACAAATCGTCTTTCATTGCACTTATACACGGGATGGTTCTATTTAGGCAATCATTTGAATAAAGCTGACATTTTGCCGGGAAAATTCGTAGAGATTTTAATACTTGAACATAGATGCCGCTCTGGTCTAACATGGTTGTGCATGAAAAATGGAATGTACTTGTATGCGACCCCGTTGACGGCGTGCTGATAGATGGTCTCAAGGATAGGGGGCTCATCGTTGAATACAAGCCTTCAATCACCCCCGACGATCTGGCAGCATCCATAGGGAAATTTCATGTGGTAGTTGTAAGGAGCAGGACAAAGCTTACGGCAAGTGTATTATCATCTGCATCAAGTCTTAAAATCATTGCCAGAGCAGGCATTGGAACAGACAATATAGACACAGAATATACAAGCAGGCATGGAATTTCCATAGTCACCGCAGCGGGTTCCTCCACACACTCTGTTGCCGAGCTGAACATCTCTCTGCTGACTATGCTGGCAAGGAATTTGAATTCGCTGGCGGAAAAGACAAAAAACGGCAACTGGCAGAAATCCTCTGGAACGGAACTTTACGGAAAGACTGCCGGAATCATAGGAATGGGAAGAATTGGTTTTGCCACTGCAAGCATACTTTCAGCAATGGGAATGAGAGTGATCGCCTTCGATCCAGTCGTTAACATGGAGTTCATTGAGAAGATTCATGGTGAATACCTTGACCTAGATACAATATTATCTCTCTCTGACGTTATTTTTGTTCTGGCAAACCTGACCGACGGCGGTAAGGATATGCTCAATGCACTGCACTTTTCAAGGATGAAGCAGGGGGTTTTCATTGTGAATACAAGCAGGGCCGAGTTTATTAATGGTAATGATCTGTTTGCAGCACTGAAATCTGGAAAGATTGGAGGGTATGCAGCGGATGTCTTCTGGCACGAACCACCCGTTGAACCCTGGGAGAAGGAACTGATCTCCATGAACAATGTTATCGTTACGCCACACATTGGTGCTCAGACTTATGAAGCCCAGAGAAAGGTTGCTGAATACACCCTGAGTAACCTTTTCAAAAAAATGGAGGAGATTTGAGCATGCTTCTGATACCCGGGCCGGTTGATGTCCCTGCTTCTGTGCTGAGAGCTTCAGCATACGTTGTCAATCACCGCTCTGCAGAATTCAGAGAAATAGTGAGTTACTGCGAAAAGATGATAAATAGTTTTGCAAAATCCTCGAAGACTGTCATGACTACCGGCTCCGGCACCACCGCGGTGGAATCAATGATTTTTTCACTGACTGAACCTGGGGAGAGTGTTCTGGCTGTATCATTTGGTGAATTCGGGGAAAGAATGATTGAAAGCCTTGAAAGGAGAGGTCTCAGAGTTCATATCATGAGGAAGGGTCAGAACGAATCCATGAGCGAGGAGGAGATTGAACAAAAGCTTTCAGAACACATTGGGATCAGATCACTGTTCCTCGTTCAGAATGAAACTGGTAACGGCACATCAATCAGAAACCTCAAGCAGATCACAAAAGTGGCAAAGGAACATGGTGTCAGGGTCTTTGTGGATTCTGTCTCTGCCTTCGGGGCTGTGCCGGTTATGGTGGACGACTGGGGCATTGATGCAATGGCGACCTGCAGCCAGAAGGGTCTCGCATCGGTACCTGGACTGGGAATAGTATGTTTGGGAAGGGAAATTTCCGAGAATCTTTCTCCGAGAAGTGACATACCGCAATATCTCGATCTTGGCATCTCTCTCAGGTTCATGCAGAAGAATGAGACTCCATACACCCCGTCAACGGGCAGTTTCAATGCGCTGAGGGCAGCTTTGGGAATACTTGATCATGAGGGAATACAGAACAGGTGGAAGAGACACAGTACCAGTGCCGCATTCCTCAGGGACTTCCTCTTGAAATCCGGAGCAGATATTATTGGAAACAGTGACAACTACTCCGACACGGTGATCGCGTTCAGCCCGCATTCCGATGTGAATTCAATCATTGAAGGCCTATCATCAAGAGGCATAGTGGTCTCAAGGGGGATGGGGGAGCTGAACAGGAGCACCCTGAGAATCGGGAATCTTGGGATGGTAAGCGGCAGGGAGATCATGACATTCCTAAACGCATATTTCGATATCACGGGAAATCACATGAGAGTTAAAACTGCAGACATACCTGAAGGATCACTATATCGTGAAAACCTGACAGAATAACCACATTCATTGCAGGTATTACATTTTATACAAAAATGCGATATCCGTGTGTGGAAATCAGCGTGTCGCACATTTCTAAGACTTACGCCGGTAATGTGCTGGCGCTGGATGACGTAAATTTCAGTTTCAACCACAACGGCATATTTTCCTTGATCGGTAAAAACGGTGCAGGAAAGACCACGCTGATCAGAATTCTCTCAACGCAGCTTCTGCCATCTTCCGGTGGAGCAACAATCAATGGATTTGACATTCTGAAACAGACCAGGGAGATAAGGGAGATCATTGCCGCAGTACCACAGGAGGCCAGGGCTGTTCCATGGATGACGCCGCTCCAGACCATAACCTCATATCTCATGTGGCGTGGATACACCCATTCAGAGTCAAGAGAGATGGGAATGAATGTGCTCAGGACTCTTGGCATGGAGGAGCAGGAAAACAAGAAGAACAGAAACCTTTCCGGCGGGCAGAAGAGAAAAGTTCTCGTTGCAACGGCACTGGCCAGCGAGGCGATCCTCATTTTCATGGATGAACCCACCACCGGCCTTGATTTCATTTCCAGAAAGGAACTCTGGAATCTCCTGGCATCCCTGAAGAGGGACAGACTGATCATACTCACCACCCATTATCTGGAAGAGGCGGAAACGCTGGGTGACCTCATAGGCATCATGAGCGAGGGGAACATGGTGGGATTCGGCTCACTCGTCGATCTCCGGAAAAGGGTAAGGTATCCGCTGAGCATCAAGATTTTCTCCCAGGACTTTGACACCTCGGGAATTAAGGGTGAAGTCCAAAAGACAGCACAGAATTCAATTCAGATATACACGGGAGAAGACGAGGCGTATGAACTGGCGGAGACTCTCCTTTCCAGGCACCTCAAGTTTACGGTGCAGGAGATTAACCTCAACACAATATTCGAGTCGCTTGTCAAGGGAGATGAACTGACTGAATAGAAATGTGGGTAGCCAGATCTACGCCTCAATTCTTGTGAACTCAATCTATGCAATGCTCAACTATCCAGTGACGCTCATCAGTACGCTGCTTGCACCTTTATCTATACTGGCAGTGGTCACATTTGCAAGCCATGGAACACTGCTTCCTGTTGCGGCGGAGGGAGCTCTTATAATGAACATGGTGTCCAGCGGAACCTCTCTGCAGGGCGATCTTTCGCACCTCAAGAATGACATGCGGCTTCAGGACATGATCGTAAGTTCCCCCACAGGACCTGGTGTTTATGTTTTCGGTATGGCCATATCCGAGATAGTTTATTCTGTTCCAACGCTCCTTGTGCTCCTGATTTTCAATGTTATTTTTGTCAGGACAACGCTGCTGGGTGCAATTGTGATCTTCCTGGATATGGCCACGATATTCACATTTTCCATATCGCTTGGATTCCTTCTGTCAACCTTTTCATCGGATATTGTACAGAGCTGGGCTTTCTCCGGGATACTGTCACCCATACTGACGACGATACCTCCTGTGTATTACCCTATATCATACATTCCCCTGCCCTACAGATACCTTGCCTATATCTCACCAACCACATATGCAGCCCAGATCGCCCAGAATGCTGTCGGATTCACCACACTGTCACTTGCGACAGTGGCTCTTTACTGGATAATACTTCTGAGCATAACCGTCCTGTTCGGTTACCTTGCAATGAAGAGGTCCAGATGGAGAGATGTGTGAACCATGAAATGTATTCCGGTATACTGTCAGGCCGCCTCTATCCGTCCCGGTTGTTACAGATCACCGACTATATACTTTACGAAAAATATATACAAATAATATTAAGCATCCCTTGCCATAAAGATGTGTGTTCGACACACTGGATGAAAGCAATTTAAAGAGAGTTCACCTGAGGATCACTGCCCTTTCTTCCGGAGGGAGTTTTCTCGACGGATATGACATATCCATAATATCTGTTGCCATTCTCATACTGCAGCCACAGTTTTCCCTCAATTCGACGGAAATCACACTTCTGCTCGGCTCCACAATCCTGGGCATGATATTTGGGGGCGTCCTTATTGGCTACATTACTGATCTCAAGGGGAGAAGATACGTGTATCTCTGGGACATGGCTTTTTTCATACTTTTCGCCGTACTCTCTGCAATAGCCACGGATTATCTTCAGCTTCTTCTTTACAGACTCCTTCTGGGCGTTGCCATAGGAGCCGATTACGCAATAACTCCAACCATAATTGCAGAATTCTCACCAGTGAAACACCGTGGAAAGCTGCTCAGTTTTTCTGGCGCTGCCTGGTTCATAGGAGCGTTCGCTTCTTACGGCATAGGCACAGTTCTCATACCTCTGGGAAACGTATCATGGCGTTACATGTTCCTTATTGGAGTTATACCCGCGGCTATTGTTCTCCTGTTGAGACGCGACGTGCCCGAATCTCCAAGATGGCTTCTTTCGCATGGGGAGAATGAGAAGGCCAATGCCTCGATGAGGGAGATCGATAGCAGTGCACACGTGGAGGCACCGGTCACTTACAGCAGGACAAGGATCGGTGATCTCTTCAGGAAAAGATACATAGCCGCCACTGCCTTTATTTCCGTATTCTGGTTTGCACTGGATGCGGTCACTTACGTGATAGCCCTGGACGGCCCGTCAATTCTTCACGATCTTGGCATAACATCTGATGCTGCATCCGGATATGCCACAATCATCGCGCTGCTTGCAATCATTGGAGCGGTTGTTGCAATCCTGTTTATCGACACCACGGGTAGAAAAAACCTGACAATGATAGGTTTCACAGGCATGGTTGTCACGCTAATACTTGCTGCAGTCCTTTTTGACTATTATCCTGACGTCATATATATCGTGCTGCTTTTTGTTGTCTTTGAGATAAGCCAGGAACTCGGGCCGGGCATCACCAACTCTGTGTATCCTCAGGAACTCTATCCCACAGAAATAAGGTCTACTGCTCAGGGATTTGGAACAACAATAAGCAGGGTTGGTGCCCTCTTCGGCATATTTGTCTTCGCATTTGTATCGGGTGCCTACGGGATCAGCACAGGCATGATATTCCTTGCTGTCATCTCTGCAGCAGGACTCCTGGTGACTCTGTGGCTTGGAAAAGAAACTGCAGGGAAATCCCTTGAGGAGCTGAACAGGCCCTAGTCCTGCTGATTAGAATTGATCAGATCGATCACAAGGTCAGGGCGATCTGACCCTATGGCATCCACTCCAGCATTCAATGAACCCATGATGCCTGCAGCATCGTTCGGAGCCCATACGCTGACCCTCAGACCGCCCTTATGGCATCTGTCTACGTATGATGCCGTCAGACCTTCGTAATTTATGGCAATGGTATCACATCCGCACTGTCTCACCATTGTCACAGGATCCACTGGAAAACCTGCAATCAGTGCGCCACATGCAACGTCTGGAAATTTCTGCTTCATTATGAGGAGTGCGTCGTGAAAGAAGGATATGAGCACGCTTCTGTTCAGGAAATCAGGCCTCCTGCCAAACAGTCTTATGATAGAGTTGACTGTTTCCATGGATTTCAATTCAATCACCACCGGAATTTTTATTGCATCAAGCACCTCCTCCAGCATTGGAATCTCATCTCCTCCCTCCAGCCTCACTTTTTTAATTTCTACCGTGTCCAGATCCCCTACCCTGAGATCTATTCCGGCTGTTCTCTTCAGATCTGGATCGTGTATGACGGCCAGATTTCCATCCTTCGTGACCTGAACGTCACATTCAACTGCATCCGCACCCATCGCCTCAACACCTGTGAATGCGGACATGGTGTTTTCCCTGAACAGGTCTCCTCCTCCCCTGTGAGCTATCACAAAGACCTCCTTGCCCCTGTATCTGTGCGTCATGAACTCATAATCCATATTCCCGATAAATAGAATTGTGCGAAATCAGGTTGAAAATTGTGTTGAATGCCCCTGCTCTTTGTACAGAAAATAGTGTATAATTCCCTTCTTCAGCTGCTCTTTTCGACAGCTTGTATGCCAATAGATTTAAGATGGTTGATCCAATGAGATCAGGGTGATTTCAAACGGGTACTGAAAATGAGAAAACCAGTGTCGGCAGCATGCCGGTTATCGATCTGAAGGGTCATGTAGCCCTGGTGACCGGTTCAAGCTCCGGCCTTGGAAGTGCCATAGCACTCAAGATTGGTCTTGCAGGAGCCACTGTTGCAGTTCATTACAGAAAGGAAAAAAGCCAGGCAGATGATCTGGTTGCCAGAATTGTCGCATCCGGAGGGAAAGCAAAAGCCTTTGGGGCGGACGTATCCAACCGATCAGAGGTTGAAAATCTCTTTGCCAGCATTGACAGAGAACTTGGAAGTGTGGATATACTGGTTAATAATGCGGGAATAGACGGTGTACGCGCACTTTGCGGCGATGACGATCCTGATAACTGGGAGAAAGTTATTGCGGTGAATCTTGTCGGACCCTATTACTGCTCCAGGCAAGCGGTGAAAAGAATGAGAAAGAACCATAAGGGAGTTATTTTGAACATAACCTCAGTGCATGAATTTATACCCTGGACAGGGTACACAGCATATGCCAGTGCCAAGGCAGGTCTGTCCATGTTTACAAAAACCCTCGCCCAGGAAACCGCTGATGATGGTATCAGGGTACTAGCCGTCGCTCCCGGAGCCATAAAGACTCCCATAAACAAGTCTGTATGGGGCAACCCGGACACCCTGGCAGATCTGAACAGGAAGATAGCCATGGAGAAGTTGGGCAGCCCTGAAGATATTGCAAATGCAGTGGCTTTCCTTGTAAGTGACCTTGCCGGATACATAACCGGAACCACTCTTGTTGTTGACGGGGGAATGCTCCTTTACCCTGACTTCAAGCACGGCGGATGATCACTGAATTATTGTTGTAATATTACTGTAAAACCAAACCAAAATTTTTTCAGTGAAAGGAATATGAGCCCTGCATGACACTTGACCCTACAATGAAAAATATACTGGAAATGTATCGCACCCTGAATTTTCCAAAGTTGTATGATACAACCATCGATGACCTTAGAAATATAATGAACAGCAGCCACATTTCCCAGGAAAGCGATACAGTGCATCACGTTGAGGATCTGTCTTTCCAGAGTGACAAATCGGTCATTCCATGCAGACTATATGTTCCTGAAAATGCCGGGAACGGACTGATCTTATATTTCCATGGAGGAGCTTTTATGTGGGGCGGAATAGAGACCTCAGATCCGGTCTGCCGGAGAATTGCAAACATATCGGGATCGAAGGTTCTCTCAGTCGGTTACAGACTTGCCCCTGAGAATAAGTTCCCTGCTGCTGTTAATGACGGTTTTAACTCTTTTCTATGGGCATACAACAGCGCGGATAGCCTCGGCATAGATAGGGAAAAGATAATACTCGCCGGGGACAGTTCTGGAGGAAATATTGCTGCCTCAACCTGCCTGAAACTCAAGGATAATGGTTACCCCTTGCCACTCATGCAGATACTTTTCTACCCATTCACGGGCCCTGATTTTTTCTCAGAGTCGATGCGGGAATTCGGCGAGGGATATTTTCTCACCCAGGATGAACTGAAATGGATTGGCGACAGTTACCTGAATTCCAGAGACGAGGCCCTTGACCCATATTTTGCCCCTCTCCTTCACGAGCATCTGGAAGGCCTTCCGGAAGCGCTTGTGGTCACTGCTGAATATGATCCGCTGAGGGATCAGGGAGAGTCGTACGTCTCAAGGCTCTATTCTGCCGGTGTTCCTGTCACATCTATCAGAGCAAGGGGAATGATCCACGGTTTCATAGGACTGTTCAGTGTGTCTCATGCAGCCGATTCGATCGTAAGGATGACATTCAGCCTTGCCGGTTCAAGGATGAGAGGATCGCTTTGAAATCAATTCTCTTCCTCGAACTCCTGTAATTTAGATGAACTATCATGTCAAAGCTTTTTTATTTAGGTTTAAATAGCGAGAAAACATATTAAACAATGGAATACAGACAGCTATCCAGAGAGGAGGAACGTGTCATATTATACAGGGGAACTGAGGCACCATTCTCCGGCAAATATGAAAATCATTATGAGAAGGGTGTTTACACCTGCAAGCGGTGTGGTACCCCCCTTTTCAGATCCAGCAGCAAGTTCGATGCAGGCTGCGGATGGCCGAGTTTTGACCAGGAGATCCCGGGTGCTGTGAGAAGAATTCCCGACCGTGATGGTGTCAGAACTGAAATTGTGTGCTCCAGTTGCGGAGCACACCTGGGCCATGTGTTTGAAGGAGAAGGCTTTACACCGAAGGATACGCGACACTGTGTCAACTCAATCTCTCTGGACTTTGTTCCGGATGGCGATAAGAATGGAAAATGAAGGTTACGAGGTGGCTGTACTCGCAGGCGGCTGCTTCTGGTGCATGGAGGCAGTTTTCAGTGAGATAAGAGGCGTCATCAGAGTTGAATCGGGTTATTCCGGAGGTACTGCTGACAACCCTTCTTATGAGGAGGTATGTACAGGAAACACCGGACACGCTGAATCTGTAAAGGTGACGTTTGATCCGTCCGTGATTTCCTACGGTGACATCCTTGAAGTGTTCTTTTCAACCCATGATCCAACATCTCTGAACAGACAGGGCAATGATATTGGAACCCAGTACAGGTCCGCCATATTCTACATGGATAGTGTTCAGGAATCCATTGCCAGGGAAACTATCGGGAAGATTGAGGATGAGAAACGTTTCGGGAAGCCCATTGTGACAGAGGTTGAGAAATTCTCCAGTTTCTATCCTGCAGAGGAATACCACAAGGATTATTTCAGGAATAATCCAGACTCCCCGTACTGTATGTTTGTAATAGCCCCCAAGCTGGAAAAGTTCAGAAAATCACATGCACCGATTCTGGCCGGCAGCGGGAATCCATGAGCTCTTCCGGAGTACCATCAATACGCATCCATATTCTCATTCAGGAGATTCATATCACTTCTGAAGTGAGTTGCTGTCTGTGACCTTTTCAGCCAGAAGGTACTATTTCCTTCATGCTGAGCCAAATGACTTTACGGATGCAGGCACGCATGAAGCAATATGCAATCCGATCATGGACTGGTGAACGTTAATTAAGCCGAACTACATCGTTTGAATTGCGAAGTGATCTCAGTGTCAGAGAGAATTTTATATAAAGTACCGGTTGTTGAAACCCCAGGCCACGAAACGTCAGACGGTGCCGGGGTGAAACTAAGAAGAATGTTCGGTGCTCCATCAACAACAGCACTGACCGATCCCTTCCTGCTGCTGGATCACTTTGGATCTGCCAACAGGTCTGATTATATAGCCGGTTTTCCCTGGCATCCCCATCGCGGAATCGAGACTGTGACCTATCTGGCTGATGGAAAGGTTGTCCATGAGGACAGCACCGGCAATAAGGGGGTTATCTATCCGGGAGATATTCAGTGGATGACTGCTGGAAGCGGCATCTACCATCAGGAAATGCCACAGCCGCTTGATCCCACCGATAAGGAAGCTTTACTTAGATCCTCCGGAGTGAAGGATAATGTGGCTGGTTTCCAGCTGTGGATCAACCTCCCAGCATCATCCAAGATGAAGCAGCCCGTGTACAGGGGAATAAAGGGGTCTTCTGTGGACGAGGTATCCACCGGAACAGGAGCAAGCGTCAAGGTGGTCGCAGGGAACTTCATGGACGCATCAGGAAAATTGGATTATCCGTCCGCTGTTGATCCAGTGTACCTGGATGTAAGAATGGAAAAGCATTCCTCCATTGAAATACCCATTAAATCAGGCTATACAAGTATTATTTATGCATTTTCCGGATCAGGAACTATCCTTGGAACTGAGAGATCCGTGGAATCCGGCAGACTTATCATATTCTCCATTGAGGGTGATAAGATCGGCATCTCAACAAATGAAAGCAGATTCAGATTTTTGCTCCTTTCGGGGAAGCCGCTTAAGGAAAGCATACAGTGGTACGGACCCATCGTCATGAACACAGAAGATCAAATAGAACAGGCTTTCAGGGAATTGAGGAATGGAACATTCATAAAAGACAGAAATCCTGTCTTTCAATGAGAAACCGGCATTCAGAAATCTATTCCTTTTCTGGCGAGGATCCCCTGCTGGTAGGGATGCTTAATCTCCACCATTTCAGTAACCAGGGAAGCCCTTGAGATTATTTCAGGGTCCACATTTCTACCTGTGAAGACGAGTTCAACGTGTCTGGGCTTGGATTCTATCAGCTCGATAACCCTTTTCAGTTCAATGAGGCGATAATATATTGCCACGTTTATCTCATCAAGGATTATGATGTCCCATTTGCCCTCATTCATTTCCTCCACGGTATTATCCATCAATTTGTTTGCCATATCCACGTAGTCCTGAGGGGGATGTCCTCTTGGATAGAGCCGCACGTTCTTCACTTTCTCCCTGTCAGCCAGCGGGATATCCTCTTCCCATGCAATGAAATAAGGTTTCCCCACATATCTCACCTCTATGGTGTCTGGCATCTTTCTGCTGGAAATGTTTTCCCCATACCTTCCCATCTTCATGAACTGAACTATGAGACTCTTTAATCCCCACCCGGATGCCCTGAATGCAAGACCGAAAGCCGCGGTCGTCTTTCCCTTCCCTGATCCTGTGTAAACCTCAACAATTCCTTCCCTGAGCTTCATTTGCAATCCTGATCAGGATAACCCCCTGTCGTCTAATAATTGATCGCCATGGCCTTTTTTGATACTCTTATGGACGCATCATATTTTTATCGTTGTGGCATTAAGGTTATGTGCTAAA
Organism: Thermoplasmata archaeon; assembly: GCA_049965715.1. GTDB lineage: Archaea > Thermoplasmatota > Thermoplasmata > Thermoplasmatales > Thermoplasmataceae > JAKAFX01. The sequence continues at coordinate 16,702 of JBMFWA010000002.1, forward strand.
TATTGTGATAGCAGATGCAGAGCTTGAACTGATTCCCGAGGAGATGATAGACGACTACTCGATCAGGAAGATCGCCAAGGAAAGGGGAAAGAAAGCCTCTGAGATGATTCTGGATTCAAATTACATGCACGGCGCGATTTCCAGATCTTTTCCGGGAATGGAAAACAGGCTTGGAAGACCGGACATAATCTATATTCTCCTGAATGTAGCCCAGGAATCGATCCTCAACAGGGAAGGCCTCCTGAGGGTTTACGTTCACACAAAAAATGATCTCGTCATCAGCATTAATCCGCTCACCAGAATTTCAAAGTCCTACAACCGGTTCATCGGACTCATGGAGGATGTATTCCGGAAGAAGATCATAGTTTCGGGTGAAAATACTCTCCTGTCAGTTGAAAAAATGGATCTCATGTCACTGGTTTCAAGCGTGGGAAGCAAAAGGGTGATCACTATGTGGCCCAAAGGTGAGTTTATCCGTGCTCCGGATCTTTTCAGCACAAAGGAGGATGCCACCGTTATCATAGGTGGATTTTCAGAAGGGGATTTTCGATCCAGAATAAACGACCTTGGAATGAAGGTATCAATATATCCAGACGAATTGACAATCTGGACGGTTGCGTCAGAAATCATCGTTAACTATGAACGTATTTCCCTGTCCTGACGAAATCCTCCACCTGAAAAATTCATGGCATTTGGGAAAATAGGAATACATAGCAAAAAGTAAATTAATAGTGTTGAAATCACGCTTGGTACGGAAGGTATCACATGGCACGAATGCATACTCGCAAGAGGGGGAAGTCAGGCTCAAGTAAAGATTACGATGAGGATCCTAAAAAATACTTAATACTGTCAGATGAGGAGATTAAGAATCTTGTCATTTCACTCAGCAAGGAAGGACTCACCAGATCACAGATAGGGATCAGGCTGAGGGACCAGCATGCAGTTGCAGGAACAAAGGCTGTTCTTGGCAAAAAGATCGGGACTATTCTGAAAGAAGGCGGTGTAAGTCTCCCCATACCGGAGGATCTTGACAGCCTTATTCAGAGATACAAGAATGTGAGAAAACATCTCGCTATGAACAAGAAGGACATGGCAAACCAGAGGAAATCACAGTTGATAATGAGCAAGATACTGCGCCTGGTCAGATACTATAAGTCAAACAATTACATTGCAAGCAACTGGAGCCTAGAAAAAGTGCTCTGAATGACTCTAGAGGAACTCCTTTCTGAAGACTTTTATGGAGAGTTGATGAAGGCAAGGGACTTCATCGAAAAGAACGAAAGTTTCAGAGTGATCTCACATTATGACGGGGATGGCACTAGTTCAGCCATAATCCTTCTGAAGATGCTTCTGAGAAAGGAGAAAAGATTCCATCTTGGTTATATTAAAAACCTTGGAGGAGACAGCTTCAGGGAAAGGATGAATGAGGAGCGCGATCTTCCAACGATTATTGTTGATGCAGGATCTGACCAGGCTAAATTTGTACCTGATTTTGAGAACCTGCTGATTCTTGATCACCACTTCTATCAGAAGACAGATATCAAGGGACTGAACATAAATGCCAGGGATTTCGGGGTCAACGGAACCAGGGAAGCTTGTGGATCCACAATGGCATACATAACTGCTCTTGCACTTGACGAGAATAACAGGGACCTGTTCCCATTCTTTCTTTCAGGCGTGATAGCCGATAAGCAGGACATTGGTGGTGTGAGCGGGCTCAACAAGATCATTTATGATGCATATGGGTCAAACTACCAGAGCGTCCACACAATAAATCTTGAAGGGGAGAATCTGCTGGATGCTCTCTCCTATTCCACTGACCCTTTTTTTAACAACATCTCAGGAAACAGGGAGAATTCCAGAAAAATCCTTCAGAAACTTCAGATAGATTTCGAGAAGAGGCCTCTTGATCTCACTGAGGACGAAAAGAGAAAGCTTGCGGCGGAACTGTCTTTAGCAATGCTGAAGCAGGGAGTTGGCAGCGAAGCGATGAAATATCTTGAGACCGATCTGCTCAAATTCCCCGGACTCGAGTTTTCGTCCAAGGAGATCAGTTCAATCATCGATGGTAACAGCAAGATCGGAAAGAACTCCATCTCTGTGGAATATTTTCTCGGAAATAACAGGCTTAAGAAGGAATGCATCGATAACTGGAAGATATTCAAAAGCAAACTTATAGACTATTCATACAGGGCTTACAAGGAACTTTTTGAGGAATCACACCTGAGATATTTCTATGCCCCTGAATCAGAGATGGCAGGTTCCATCAGTGGGCTGATGATGCTCTACCTGGTGCCGCAGGATAAACCACTGATTGGATTCAGTGTAAGCGACGGAACCGCCAAGGTCTCCGGAAGGGGAACCAGGAGACAGGTGGAGCATGGCCTGAACCTTTCCGTGGTTATGAAAAATGCCGCCCAGGCAAACGGAGGAGACGGCGGAGGGCATGACATAGCGGCAGGTGCAGTTATTCCAAATGAGAAGGTCAAATCGTTTGTGGAAATGGCCAATTCAATAGTAAGGGAACAGCTTTCCGTTGTTCAAACAACGTGATCTCTTATCCATTCTGATATATCATCTAAAACCTCATGCCTGTTGACTTCATTGTGGATTTCATGGTACATCCCCTGATAGATCTTCTTCTGTTTATCGGAGGATTTTATTCTCTCATAGGCATCAAGGGTGGCTGTCACAGGAACTACTCTGTCCTCCGAACCATGAAGCATAAGGATAGGAGTGGTGATATTCTCCATTCTGTTCCATATGGATCTGGAACCAGAATAAAGTTCATAGACCAGCTTCACTGTGGGATTCTTCAGTACCAGCGGATCATTAACGTATGCTTCGTAAATTTCCTTCACATGCGTAAGGTTCTCCGGCTTTATGGGTAACTTGATCCTTGACCTGGGCGATAATGCGTTCATCATGACAAGCAGAAATTTTGTGAATGCATTTGCCTCCATCTTTGTAGCAGGCCCACTGGTGATTGCGCAGCACACATCTGAACCATGCCTCGACAGATAATCAAGCACTATCAGCCCTCCCATGCTATGCCCATAAATGACGGTATTTGCATGACCACCATCATGAATGATTCTGTTTGCAAAATCGTGCGTGTCATCGACGAAATCGCTGAAATTACTGATGTATCCTTTATTATCCCCGATAGCTGTTCTGCCGTGCCCTCTCAGATCGTACATATAGAATGAATAACCCCGTGACACCATGAAATCTGCCATCTCACCGTATCTCGCCGAATGCTCTGCAAAGCCATGAACACCAATTATGTTTGCTTTTGGATTTTCAGCCTCCCATGCGCGATAATAGAATGGAGAGGAACCGGATCGCAAACTGATTGTTCCTTCAGTGTATTTTACCGTGCAACTTCATGATTCTGCCAGAAATAAATCTTTTCAGATGAGAATCTCACCCTCTGGAATCAGTATATTGCCAGATGATTTTGCGACATTTCTTGTCAGATCCAGCGACTCAGTGGTAAGGTGCACAGGGATAAGTTTTCTGGCCCGTGATTCTTTCATCACACGCATCACGTCGCTGTAGGTGGAATGTTTCCAGAATGCCGCGTCCTGCTTTCTGTCATCGGTGTATGTCATCTCATGAAAAAGGAAATCAACCCTTTCTGCACCCTTCACAACGTTTTCAGAGTATGCGGTGTCACCGCTGTAAAACAACGTAATATTTCCACTCTCGATTCTGTAGCCGTTATCATCAATGAGATGATTGGCCCTGAACGGGATCATGCCGTCCACAGGAGAATCCTCATAATACTGAGTGTTGATCTCAAATGCTTCCGGTGTTTTAACATCCATCAGAAGACTTTCGGTATTTCTCTTTATGCCTTCCGGACCCGCAATGATCAATGGCTCGGTGGATTTGTATATAGCTCTGTACCATAACAGCTCCGCGAGTCCAACATAATGATCCAGGTGCATGTGGGTTATTGCAACCGTTTTTATGGAAAGGGGATCAAAATGAAGATCAAGCAGTGCCTCGAGGGTATGAGGACCGCACTCTATGAGTGTCTCACCATCTATGATGATCGATGCGGTTCTTTCACCCCTCACAGTGTTGGAACTCCACCTTCCCAGGAAATCGATCCTCATAGACTGACACTCTGTGATTTATTCCCCGGTTATTTCCTCGAGTGTCTTACCCTTGGTTTCTATTCCAAGGAAGAGCGTGACCAGCAATCCCAGCACAGAGAACGCAAAGAAGAAGAACAGACCAAGTCCAAGCCCTGATACGCTCACAAGTATTGGGAAAACCGTCAGTCCCAGTATTGCGCCAATCCTGCTGAAAGATGTGCCGAATCCCTGTCCCGTAGCCCTGAGAGAAGTGGGAAAGATCTCCTGGGGGTAGACGAAATCCGTGCCTCCTGGCCCCAGTGTCTGCGTGACTTCAAAGACAATGAACATTGCAAGGATTGCAGCTGCCACATAACCGAAGGAGAACGCTGATTTTGGCACGGCAAAGGCTATGATCGAGAGAATGAGCAGACTCACTGACATACCTGCAAAGCCAATGATTGTGATAATCTTCCTTCCCAGTCTGTCTATTAGAGCTATGCAGAGGAAACTGCCCACTACAGCGAACAGGGCAAATATCGCCGATCCGAGGATTGCATTGCTCTTGCTCAGACCGAATATACCGAGAATGGTGGGATTGAAGAGACCGATTCCGTAAAAAGCCACATCATAGGAAAACCAGAACACTGCCACAAACACGGTCGCCCTGATATACCTGGGAGAAAAGAGGTCCCTGATGGATGTTTTCTTCTCCCTGACCATCAGTGTATCAGACTTACCGGAAACCTGTTTTTCAACAGCCTCAGCCTCCTTAACCTTTCCAGCGTTAGCAAGCCATCTCGCAGATTCTGGAACTGACCATCTGAAGATAAGAACAAGTACAGCAGGTATGATGCCTATTGCAAACATCCACCTCCACGAATTTATTCCTGTTGGCAAGAGCGCAAAACCTATGAAATAGGCGACGGCAGATCCAATCCACCATGCGGAAACATTGACCGCAAGCAATCTGCCTCTTGTTTTTTTGGGTGAAAATTCTGATATTATGGTTGTACTGATCGCATAATCAGCTCCTATTGCAACACCGAGTATGAGCCTGAATATGAAAAGAGATGTGAAATCGAAAGAGGCAAAGGCAATCAACGCAGTAAAGACTGCGAATATGACCATGTCCCACAGGTACATGAACTTCCTCCCCCTCAAATCTGTTATGTAACCAAAGAGAACTGCACCAACCAGCATCCCAATAGTTGTGGATGCAGCCATCAACCCCTTTCCAAGAGGATTGTTCACATAGGAGAAGGCAGATATGGACGAAATTATCGTTAGAGCCACTGCAATGATAGAAATATCATAGCCATCAAGAAAGACTCCTGCGGCCGATAGTGCGGTTATTCTATAATGAATGCCCTTTGTTTTTGCGTTGTCCAGCGCAGAGTAAGACGATTCACCAGTCTGATCTGACATAGTGTATTAACAGTGCTCTGCATATTAATTTTTTCTATATATGTATACCAGCCCATGGAGTACTATAGAGATTGACCTTTGCTGGACTTGAAGATCATTGTCCATGGGAGGTGCTGATTGATCATCCTGATACGATAATACTCGACCCTCAACCCCATCAATTCAGAAATGCACCAAACGCACAAAAGATCAAAAAGATTAAGGACTATGTTTTAATATATAATTGAATGAGTCGGCTTGCGATTTCAACGTCTGACTTCAGGTTTTACTATGAGATAGTAAAGCTTCTGAAGGAGTGGTCGCTTCCGTTTGTAAACCTGACTGAAGATCAGGAGATGCCTGAGGATGTTGTTGCAGTTTTGAGTTCAGCTTCAGATCGGGAAACACTTCCGCAGCAGATCAGGGGAGTCACAGCCATCGGATCCCTTCGAAAATCCCTTCCAAGGTTCATCGACCAGATCAGATTTGACAGGATTGTTATAGGAATAGATCCCGGACCAAAACCTGGTGTCGCGATTGTCGCTGATGGAATATTAATAGAGGCAATTGAATCCCCGACAATTGATTCACTGACCGACTTTATCAGAAGCGCACTTGATGATTACCCCTATGAGCTTGTTTCAGTGAGGGTCGGGAATGGTGACAAGCCGAACAGAGATTTGATTATAGATAACCTCCGCACACTCAACCTATCGGTTGTCATCGTGGATGAATCCAATACAACTATTCCACACAAGAGGGAAAATAATGCACTTTCTGCTGCAATAATTGCAATGGCCAGGTCAAATCCTGATCTTGCCAATGTTCCCAGAAAGAAGAACCTTAACAGTATTGAAAAAAATTTTGTAACAATCAGGAATGTTATCTACTCCTGATTCATTTCTTCCATTTCGGTTTTCTTGGCGTGTTTCTTCTCTTCCCTGAGGTGAACACCAGAAATGCCATGAACACTACAACCGCTGCCGCTACGTAGTAAATCCAGTCATAGTTTGGTGGAGTGCCATAATAGAAGCTGCCAGTGTACGATGTCTGCCCATTAACCTCCGCCTGCGGGTTGTTGAGGGTTATGGTGATGGTGTGCTTGCCCTGCGACAGGGAAATGGGGTATGATGGATCAATTGATACGTTCACCGTTGCCTTCGAGTAGGGAGCCACGTAAGAGACCACCCTGGTAGCAACAACTGTATTGTCTATGCTGAAAATCACCGTCACGTTATACATTGGAATCTGTGTGGGATTTGATATAACTGCGTTCAGTATGATTGGTTTTTGAACCTGTATGGCAAGAGATGAGTTGGCATACATGATCTGGTCGCCCGCAGAGACCTGCAGTGCACCGTAAACTGTCAGTGTCTGGGTGTAGTCCGGAACAGTGATCCGCTGCACAAAGTTTCCACTGGTCGCGTTATAGAGATGTATCTCAGGTTCAGGCCCAAATCCTGTAAGGTTGTATCCTGCAATATAGAGAGTGAGACTGTAGTTTGTGAAACCGTATGTTGAATTGAGATAGAGTGTTAACTGCTGACCGTAATATGCATATGATGGCCCGGATATCTGAAGGTTCAGAATGCTTGGATATGCATCTGCCATAACAGTGCCACTCTGAACCTGATCGCCTGAATGAGATGCAATACCGACGGGTAGTGCCGATAGCAGAAGAACACCAAGGATGAGAATCAGCAATGGTTTCATCATCTGTTCTTTCTCCCCCTTGTGGAAGCGGCTATGAGACCAACGAGTACTGCAGCAGCGATGATCACAAGGCCTATTATCAAACTGTCATAAGGCGATCCTGTGTAGTTTGAAATAATAGAATTACCCTTGGGGTACGGTAGCACCACCGGAGCGGACATATAGCTTGGATGAAGATACAGGGTGCTTTCAGGAGTCCCTCCCTGAGCTTTCCCGTAGACTGTTATATTGCTGACCGGTTCTGGGCCACTGCCACTGGCATTCATAAGAACATAGACCGTTATCTGTGAGGAAACTGGAACCGTAACATTGGTAACGACCTTTCCCTGATAAGTGAAATTCACGTTCCAGAGAGCCACAGTCCTGATCTTAGATCTCTGACTGCTGTTGAATGAGAGCAACACGTTAACAGGTGTGTTACCCGTATTCTTTATCTGGAACGGAACCAGCAGACTTCTGTTGGAAGGTGTAGCAAATGTGTTTATGGAAGACATGGTGAAGTTCACATACGGATTCACAGTGAGGTTGAGGTATTCTGTTGTCTGGTAAGATTCATAGTCGAGTGTCACCGGGACCTGCGTGAAGCCCGCCGTGGCATTCATTGGCACCTTGATGGTGACATTTATTAGTTTCCCTATTCCCGGCATAAGTGAAGCGTTATCAGGTGTGAATGTCATATTCCAGCTAGAATTCCCGGTTGAGAACGTTATATTCGTAGTAACATAGCCTGAGTTGAAAACCCTGAAAGTGTAGTTCAGCAGGGAGTTGACTGCAACTGATTTTGACTTTGTGATCTGTGAGAATGTGAACTGGTACTGGTTGCTGATGGTGAGATCGATGCTGATATCCCTCGCACTGTTTATGAAGGCGTAATAGGAGGAAGAATATGGAACAGTGATCTGCTGGCCTGTGCCATTAGTCTCTGTTCTGTTGACATGGGCGGTGAAATTATAATAGCCCGAGGGAAGGAGTGACCCTCCAACTGAAGTGTTGAATATGAAGCTGGTCGTATTTGTAGATATGGTAAGATTTGTATTCACGATTTTACCATTTATCTGGACCCAGTAATTTACGCTGTATGAAGGCTGTAATGTGATATTCATCACATAGCTTGGCACAAATGGAGTCACAGACACTTTGCTGAAAACTGCCGACCCGGAAACGTTACTGTATGCGTAGACGTTGTAAGTACCGGATGGTACCAAAAGGGAGTAAAATCCTGTCAGGTTTGACACTGTAATATTGTGGTAACTTCCATCTTCGATCTCCACAGTCGCAAACGCAGATGGTAATCCGTTAGATGATACTATTCCAGATAGCCTGGTGAGAATAACCTTTGCACTTGCTGGTACTATGATATTTGATGATGAACTTGAACTGAGCTGAAGAGTGGATGTTCCTGTTATTAAGTAGTTCCCGGACGTGTTCGAAACCCTGTCCGCATAAAATATATAATATTTGCCGGCAGGAAGGTTATACTGCCCGGAAGGCAGACCTATGTGTGTGCCGCTGTAGTTGAGATAATAGGTCCCTCCTTTTATTCCCAGACTGTTAGATAGGCTGATGGAAAAAGCCTGAATATAATCGGGTTGCAGGGTCTGGTTCCTGCTGATATATACGGTAGATATATTTGCTCCTGTTGATGAATAGCTGTAAACCCCATAAGTTCCAGGGTTCAGGTATGAACTGTTCTGCACCTGGGTTCCATTCCGCAGAAATATCATTGTTCCAGTGCTTCCTGCAACTGTAACCTGGGAATGGGTTTCAATTCCTATCACTCCTGTTATACTCGTATTCACGGGTATGGTTATTATACTCGTTTCCAGGGTTGCAGAGACCTCATTGCTGCTGATAACCGCGGTGTAAAGACCCGATCTAACCGAACCCTGTACAAGGCCGCTGTTTATTGTAAGATTGTAGTGATTTGATCCGGACATCTGGAGAGTGCCGTTGAATGGTATCATGGTTCCATTTGTTTCAAGCATTAGAGTAGCGGTGCTTGAATATGGTTTAAGGCCCAGGGAGTTTAAATTGCTCGACAATCTTGAACTCGCAACATTGTAAAATACAGAATTAACTGTTACATTCAGTGAGTTCTGTGCCCATGAAGGATAATAAAGGGCGGCGACACCGTTTGATCCAGAAACCGCATAGTAGACAGGAATGCTGTCACCATAAAGTGTCACAACCGATCCTTCCACCCCATACTGAGAACTGTATGAAGACGCCGCAGAGGAGTCGTATAGGTCAAGTGAGGCGTTTCCCTGTGAAGTTAGCAGCATCTTCAGTGACATGTTATAACTCAGGGTGACCGGAGTGAGGGAATAATAAAGCTGTCCAATTGAGACACCGCTGGATATTATATTGTAATTTCCAGCCGGAATCGTAAAGTTAGAAGTGGAATTTGAAGAAAACACGTTTTCAAGAATAAGACCACTGCCGATAATCTCGTAAACACCCGAGAAGACTGCTTTGGTCGGTATTGTGCTTGTCACAGATATGGTATAGCCTGTAGATGGTGTCACACTTATGTATGTGTTACTTACAATTTTCATTGTTCTGGCAAACACTCCGCTGGAACCACTGTATGCAACTGTGTATATTCCAACAGGGACTGTTCCGCTGAAGTAACCTGTATCAGTGGTTGTGAAAACAGTAGCTTCGTTCGTATTCCCGTTCAGGTAAAAATAGACATGGGACTGTGAACTCACACCAGCCACATTACCGGAAACTTGCACTGATAATACGGGAGTGAGATTAAATGTCTGGTTGAGTCCCCACGAAGGCACTGACACCAACGTCCCCTGAACCGTGTTGTTAAGCCCACTGCCATTCAGTGAATATTGACCCGGAACTATCCAGAATATAGCTTTACCTGTGCTGTTTGTGTAGTTCTGATATGTTCCTCCTGTACCGCTCAGAGTTAGCCTGTAATTGCTCACTGGTGAGCCGCCATATGAAACGTTTGCGAAGATCGAATCAAAGTAAATGTAAAGGTTCTGGTTAAGCGCCCCTCCAATCGAAACGTTCACCACGGTGAAATTCCGGTAATATGTACCGTTTATAATGGCACTGACCTGATAGCTGTACGGCGGGATGTCAGAGAACTGGTAGACCCCGTTGGTAAGGTTATCAGTTATGTTAACGCCATAAGAGGAGTTTGAGTATATTACCACTGCATTTTCAATCGGCTTCAGATGCCTTTCATATGTACCATTTTTGTTGGGCGTATTTGAAGTCTGGTACTCATAACTCAGGGTTCCCTTAACTTCATTTTTAGTCAGCTGGTAGTTCTTTATGATGTGATAATCAGGGAGGCCTGTGGTTGCGTTTACTGAAGTGGAAATGCGTTCAGCCTGCGTCTTTGAGACGTTTACCTTCAGATACTGGATTGAGTTGCTTCCTCCGAGGAAGAGATGGTTGAAAGAACCGTAACTGATCTCGATTGTGTCATTCCCCGGCACTGCCGTCAGATTGTAGTATCCCTGTGCATTTGTCCTTGTGTAATCATGAGGTATTCCATACTGGTCATAGAGGGTCACATAGAGACCCGCGATCGGGGTATTCGGCCCCTGTGTAACTCTGCCAGAAATTGTTGCACCAGGGTAGTATGATACTATGGTGTCCTCACCCTGGACAACCTGGTTTACGGGTGGAAAGAGTTCCGCGATTCCAATTTTCTTCTGCGAATAATAATAAGCCTGCTGCAGCGATATGATCTTCCACGCTTTAGGATGAGCAGTATAGTTTGTGTAAGGGTTCCATGGGATCCCAATGTAAGAAAGCTCAAAATGGCTCATATTCCATGCTGGCATGATAGCATATGTAGTGTTACCAAAGGTCAATCCGGGAATACCTGTCGTGTTGCCTGTCGCCTGAGGAGGATAGCCAATCATAAACCTGTAGATGGATGTATTGTAGAAGGCTGAATTGTACTGGATTATGTAGTTCGTAGGGGTTGCACCTGCTGGCGTCTGGTTGAGCGGATATGTGCCGTTTGCTGTCTGTTCAAGTATCTGATAGTACTGGTAGGGCACGACTTCGCCATTTGACGTGTATGATAACTTGTCCGTAAGATAAGTAGGTGCATAGAATATTCCAGGACTTAGCCCCGATGACGGAAACAGGGAATGATCTATGCCTATGTACTGAATGCTGTATCCGGTCTCGAATTCCAGAATCGAGTATAAATTGACCAGCATAGATGTGGAATATGCGGATGATAGAAGCCCGGTCACAAGGGCAAAATAAGCGTTCTGTGTTGATATCGAGCGTATGTACTCACCAAATGTGGAAGGGTGCTGGAATATGAGATATTCGTAAGGCACCGGGTTTGCAAGAATTGACTGGATTATGTTTGCCTGCCTGGTACCTAGATACTGCTGAAGAGACAGGGTGATGTTTGCAGGCAGGACGCCATGGTTGTTGGCGTAAGAACCCTGAAGCACTCTGGCAATGAACAGCGAAATGATCTGGCTCTGATTCTGTGCAAGAAGTATCTGACCTGCCACCTGATAACCCTGCTGGAAGTCATCTGCCACTGTAGGATGTTTCCCCTGTGATAGTTCCTGGAATCCATAATCCCACCATGATACAAATGCCGGTCTTTGATTAAAAGGAACATTGGTATTCTGTGTGGAAAGCCACTGGAAGGCGCCCGCAAGAGGTTGCGAAGCATTATCTATGAAAGGCCCTGCGGCCCCGACGAACTGAGGATTATTGGCAGAATAATTTGCTGGCCTGAGGAAACCCGGCATAGAGTTGTATATCTGATTGTTAACGGCAGCTTCATTGTTTCCTGGAACGCCCGCTGCAATTGTTGTGAATCCGGACGGGATCACAAGCAGTATGACCACCATGGCAACGAAAAGAGCCTGAATCCACTTAACATTCCCTTTCAGGGACTTGCTTATGCTCGCCGTGCCGAGCTGCCTGCGGTTCTTTACCTCATGAACCTTCAGGAGATCTGCAAAGTAGAGAAGAAGGACGGACCCCAGAACGGCATATGCTGGCGCCGCTGTAACATTAAACCTTGCCGCGGCGAAGCTCATGTAAATTGAAACCGCACTGAAGATGAGGATGAAGAGGAGTCCATCCCGCTTATCCTTAAAATAGAGGTAAATAACATACGCCAGACCGCTTAAACCCAGGATAAATTGTGCCGGCCCAAACCCGCTTATATATTGCCCCAGAGGAGGTGATGCCGCCTCGGCAATTGTATCATAGACCCTAGTTTTAATGAAGTAGCCCTCTCCGCTGAGAAGGGACTGCAACATCGAATGGTTATACAGATTCAGTGCCTCAAGAAGCAGGCCCAGGATTGCGAGCAGGAACGGAATTGTGAATATCCATGGATAATCCTCGAAGAAAAATATGAAGACCCCGAATATGATAAGACCTATGGCGAGATAAAGCGGAGGGTAGAACCACACGCTTGCGTTTCCAAGTGCTATATAATAATAAGAACCCATCAGGAAACCCAGCGCAGCAAAAAACGTGAAGTGGTATGTAAGGTACTGGGTGCTCTTCTTCCTGAAGATGTTTACAATAATCTGCGCGAAGACATAAATGATGATGATGGCTTCTATGTAAGCGTAACCCTGCCATGAGAGCATCAGTCCGCCCAGACTTGCCCCTGCCAGAAGAGAATAAACGGTGGCAATCCTGTTGCTGTAAAAATACGTCATAATCTGGGCCGGATATGTTGTAATCGATCTTACATCTGTTATAATTTTCCTCTTTTGTGTCTCGTTAATGGCTTTCAGGAAGAAATAAATTGTAAAGAAAGCGAAGAATAATTCAGGAGTGTGCATTCTGCCATCTGACAGGATTCCCGAAGAAAGGTTGCTCGGCATGAGTGTGTAAAGTATCGCTGCAACCATTCCTGCTCTCTTGCCAAAAACTTCCTTGGCAATCAGGTAAACCGGAATGATCAGCAGGGCCCCAAAAACTGCATCAAATTCCAGAAACACATATTTTGCAGCAGTGAGTGTATTCATGAACGGTGACAAGAGTACCGCCATGAACGCGACGAACCAGTGGAAGAAAGGTGTTCTTGGATCTGTTGATCCCAGCGGATAGTTCAGTGCAGGATCGAAAGTGAGCCAGTGATGGGTCGTGAGTATGTATTCTATGGCCCTGAAATTGTAATACGGATCGCTTCCTCCGGACACATTGAGAACTCCGTTTGAAAACGTGACACCGACGGCGAAATATGTACCTATGAAGAGGTATATCAGCATTAAGAGAGAAAGAAGGATTACCTCCGGATTAAGTATGAAGAAACTCTTGAATCTTGATATGTTTTCTGATGGAGACTCGGACATTATATCTTTACCTGAGGATGGCTAATGTAATCTCTCTATAAAAAACTAATTTCCCCAGCAGTGATGGCTTAAAAATTACCCTGCAATTCAAACATGGCACGTCTCCCGTTTTATAGAAACCTTGAAACCTGCCTATGGATGCCAGAGAGGTTGCAGATTTTTTGCATTCAGGAAGAGTTTCGCCCAGTACTAAGCTCCGCGGGCTGGTATCCACCCCGCACAGAAAAGGGATGAAAGCGAGGCAGAGTACACTGTCTCAATAATCATATTGCTTCGTATGAGCCCCGATCCCTGGAACCGGAAGATGAATTAATGCTGTATCTTTACTGCAGTAAATGTGTGAACATCTTTATGATTCATAACAGTATATGAATGTCATGCCTCAGACCGAAAGCACCGACTTCAGAGAAATTGTCTTTGATACTCTATTTCAAAGAAAAGGTTCAGGAATCACACAGCGTGAACTGGAACTTCTCTATGGATACTCAAAGTCCTATATCTCAGATGTTCTTGGCGAACTTGAGGCTAAGGGGCAGATAGTGAGAAGGGAAGAGTGGGGAAATACAAAGAGGGTCTGGGCCAGTGAATATTTCCCTCATTTCAGATCCGGAATTATCCGTGCTGGAGCCCTTAAATCCACAGAATATGTTCCGTTCTTCTCATTTCTGAGGAATTTTTGCCTTGAGAATGGATACTCCCTTAAAATTATTCCATACAATGACCTGCATTCACTGATGGATGATCAGTGCTCCGGGCTGCTAGAAATATCCTGTGCCCCATTACTTGCCCAGATTATGTTCTCCATGGTGAACGGAAACATTGCAATAGGAGGTGCCATTGCATCAGGCGGATCGTGCATTATTGAGAACAGGATAGTCGAAACTGATTCTTTTGCCACCACTGAATCGTCATCAATGATACTGATCACCAGGGGATTCCTTTCTGAACATCATGGGGTATCGGTGGTGCCATTCACAGATCCGTTCAAGGCCATGGAGGATTTTTTGAAGGGAATTTACAGGTATATTTCAATGTGGGAGCCGTTTGCAAGCCAGATAATGAAGCGGTCAAAAAATACGCTGAAGGTGACGTCTTTCAGTGATATGCTGGACAGTCTTCCCTGCTGTTCCTTTGCCTTTTCCGCTGAATTCCTTTCCCATGAGGAGAAAACTATTTCCCGTATAAGGTCTGGCTATGAAAAATACGACAGAGGCAGTTTATCCGGCGATGAAATATTCTCTATTTGTAAGGATCTGTCATTGACCGGCATCGGTAGAGACATACTGGTTGACTCACTCAAGAACTACAATTTCGACTGCTCATTGGGCACGGACATACTCAGAAATTATCTTGAAAAGGCTCAGCTGCCGTTCACTGAGAGTGCTGTCCTGAAAGTTTTTCTCTAGTTTCTATTCAGCCTGCTGAACATGAGTCCAAGATCCAGTTCAAGAACAGCCAGGGGCATGTTGATGTCCCAGTCCTCCAGGTATTCCGGATGTATCTCCCCAAGTTCTCCTATCCTGATACCGTCATGGTAGATTCCGCCGCACCTCCCATGTATGAATCCTTCGGAGTCCTCCTCGTTCAGAGTGAACTCGCCATTAAGGAAGCGCCTTCCCAGCACTTCCATGACCTGTCTCATCACATTCACAGATACTCTTGAATCAGCAACGGCAACCGAAAGCACGGTCTTCTGATCCATTTCCCTTATCACGCTGCCTATCTCGAATATTCTCTGAGGGTACTGCCTCCTTTTGTTGTTCTTGAAGAATTCTATGAAATTAGGAAATATTCTGTCTCTGACCACAGAGTTTTCAGCCGATTTCGGATTTACGAGTTCCATGCCACCATGGTATGTAAATCTCCTGTAAACACTGGCTGATGTGATGACATAGGTCATTATCTCCTGGTAACCGAGCCCGATCATTACGTCCCGGACCGTTTCTCTGAAGCCCGTAAGTTCAAGCTGTGATCCTATGGTCTGTATGTTGAGTGCCTTCTCAGGTACGTTATCGAAACCACTCGCTTTGGCAATATCCTCTATGATGTCAGATGGTCCCATTACATCAATCCTGTTTCCAGGTGTCATGGCGACTATATGTTTCCCGTGAACTGATGCCTCGAAGCCCATCCTCTTGAGATACAGCGCTGAGTCAGATTCACTCAGGTGCATCCCAAGCAGTTTTTTGATCTCATCAGGTACAATATAAACTGCACGTCCGTCATATGATCTGAGTTTCGACTGAAGTGATTTTTGAATCTGCTGATCCGGCACTGTAATATCATATCCCATTGCCATTAGCTCATATATCATTAGGTAGAATGCGTTTCTCACTGCCTGGAATTCAGTGCCGGTTATGTCGACAAATATGTTGTGCGTTTTTCCGGAAATTACTGATTTACTACCGTTGACAATGGGCGGCATCGACAGCACCTCTCCTGAAGAGTCCAGGATTACAGGGACCATGCTTGTGTCCCCCAGAAGCCCTGAATATTCAATTCCCTTGGGGTGGGATTTCAGGATTTGATCTGCACTGCCCTTGAAGCCGTCATAGGTCGTGAAATTAAGATTTTCCGGATCAAGAGCGGTGTACCGGAAAGGAGGGGATGTGTTATCAAGGTCATGCAGGCCTATGGAGGCTTTCTTCCTGTCTTTGCCCACGGTCGCATGTACCCTTTCCTGAAATTCTATCAGATATGGGAGATCGTCTCCAAGCGATCTGTTCCCGTTGTACGCCTGAAAGAACAGAATATATGGTCTCCTGTCAAGCCCTGATTTCTCAGCACTGAGCATTTTCTTCCCTGTCCACCTGATTCTGTTGTTTTGGCTTCTACCGGCGTAAAATGTCTCGATAGATCTGTGGAGGCCGTAATAGGAAGCCAGGTCCAGCCGGTCAGGATTGAGTTCATCACGCAGCTCGCCACCTTCTGTATTATGTGAAAACCCTATAACGCTTGAGAATTTCTCGAGATACACCGCAAAGTCCTGCCCGAATCTTTCCCGGGCAAATTTCTCACTCATCCTGATCATTACCAATCTGTACGCACCATTCCGGAAGTCTGTCCACAGGATAATCCATTTGCCATAAAATTATTATTGCTTCTGTTTCTTGTTCCCCGTCAGCTTATCCACTTCTTCATTCAGAACCTTCGATGTGTATTCCCGCAGCACAGCCTTTACAAGATCGTCAAGTGTAAGCGGAGATTCGTCCGTAACTTCCCTGTTAAGGTTCTCCAGAACACGTTTCGATATGGATATGTCCATCTTTTTGGCCTTTCCGCTTTCGTTTCTCTCGATCAGGTCGCTGATGGCCTTTCTCACAACATCAGAGACGCTTTCGAAATTATAGCTTTCCACGAGCTCTTCCAGTTTACGCATGGTGTCTTCCGACACGCGGATCGTTATTCTATACGGTACAGACAGTATTATTCACTCCCATTCAAACCAATTTGAGCGGATCAAGTTCCCAAGATCGACCTGAATGAATGTTCTTTACTGTTATTATTCTTTTTCATTAAAATTCTTATTGTTTTGTTTCTGGAGTATGTATGAGTTACCACGCCATGTGATCTCTTTCATCCTGTGGGCTTTAATCAGATTGTACTCATAGAAAAATGGAAGTATGATCTCAAGTAACGGTATCCGCCACCCGGACTCCTTCAAATCAGGAGCTACCTTCGCGATCTTAACAGCCTCCGGTATGAGAAGAAGCAGGAACAGAACGGATACGAAACCGGATAGTATTATTGATGATATGATCAGCAGGATTTCCATTGAATAATACATAAGGCCGTATTTGTAAACTTCAGGACTCGCCGCTATTGACAGTGCGGTTTGCCTGTTTGCCCATTCCACTACCTGGTGAAAATCCTCAGGGCTCTTGACCAGCGGTTCCGAATCCCTTGAATAAAAAATCTCCAGCCCTCTCTTTTTGCAGATTTTTGTTATGGCGGTGTCGTCGGAAACTGACTCGCTGAAGAACGCAAATGCTGCAGGATCTTCAATCAGACTTTTCCTGAAGGCAAGGGACCCTCCCCATCCAAATCGGGTGATCCTGGATTGCATCATTGATTTTCCCACAACCCCCCACGCGGACTTGAAGTGGGACCAGAATCCGCCCACAGGATAAAAGACAGGAAAGGTTGTTGCAGCCCCATACTTTGGATTCGCAAGAGGATCAAGAAGTCCTTCCAGCCACTGTTTTCCCGCGGTTATATCAGAGTCGGCAATCACATATACGTCGAAATCTGGATATTTCCTCATTGCAGTGGACAGAGCCCTGACCTTGCCGCTACATTTCTGACAGGGATAGTCTGAAATTATAATTTCCACTCCAGCTTCCCTGAGATATGCAGTTGCGGGATCATCCAGCGAGTCAACAATGCCCACAAGTTTGTAGTTCCTGAAGCTCTGCTCCTTCAGGGATTGAAGATTCTCCAGAAGCGAGAAATCCAGCCCCCTGCACGGTACCATCACAAGTGCATTTCCTTCATATCTTGCTGCATTTCTCTGGTACGTTGCCCTTACGCTTGACAGCGCAATTATTCCCAGTGCTATAAGAAAAAGAAATATCACGTATACGTAAAAAATGATCTGAAATAATGTCATTCGCAGAATCAGACAAGCGTGATATCTTCTGTATCAACCTGGGAAACGCCTGGTATCTGCATGAGGGTCTCTTCCATCTCCCCAACTTTTCCTTCCTGGTCAGGGATGATTATCTCCACTCTTATAGCCTTGAGGCCAAAAGCGATTTCCTGTGGAAAAATTTTGTTTATCTCACACATCCCGGAAATTTTTGATCTAATCAGTTCCTGGAGTCTATCTGTACCCGCCTCTGGGTCATCGGGCAGAACTCTGAAAGCAACCACAACATCTCCCATAATCTTCACCTATGGCCCGATAAATCCACATTTGGAGCATTCATATGGAGTTGAGTGTTCTCTGCATTCCTTGCATCTGCCTATCAGCTGTTCCCCGCAATTTGGGCAGTGGAATATAGAGAATCCGCGATCAATTAATCCTATACCGCATGAAGTGCAATTTTCTATTGTGTCCATACTTTCACCTTTGTGCTGTCAATCTTTATGTATTTCAATTTGACTTTGCCCCCATACACGATTTTTATTTAAGTTTTGGCTAAGACGGGATATTTTCACTCACCTTAATTAGATCAACACGATCACCTGATCATGAAAATTGAAATTGTGACTGCTGCTCAAAGCGGTAAGACATATGCGGTGGAGAATGTGTTTGTCGCATCGAAGCAACCTCCTTTTCTTGGGCTCATACTGAAACCGTCGGATGCTGCCTGGAATCACATAAAGTCCACGAAGGAAATCCTGGTGAAAGGAAAGGAATTAACGGCATTCACTGTGAAGTACGGCATAGAGGTTGGAGAGAGTTCCATCTTCTTCATCACTCCTTCCAGGGGCAGTGTGACATTTTCCATGCTTTCAGATATAGTGAAGGGTTCCTGAGAGTACCACCAGAAGGATAGCGATTGCAAGGAAGATAATGTAGATCTCCTTGTTCCACTGAAACACCTTTGCGCCGTCAAGCTGCCATACTGGTATGAGATTGAAAAGTAGAAGCCAGAAGTTTAGCCTGCCTGAGAATTCTAGTATCACGGACAGCCCGGCGCTTGAGCCCACTGCAATACCCGTAAAAAATAAAACCATCCCGGCAAGCATGTTCATTGCCGGACCTGAAATTGCGACCTTCCCAACGCTCTCCCTGTCGTAGAGCCCTGAAAAGTATACTGCGCCAGGAGCCGCAAAAAGAAATCCAATGATGCTTGTGACCAGCGCCAGCAGTATGCCCAGATCCCATCGCTTGAACACTGCGTATCCGCCAAGTCTTCTTGCAACCTGCCTGTGTGAAAGCTCATGGAGGAGGAAACCCGTCAGCACAGTCACGGTTGCAGTCCCGAGACTGAATTCAACCGGATTCAGACCTGCTGTATTTATTGCATCCCTGTAAAGCAGGACTGCCATGGCGACAATCAGAACGATAGAGCTTATCAGTATGTCTGTAAGCTCGTTTCTGTCAAACGTGTTTATGTAATTCATAAAGACTGATCCTTTTCACCGGCAGCGCTTCATGTGCCGCCGTTTATTCTCAGCACGTATTCCATAAGGGTAATTATATCCATTGCAGATGAGATCCCAAGTTTGAGTTCGTAAGCCACCTGCAGTGGTTCCGGTTTCAGTCCCTTCCTCAGGGCCATCTTCAGGAGCTTGTTAAGCTCGGGTTTCTCGGTGGAGGCTCTCCTCCTCTTTCTAACCTGGTTCTTGATGTACAGATACAGGTTCTTCGCAACAATCACGTTTGGTCGATCCATATTAGCGAATATAACATTGATCTTCAGATCATGTATTCCTGATATCCTGGTTTTTCTCACTGCTCGCTGTATGACCTCCATGGACATCATCTCATACCTGGATTCGTTGATGTCTTCATAGTACTGTTCCTCCCCAAGGAAATTGAAGATGAGATCGACCTTGTCTACCGGTATTTCTGCAATGGATATAGCCTCCGGAATGTCCAGCGTCCTTCCGAGTTTGTATTCAACCAGCAGCAGTTTCTTTGCGTAGGTCACAATTTCAAAGAATGATTTCTGGATTTTCATCTCCTCAACCATTTCGTTGAATTCGTCATCATGGACAAGTGTACCCTGGTATTTCCCCAGAAGAAGATCTGCTGTATCATATTCCTGCCTCTCTATGTAGCTTCTGATCACCATTGTCAGCGTCTTGGGGTCTGGCACCCATTCCACACCCTCGTATAGAGATATCACCTCGTCGAAGTATCCTCTCTCATAGTAGAGTTTGACCGCAAAGGAGAAGACCTTGGGGTATCCCGGTTCACCAATGTAGTTTTTCAGCCATTTCCTCAACAGCAGTATACCGTCGCTGAATTCCCCGGTTTCTACAAGATCTCTGGCAAGACCGATGATATTCTCATAATCCGTGGGTACCTCCTTATAAATGATTTTACGGATCTCAACAGCATCCTTCAGGTCAGAAACTTTCTCCTGAGCAGAAGCGATTGCCTTTCCCACCTTAAGATTATGACCCTCCCTGAAAATGCGTGTTGCAATCCTCCTGATGTCTGCATTGTTCCAGAATGTGTGCACTGTCTCTGAAATGATGGATGATTCATCCTGATTATCCGGGTTCATGTTTTCTATGAGAGCCTTGAGGTTTGCAACGTCCATTGACTTAAGGTAAAGTTTTCCCAGGAAGACGTTTCCGAGACCGTACTTTTCTATCACACCCCTGGCAGACTTGAAATTACCATTGTTGATCAGACTCTCTGCATACCTTGTTTTATCGAGATCGGTGAAAGATGCCTGGTCCACCTGAGAGAACAACTCGGACGATTTCTTGAAATTTCCTGCTTCATAGTATAGGTTTGCGAGTACCATCACCATAGGATTCCTGCCGTCTTTGAATGTTTCTAGAAAATCACAGGCCTCTGCGATCTTGCCGTTTTTCTTCAGGATGGATGCATGAGTAAGTATATCATCATCTGACCTGTCCGTCTCTGACACTATCCTGGATGAGACTGTCTCTGCATCCTTAAGATCTGATCTGGAGATCAGATGATCCCTCATTATTCTGTAGGCCCATACATTTTCCACTGTTCTCTTTGCAAGAAGGCCATAAATGGTCTCCATTATTTCAGGGATTGAATTTGTTCTGCTGTATCTGTAAATTTGTTCGAATGGGAAATTCTTCGATCTCGATATGTCTATTATGGCTGATATCCCGAGGAGAAGATCATCCCTGTTTGAAGCCGAGATTGAGTTTGTTATAGTCTCTATGGCAAATTTCTGGTTTCCGAGAATGGACAACGCCCTGCGCAGGCTCTTGAGAGAGTCGCTGTACTGTGACTTCCTCCCCTGTATCCTTCCAAGCATATAGTAATAGTAAGGATCGCTCTTCTTGCTGTCGTACGATTCATTCAGCTTGTTCTCGGCCTCCTCAAGCTTTCCGCAGTCTATCAGCGCCTCGGTTACGGGATATGTGAAGAATGGGGAGTCCCTGATGTCTTCCCTGTAACTGTCGCTGTAGATATCCATTATTGTTGTGGTCAGTATGCGCAATCCTGAGAATTCAGACCTGCCCAGAAGTTTTTCAATCTCTGGCGGTATGCTCTTTGATCTGAAATCCACGTAATGCGAAATGGCGATCCATCCCATCGCAACTGACCCGGTTTCCATTGCGCTATTGATAATTCTGGCCTCCGGTTCAGGCTCTAAGCCTTTCAGAAAATCAAAGACATGCTGAAGATTCCCGCTGTCGCTGGAATGACTGGCCAGAATTGGTTTGAACATATTCAGCATTGAATCGTCCCTGAAAAGCTTGAACACAGTGTCAAGGAAAAATTTATCAGACTGAATCTCAGGATTCTTCTCCGCATAGGATACTGCCTCGTTCATCTGGCCCTCATTCATCAGGGCTGACACATACATTGATGTGATCTCCCTTGGTTTGTGGGAGAGCTTGTTGTATCTTTCAATGAGCCCTTCGTATTCCCTCCTTTCGTACAGAGATGAGATCACAAAATAGGCGCCCTCAATGTCCGAGGGATCGAGCGATAGGATCTTCTCCGCTGTGTCCATAGCCTCGCTTTCTTTCCCGATTGTTTTTTCCAGCTTCAGTTTGAGTTTCAGCACATTGAGATTGTGCTGATTCCCGGAGAGCGCGGATGCAATGTCCCTGTTGGCCTCATCAAAGAGTGACAGATTTATCTCTGACTGAATCTTCCATTCCTTTTCCCTGTCGCTGATATTCTCCTTTCCCTGCTGGCTGTATATATTGAGAAAGTTCTGGTAGTCCCTGCAGGAGTATGCCAGCTCCATGGCCAGGCTTCCAATTTTACTGTTATCACGGTGTTTGTCAATCAGATCGAGCGCCAACTTGTACGCATCTGATTCCCTCCCCGTATTCTTCAGAATCTGGGCATAGAGAATCTGAACATCGACATTTTCCGGATATAGATCAATTCCCTTCTTGATGAACCTGAAAGCATTTTCAAGGTCTCCACATTTTGCCGAGTTATCGGCCAGAAACATGAGATCATCAAGCCTGTCTATATTTTCCTGCTGGATGCCCGATATAAGTGCTTTTGCCCTCTCAATATTTCCTCTCTTTAAACTGGCGGAAATATACTCCTTTATAAATTCAAAATCTTTGTTGTATCGTGTGATAAAATCAAGGAATTTCTCATATTGGTCAGTTTTTTCAGCCTTTTTGAAATTTGACTTCACCTCGTCCCAGAATTTTTTATCCTGCATATGGTCAATCATCTTGCTGAAAATTGGCTCACGGAATATGCCCTGCCTTGAAATATAAAGTGCGGCTTCCCTGGCTCCAGCGGCATCAGATACGCATGACGAGAGCAAATCTGGAGTTCCCTCGTAAAGCATGAAGCGTGGATCGTTCAGGATCTTTTCGAGGGCATCGTGAAACATGCCTGATGCTATCATTATACGCACCTCCATCACCTGGGCGAGAAAGTTAAGATCGTGACTCTTCTTCAGGAGATCTATGATCCTGATCTTCTTGTCGTTTCCTATTGAACCGTTTTCAAAAAATAATTTGATTGAGGTTATCAGATTCTCGTCTGCGTTCTCCTGACCGGATTTTATAAAGCCCTCGAGGGCATCCAGCAGCTTCCTGAAGTTTTTTTCAAAGGGCTGATCCTGATCCGCGTAATTGATATCATATATTATTGATGAAATCTTCTTGGATACTTTGCTCTGCCTGGAACTTCCTTCTCCTGCTATTTTAAGTCGCCCCCATTATCTGTTCATCCTTTTCGTGGATATTATCCAAAGGTTACTTATTATTCTCCCTTCTTATGTCGTAAAACCTGTCAATGTATTTTTGCCTCAGTCCTGCATAGGATTCTGCGTTTGCAAGAGCCATCTTTTCCATCTCGGGGCCCTTTCGGTATACCTTTGCAGGCGAGCCTATCAGGAGAGAATTTTCATCTCCCCTAAAACCCTCGGTCACTATTGATCCAGCGGCCACCACGGAACCTTTCCCGATTGTTGCCCCGTTCATGATCACAGACCCCATTCCTATCAGGACGTTGTCTTCAATGGTGCAACCATGAATCACGGCATTGTGTCCTATGGACACATTTTTACCAATCCTTGTCGGATTTGTCTTTTCCACATGAACGGTGACGCTGTCCTGAATATTGGAATTCTCACCAACATCAATCCCATTAAGATCTCCTCTCAGAACCGCGTTGAAAAGGATTATCACACGATCTGAAATCCTGACATCACCCACCAGCGTTGCACCATCAGCAATGTAGCATTCCCTGCCAATTGTGATTGCCATCAGGATTCATATGTAGCGAAGATATAAGAAATATTCTAATCGGGTGTATGCAGTGATTTTTATAACTATTCCGGACATACCAATCCATGGGAAATGATCCGGAAACAATTAGGAAGAAACTTTTCGGCACCAATGGAATACGCGGAGTGCCAAATGTAGATCTCACTCCTGATTTTTGCTCAGATATCGCGATGGCCATAGGGACCTTTTCTGACACCAAAAATATTGCCCTTGGAAGGGACACCAGGCTGTCCGGGGATATGATATCGAGTTCGGTGAAAGCAGGCCTGCTTTCTACCGGAAAAAATGTGACAGATCTCGGTATTCTGCCGACACCTGCTCTGCAACTTTACTGCAGGAACAATCATGTTTTCGGTGTGGTCATCACTGCGTCTCATAACCCGCCCCAGTTCAACGGAATAAAATGCATAGGATCTGACGGCACTGAGCTGAAGCAGGAGGACGAGGCCAGAATTGAAGATATATATTATGACAGAAGATATGCAGTATGCCAGTGGAACACGATTGGGACCATATCATATTTCCCTGGCCAGATTGACGAGTACCATAGAAGCATAATCTCACTGGTGGATGCAGAAAAAATCAGATCGATGCACTACAGGGTAGTTGTGGATGCTGGTAACGGTGCTGCTTATTCAAGCACCCCCGATCTGCTGTCTAAACTGGGATGTGCTGTGACCACTTTAAATGCCAATCCTGACGGACTCTTCACCTCCAGAAATGCGGAGCCAAGACCCGAGAATCTCTCGAGCCTCATTGACCTTATGAAAACAGGACGGTTTGATCTCGGCATTGCCCATGACGGCGATGCGGATCGTGCGGTGTTTGTGGACGAGAATGGAAACTTCATTGAGGGCGAAAACACGCTGGCGCTTGCAATCAGGGATGTGGCACGCAAGGGTGATATAGTGGTGACGCCAGTCAGTTCGTCTGATCTCATAAGCGATATCTGCAGCTCTTCCGGGTTGAAACTCCTGCAGACAAAGGTCGGGGCGCCAATCGTCGCAAGATCAATGATAGAAAATTCTGCAAGGATAGGCGGGGAGGAAAATGGTGGAATAATCTTTGGCCAGCACCAGTATTGCAGAGATGGGGGCATGACTGCAGCCAAGATCCTTGATATAATGGCCAGGTCCGGAAAGAAGATTTCGGATCTTGTGGCAGAACTTCCCAGGTATGTCCTTCTCAAGGAATCCATCCACACTGACATTCCATGGAGCAGCCTGAGTTCAAGGCTGAAGGAACACTTCAAGTCGAACCGCATGGATCTCACGGACGGGCTGAAGATATTCTTCCCGGGAGGGTGGATACTGGTTCGTCCTTCTGGAACTGAACCCATAGTCAGGGTCTACAGCAATGCCAGAAACAAGGAGAGCGCGGATGAGCTGTCGGAAATATTCAGATCGGCTTTTCAGAAGATTACTGGTTCAGCTTCCTGAAGGTCCTTGATATTCTTCTCAGGGCTGTCAGATGGCCACCCACTGCAAGTACAAGAAGCAGCAGGATGAACGGGGTAAACGGGAATCCATGCAGGCTGTATGAAAATGGAAGTGTTATCTGAACAATTGAAAAGAGGATGATTATGATAAGCCGGTTTGCTCTTCCCATTATCCCCTCGTAGTCTCTTCCCAGGCCAATGGCCTGCGCCTGTGTCCCGAGATAGCTGGTCAGCAGGACTCCAGAGAGGGCAAATGCCAGTATCACAGCACTGCCAGGATGACTCAGACCAATTCCTGTTATTATCGCTGCATCTGAGTATCTGTCGATCACATGATCTATGTAATCTCCACGCTTTGAGGCAAGGTTCCTGGCTCTTGCCACCTGTCCGTCGACCGCGTCGAATAGTGCAGAAAGGGCCACGAAAAGCACGGCTATGATGAGGTAATAGCTCCCAATATAGAAAAATAGGCCAGCTGCCAGCGCGAGTATCAGTGAGGCAACTGAGATCGAATCTGGCGAGAATCTCATGAAAGGTCCCGAGACTATTCTCGCAAAATCCTCACCTTTCCTCTTTGTATCCGCCATTATCCTACCTTTCCACGCCTATCCCAAAGCTCTTGAGTAAACTGACTGTTTTATTAACCGTTTCGTCCAGTTCGCCCTCATGGTTGGAAATCCTGTATATTCTCACTGAGGGCAGTCTTTCCAGGGCCTCATAGTATATACTGTCAGCAAGAAGGGCATCCATGTTCCCCTCTATCTTTTCACTGCTGTAGCCACGATCTTCCATTCTTCTGCGCGCCTCTTCCTGCGAAGTTTCCAATATTATGACATATTCACATCCAATGAGATGGGAGTAGTGTGATTCGACAATCGTGTTCCTGCCCAGTTTCAATTCACTCAGACAGTCGATATCAACCTCTCCGGACTGGACGCATCCCATGTCCGCAGCCATTTCAGACAGATGAACACACTTATATCCAAGGCCTGCAAGACGATCGCATACCGTTGACTTTCCTGAAGCGGGAATGCCGCTAATACATATCACTGATGTGCCTCACCCTTCCTCTCAGCATGAGCGGCATTGAAAGATGTCTCCTGGCTGTTACCGGCACCTCATAGTACCCTTCCGTGATGCTGCGATCTGTTCTGACATATTCCGGCAGGCTGTACCTTGCTCCGCATGTGGGGCATCGAAAATCATTCCTTCCCCTGTTTGTGGTCATAATTCCACAACTTCTGCATTTCGGGTTTGTTCTTCTGTACTCCTCCGAAACCGATGAAATACGTATTTTCTCAAGATTGATGGTTTCATCCACAAAGGATCCGAACACTCTGACCATATCTCCTGGCCTCAATTTTGAAATTACACTTCGGAATTCCTTTGTGGGTTCGAAAGCCGCAGCTCTTACCTTCCCTGCGTTGTATCCCAGTTCGAGAAAATAGTGTCCCCCTCTTATTGAGTATGGTTCCGATAACACATACGCATCGATTGCATACGAACCCAGATTTTCCAGCAAGGAAGGATTCAGCACAATATGGTCATCTGTTCCCTGGTTCGTTTTGAATATAGTTGTTCGCTCACTCTCCACTGAGAATTTCGTGTTAATATCACTGGACAGTTCAATAAGAGAATCAGGATCCATACCCCTGATACCATACACCACAGGGGTCCTTTCCCTCGGAAATATTGCAGGTCTCCTGTTCTTTCTGTCAATGCTGTCGAATGTCACACCGGTGGAGTCAGCATAGCTGCTGATTTCCATCTTTTCCGTTATTGACCTCCTGCGCCCGGCCGGAAAACTGTAATTCAGCACTTCAAATGTATGCGGATCCTCGGTCCAGGAGATGGCGGATGCTGCCCCTATTATGCCCCTTCCGTTTCCAAATTTCACAAAATCAGCGTCAATCGATTTCAGCAGCTTTTCAACTTTTACCATGTCAATCTCCTTCCGCACTGCGTTTATATACAGTTCAGGATCGATCGGCACCATGCTGAAAACTATTCCCGGGTTTGTATTATCTCCTGATTCTGAAAATTGCTCTACGGTCGAGATCACTTTCTCTGTGTCTTCCTGAGACCACTGTTCTCTGATCAGCTCAGAATAGGAGAAGATAGGCGTTCCCTGGACGTGCCCTACTTCAATTTTGCTTCCCGCTCCCTGACCCACCTGAATTGCAAGAGCCCCATTTCCCCTGGTCTTGTACTTTATATTGGGGTTCAGCCTCACAAGCCTCGGGTATCCAATAAGCCTGTCCCTGAAGAGATCTATGAGTTTGGAGGCAATGTACGTCGTGCACATGCCATCAGATGAATCCGTGTCATCAACCCCAATGAACAATTCAGCTACCGTATCTCCTTTTTCTAACCTGATATGATAAAATTGCCCTCAGAAAGTCTATCTTTTTCAATTCAGGCCAGTTTACGTCCGAAAAGTACAGTTCAGAATAAGCGCTCTGCCAGAGCAGGAAGTTTGAAACGCGCTCTTCTCCGCTGGTCCTGAGAATCAGATCGGGGTCGGGCATTGTTGAATCATACAGGTATGATCTGAATTTTTCTTCGGTGATGTCGTTTACCTTTATTTTTCCTTCAAGAGCCTCGTTTACGATCTTCTTCACCGCCTCGATTATCTCAGCTCTCCCACCGTAGCCAACGGCTAGATTCAGCCTGAACTTGTCGAACTTCTCGGTTTTCTCCTCAATTTTCCTTGCAGATTCCACCAGACTCTTCGGAAGTGACGACATGTCCCCAATCACCTTTACCCTGATCTCGTTCCTGAATATCCTGTCGTCGGTCATGAGACCCTTCAGTGCATCCTCGATCAACTCCATCAGGAATGAGACTTCGTTTTTGTCCCTCTTGAAATTCTCCGTTGAGAATCCATAGACTGTGACTATCTTTATACCTATCTCACGGCTCCAGTCCAGAACCTCCTCCAGCTTGTTCTTTCCCAGCACATGGCCCTTGTTGCTTTCCAGGCCCAGGGATCTTGCATACCTCCGGTTGCCGTCCGTAATTATGCCAAGGTGTCTGGGAGGAGAACTCTTCCTGATCTCCTCCATCATCACCTTCTCATAAACCTCGGATGCAAAGTCGCCAAGCTTCCCGGATAGTGTCATATCTCTTCAACCTTATCGATTCTATGGATATTATTTTGTGCAACGCCAGATGTCCTGTCTGTAATTTTTTTTAGCAGTTCTATGGAGAACATTCTCTCTGATTTTGAGTATGCATGTACCTCACGCTTCGCCTCCACAATAAGGCCCATGCTCCTGAAATAATCCATCCTTCCGGAAATCAAATCATAGCTGGAAATCTCGTAATAATTGATTCTACCGTTTTCTTTCAGTCTTTCGTTTGCGGCATCGATGAAACGGAAAGCTCCTGTTGGAAAATTCATTATGATCCTGTCTGCCATGGGATAGTGGCGCATGACTTCGGCAGAATCCCCCTTAACCGGTACGATTCTTCCTCTGAGTTTGTTGATTCCGATGTTCTCCTTCAGCAGATCTATGGCATCCGGATTTGAATCTATTGCCAGGATATCCACATCGTGCAGTGCAGCTATCAGTATTGAGAAAGGACCTATTCCAGCAAACATGTCTATAATTCTTTCACCGTCCCTGACTCTGTTTGCAAGAAGAAATCTTTCCGTTGCGAGACGTGGAGAGAAATAAGCCCTGCCCAGATCAACCCTGAGAGTTATTCCGTTTTCTCTGTACAGCGTTTCTTTACTGTCCTCCCCTGCCACGAGCTCCAGATCACGAAGCCTTGACTCACCCCTGACACCCCTGTCCCTGTAGACCGATCGGATTCCCTTTCCTGAGTCCAGAAGATTACGGGAGAGTTCCGCCAGTTTCGCCGGATCGGATTCCTTTGTCACGACGATGCTACCAATTGTGTCGTATGATCCGCTGATCTTGAGCGGACTGATCCTGCGATCGTTCCTGATTTCCTGTACATCCAGGATTTCCCAGCCGTCCAGTAAATCCTCATCGACATCATCCTTCAGAGGGACCAGCAGATATTCCGGTCTGTACTGTATCTTGTAATCATAATCTATGAATCCGCTGCGCTTCATTTCCCGCAGTACTTCTTGTGCCGACTTCTTAGAGACTTGGAGATGCTTTTTCATCAGATCCTCTTGATTTAATCCTTCTGGCGTTAAGAATAACGTCCCTTGAAAGCTTCTCCGAAAATCCAAATATGGAAGATAATTTTTTCTCGTCCGCATCTGCAACGCTTTCTACGGTCTGGAATCCACTCCTGTAGAGCCGTCTGGCCCTGACTCTTCCTATGCCTGGAATGGTCGTCAGCATGATGATTTCCTCCTTAACCCCTTCCCTCACCCTGAGAGCAAGGTTATCAAGATTCCTCTGCACTTCAGGCTTGTAAAGAGATGAAAGTCTTGCCATTGAATAGAGAAGCCATTCAAGTGTCGACGACCTTGACTGGACGTCCCCGTATCCTATGTTGAATTTTTCCTCCATCTCCCTTATTGGAGTCTCGTTTATCCAGTCTATCATTATCATCGATACCTTTGCAGCCTGCATTGACTCTTCCGTGTAATCCTCTATGCCGTTCTTTGAAAGGAAATTATCGATCATCGGGTAATCGTCCCTACCGATGCTAATGAATCCGACATCAGATGCTAGTGCTGCGGTATAAATGGCAGTATTCTCTGAAAATGGTTTCTCCAGATATTCCCTGATCGTAATTGCGGCAATCGGATCAATGTACAGGTTGCTCACAAGCTCCCCGAACCTCGTTGCCTTCATCGAATCCTTAAATTCCGAGATGAAGTTGTATTCTTTCAGAAATTCTATTGTTCTCTCTGTCAGCTGCAGGACGCCGTTCATCCTCCGCTGGTGCGACATCAGAGTTCTGCCGAAGAACTCCATTATCTGGCCCTGTGTCACAGCCAGTCCTGATGATATCAGTGCCAGAATGTTGAACCTGATCAGTGATTCCTGGTTCATCTGCGAGATCACAGGCTCCGTTTCCCCTTTCATGTATTCCAGGGATCTTTCGAACCCCTGTTCGCTGGAAGCGTACACGTATGCGTAGCCTTTCCTATCATAGCCGGCCCTTCCTGCCCTTCCCATCATCTGCCTGATCTCTCCATTGCTGAGATAATCGGAATATCCATCGGAATATCTGGTGATATCCCTTATCAGGACAGCTCTTGCAGGAAGGTTGATTCCCGCCGCGAGGGTTGGTGTGGCCGAGATTACCTTGATCCTTCCCTTCCTGAACATGTCCTCGATCCTTGTTCTGGTCTGGTTTGGAAGGCCAGCATGATGGAAAGCAACGCCTTTCTGTATGAGTTCTTCCACCGTTGATGTGAGGTGATCTTTCTCGGAATCGTCGAGTTCCTGTTTCAGGTTTGTGTTCTCCATGATCCTGGGAAAATTTATGGCAGTCTCCTCAGCTCTCTTTCTGGAGCTCCTGAATATGATCACCTGCCCTCCTTCGTTCACGAATTTCATCGCAAGGCTGGAAACGTCACTGCCGTTTTCAAGTTTAATGTATTCATCCCTTGATGTGTAAATTCTGTTCCTGAACACCACGCCCTCTTCGAGAGGAACCGGACGAAAATCGCTCACGACAAGATCAGCCCCGAGCCATTTTGCAATCTCCTCCGAGTTTGCAACGGTGGCTGATAGACCCAGTATCCTGATGTCCGGATTCACGGTCTTAGCAGCAGTTAGGACCATTTCCAGCCTGGGTCCTCTTGTCTTCTCCCCCACAAGGTGAAGTTCATCTGCCACGATGAGGCCGACCTCGTATAGGAAAGACGGATCATGATGTACTAGAGAATCTGCTTTTTCCGATGTGCAGATGATGATGTCATAATTTCTGAGTTCTGACGGCGATGTATCGTAGTCACCGATGGAGATTGTTACTTTCGCGCCAATCTTCCGCATCTTCCTCAACTCAGAGAACTTTTCCCCCGCAAGTGCCTTTAGGGGAACTATGTAAAGTGTCTTTCTGCCTCCCATAAAATTCCTGTATATTGCTATGTAAGCCACAAGTGTTTTGCCGGCAGCTGTGGGGACGGTCAGGAGCAGGTTCCTGTTTTTTTCGACCACCCTTATGGCTTCTTCCTGGTGCGGATACAGTTCGTAATCCTGCCCGTTAAACAGATCCAGGAATTCCTGAGGTACTCCGGTATCAGTAACTCTCATTTCAGGATCTGTGCTCCATTCGAATAATTATTGGGACATATTAAGCTGTGTTTCATAGATCTCTCTCTATATGCCTGAGATACATATTGTTCACGCTATGATAAATGTTCCAGAATTCCATCACCCATGATGCTCACATTGTAGAAAGGCACAGGCAAATGGTCCAGCGCCGGGATATGAGAATAAATCGTCCTTCCCGGATTTCCATTACTGAGTAAATGATTATCTCTATATCTATAAGATTTGAAAGTGAGATCCTGAGGATAACCATACCCAGCATTCTCTGCCAAAGTTTACGAATTTAAATAAATACCAATTCAATATGTTAGAGTGATGAAAGGCAACCTTCTCATTGCTGCCGTCCTCTTTCTGGCTCTTTTAGTCATGCTTGTTCCTGCGGTTCACGCCCAGAACAGCGGCAAGAATCTTGTTCTGATCAATCTCAATGAGCAGATAGACCCTGGATCAGGAGCCATGTTCCAGTCTGCCCTGTCCCAGCTTTCAAGCAGCACGACTGCTGCTGTCATAATAGTGATGAATACACCGGGCGGCTACCTTTCTGACATGGAAAACATTGTGGATGCGATCAATTCAACCGAGGCCAGAGGCATACCTGTTTACACATACATAATTCCTGATGGCTGGGGTGCCTCTGCGGGATCATACGTGGCCATGGCGACGGATCTCATTTACATGGGCAACGGATCATTCATAGGCCCTTCCACGCCCGAGGTTGTAGGCGGGACTTCCCTTGAGCAGAACCACACAACTGCAGGCATGGAAGGTTTCATGACAAGCATGGCTCAGGCACATGGCAGGAATGTCACAGCGGCATATTCAATGGTTGCAAACAACACGTATTACACGGCAGATCAGGCATTTAAGATAGGTCTTGTTGAGGGTCTCAGCAATAACCTGAGTGATTTCATAAACCTCCTTGGATTGAATGGACTGCACCAAGTCACGGTGAACCCTTCTCCATACGACAATTTTCTGAGCTTTTTAAGTGATTCATATGTTGATGGCATCCTAGTCCTGATTGGGGTTGTGGCCATACTTCTCGACCTTTATCATGGGTCTGTTGTTTTATCCATTGTTGGGCTCATAGCAATAGGACTAGGACTTGTGGGGATAGAGATCATTGGAGGACAGTTGCTTGGGCTTATCTTCATCATTCTGGGATCGGTCATAATGCTGTTCGAGATAAAGACCGGCCATGGCATAGCGCTCATATCAGGGCTTGCCCTCGGGATAATAGGAGCGTTCCTTCTGAGCCCAGAATATATAAGCTCACAATCCATCTCGGGATCCGTGTCTCCATTCAATACGACAAACATTATCATCTCCGTAGTCCTCATTGTTATTGCACTCTTCATAGTCTATTACCTGACCCAGATATTCAAGGGATTCAAATTCAAGAAATTCACGGGCGGTGAGTCCCTTATAGATAAAGTTGCCACAGCAAAAAACGATTTCACTGAAAATGGATGGGTCTCAATCGAGGGACAGGAATGGCAGGCAATCTCTCAGGATAAAACCATGATAAAGAAAGGTGAAAGAGTGGTCGTAACCGGAAGGGATGGACTGAAGCTGATAGTGAAAAAGATTGTTCAGGAAGAGAAACAAAATGAGTGAAGATTCCTATAAAATACTGGGGTTTGATGTTGGAGGAACCAAGATATCTGCCGTTATAGGCGACAGTCAGGGCAGGATAATCAGAAAGCTCGAGAAGCCCACCAGCAAGAATCTCGGACAGGAAAGACTGGCAGAGCAACTCAAGGATATGGGCTGGAAGGCTATGGAATCCGCAGGCATCAAATCTGTGGAGAGCATAGGCATTATTTTTGCCGGGCTGATTGATCAGGCGTCACGCACAGTTATCAATTCCCCGAACATACCAGGCATGCGGAGGTTTCCGGTGGGCAAGATACTCGAAGAGGAGTTTGGTGTGCGATCTGTTCTTGAGAATGATGCAACAGGGGCAACCATAGCAGAGAGGCTTTTTGGTTCAGGGAGGTTTGTTGATAATTTCGCATATATAACACTCAGCACTGGAATTGGTGGTGGATTTTTCTCTGGTGGGAAACTGATTCGGGGCGCCCACGGCCTTGCGGGAGAGTTTGGACACATGGTGATAATGGCCAATGGGCCGGTTTGTGGATGTGGAAGAAGAGGCTGCCTGGAAGCAATAGCAGGCGGTAAGGGAATAGCCAGACGAGCCACCGAAAGCCTAAAAGGCATAAGGGAATCAGAGATTCTATCATCCGTCCCAATCAACAGGATTGATGCAAAGGTGGTTTTCGATGCCATGGAAAAGGGTGACATGTTTTCAAGGCTGATTGTTGAGGAAACTGTCTATTATCTTGCTGTTGGTATCGTCAATATAGCCAGCATACTTGATCCGGAGCTTGTGATCATCGGTGGAGGATTGACCAACTCAGGCCAGAAATTCATAGATTTGATAAAGAGAGGGGTTCGGGAGGAGTTCAAAAACATGAAGAGACCGATGAAAATCGTCAAGGCAATTCCCCATGTCAGCGATCTTGCGAGCATATCCCTGCCGATTTTCTTTTCCAGGCAGGATGTTTAAGGGATCCCTGATGGATCTGCAGCATTTTTCCAGCACATCAGAATGTTAAGCCTGATCATATTGTTCCAGGCTTTTCAGTGCAGGCCCGATCGTTTCTCTCTGGCCGCCATTTCCGTGGCCCTGTGAAATTTTTCTGCAATCTGCTGATCCAGGCGATTCTATAATATATGCAGCCGGTTCAGCGACCGCCACAAATGTATCCATAGTGTTCCATGCTCCTCAGCCAGCGTATTACATATATTCCTTATCACGGCATGATACTGTAACGGTCTCTGATTTACAGATTGTACCTTCGTATTTTATGAAAGTAACTTTTATACGCAAAACTGGGTTATGTTTTTTATGATCGACCTTGAAGAAATGAAGGGTTTGCAAAGCCGCAAGGATTTCAACTGGGTTGTGGATATTTTAATGAAACATGATGAGGATAAAATCGCTTTGATGCTCATGGATCAGGATGAAAACATTCAGAAAGTCACTTATGGGGAACTGGTCCGAAAATCAATGCAGTATGCGAATCTGCTGTGGGATGAGGGAATCCACAAGGGCGATTCCATACTTATAATGACCAAAATGATTCCTGACCTGTGGTACATTGCCATAGCTTCCGGACTTGTTGGTGTTGTATATTCACCTGCACCTCTTCTTCTCACTCCTGGAGATGTAAAATACAGGGTTGAACAGATTAATGCCAGAGCTATTTTTACTGATTCTGATTCAAGAAAATCCATTGAGAGCGCAACGAGAGGGTATTTCCTCAAGATATTTGATATGACCAGTGAGGAGTTCCAGAACAGAGTTGACGTGAAACCTTCAGAATATTCACCAATCCATCGGGACCCTGAAACGCCTCATGCCATTTTCTTCACTTCAGGTACTGAAGGTAAGCCGAAAGCAATTGTGCATAATGGATACTATCCGCTTGGGCACCTTTCAACAGCCCTGTGGCTTGGAATAGGGCCTGAGGACATACACTGGAACATAAGCAGCCCTGGTTGGGCAAAATGGGCATGGTCCAACCTTTACGCCCCCTTGGTGGTCGGTTCCACCTCTTTCGCGTTTGAACAGGGAAGATTCAGTGCAGAGAGATCTCTGTCAGTACTTGAAAATTATTCAATCACGAGTCTCTGCACGGCTCCTACAGTGTGGAGAATGTTCCTTGTACAGAACCTGAAAAACTTCAGGCCACTGGCTCTTAAGAAGTGTTCTTCAGCCGGTGAGCCACTGAATCCAGAAATTATATCGAGATGGGAGAAGATCACAGGTGTAACAATCAGAGACGGCTACGGACAGTCCGAGAGCACCGCAATGATCGGAAACACTGACCCCGCTAAGATAAAACCGGGATCTGCAGGAAAACCCCTCCTCCAGTATGATCTGAGAATTGTGGACGAATACGGGAATGAGCTGGGACCTGGTGAGGAGGGAAATATTGCCGTTAAAGTTGATAATATTGTTCCGGGACTCTTTGACAAATACGGCAACGACTCTGCGCTGAACGCTGATAGGTTCAAACATGGATTCTACTACACCGGAGACCTTGGAAAGATGGACAGTGACGGATATGTATGGTTTGTATCGAGAGCGGATGATGTTATCAAGGCTTCAGACTACCGCATCGGGCCATTCGAGGTGGAATCGGCACTCCTCAGCCATCCTGCTGTTGCTGAATCTGCTGTAGTTCCTACCCCTGACGAGATAAGAGGAAATCTTGTGAAGGCTTTTGTCATTCTCAGGCCTGGATTCAAACCCAGTGCCGATCTTGCAAGGGAACTGAGCCTTCACGTGAAATCTGTAACTGCGCCGTATATGAGGCCAAAGAAAATTGAATTTGTATCTGAGCTCCCAAAGACCATAAGTGGTAAAATTATCAGAAAACAGCTCCGCAATCTTGAAATGGAAAAGTACGCCTCCAGGAAGGATATTGATCAGGGGACGCTGGGAGGAAGTGAATACAGAATCTCATAATCACATCACTGTCCAGGAATATAGCACAAACTGTTCCAGAATTTCCAGTCTTAAGAGAGCCGCCGACGGGGTTCGATCCCGCGACCTCGTGCTTACCAAGCACGCGCTCTACCAGGCTGAGCTACGGCGGCAAATGCTCCTCAAGCGGTGACGGAAACACCGTTTGCGCCAATGCCAAGCGCAATAATGTAAATGTATTTAAATTTTAGAAAATTTGCTTCAATCAGTTCCTCAATGTTCTGGTCTACGTTCCCTCATTCCACGTTTCCAGATATTTCAACTGGTCTTCCGTCAGCTTATCAATCTTCAGTCCCAGGCTTTTCAGTTTGATCCACGCCACACCCTCGTCAATCTCCTGAGGCACGCTGTACACCTTTGGAACCAGCTGATCCCTGTGCTTCAGGAGAAATTCTGCGACCAGTGCCTGTATTGCAAAACTCATGTCCATGATCTCAACAGGATGTCCCTGCCCTGAGGCAAGGTTCACAAGTCTGCCGTCTGCTATCAGGTTTACCGAATTCCCGTTTTCAAGCCTGTACCTTGTGACAAGCTCCCTCACCTTCTTCTTCTCAATGTTCCTCTTTTCCAGTTCTCCGACAGCAATTTCATTGTTGAAATGGCCTGCGTTGGAAAGAATGATGTTGTTCCTTGCCACGAGCATGTCATCATACGTTACCACGTTCTTCATGCCTGTTGCAGTGACCAGCATATCAGCCTCCCTTATGCAGTCGTTCATTTTTGCCACATCAAAACCGTCCATCGAAGCCTCAACCGCCTTCACAGGGTCTATTTCCGTAACCGTGACGCGCGCACCCATCCCCTTCATCCTCATTGCTATACCCTTTCCGCAGTATCCGTATCCGGCGACAACGACGCGTTTGCCCGCTATGAGAATGTTCGTGGCATTCATTATTCCATCCAGGGTGCTCTGGCCGGTACCGTATCTGTTGTCAAAGAAATGTTTCATCATGGCATCGTTCACGTCAAACATTGGAAATTTGAGATATTTCGCTTTCTCCATTGCCTTCAGTCTTACCACTCCGGTTGTTGTCTCCTCATTTCCCCCCATAATGTTTTTTATGAGATCCTGCCTCTTCTCGTGAAGCATGTTGACCAGGTCCCCGCCGTCATCAATCACTATATTCGGCTCAAGGTCCAGCACCTTGTTGAGGTACTCGTAATACTCCTCCTCACTCATCCCCTTTTTTGCATATACCTCCATTCCAAAATCTTCCTTCAGGGAAGCAACGACATTATCATCGGAACTCAGTGGATTGCAGGAAGCCATCCTGACCCTGGCCCCGCCCTCCTTGAGCAGAAGTGCGAAGACCCCAGTCTTTGCCTCCACATGCAGGGCCATCCCGATTTTTATTCCCTTGAATGGCTTCTCCTCAATGAATCTCTTCCTTATCTCCGCTATCACGCCCATGTTATTTCTGGCCCAGTTTATTCTGTTCAATCCCGTTTCATTCATTCCTGCTCACCATACCACATAGCTTTTTTACATTTATAGTCATTAAAACACCATCTCCGATTATTTCAAATGATGAGACAACATTCATTATTCCCAGATCAGACTGGAAGAGATGGATTCCATTCTCTGGAAGAATGCAATTTCCGGTGTATATGAAAAATTCATCCACCATCCCTGATCTGATGAATTCGTTGATCACACCTGCCCCGCCCTCCACCAGAATCCTCTTGACTCCAAGATTCCCGAGTGCATTCAGAATTCCCGGTATTGAAAGATCGCCCCGCTCAAAATGAATGAGCTTTGCCCTTCCATATGTACCTGACTTCACGGCATTGAATATTACCGTATCCACTGACCCGTCAAGAATGCGACTCGATTCCGGTATCCTCAGATTTGAGTCCAGAACAACCCTCATGGGCTGTTTACCGGGACCCACAAGAGACTCGTTAAATTTGAGTTCCGGATTGTCGTTAATTACTGTATTTGCACCCACAAGGACCGCATCAACCATTTTTCTGATATTATGCACCCTTCTTGTGTCCTCTGACGATGAAATCACCACAGGCTTTCCTTTCGGGCCTGATATAATCCCATTGATACTCTGGGCGACGTTTATTATAACATACGGCCTGTCTTGCAACATGTGGATAGACGTGTGTCATATAACTTTTTAACTGTGACATGGCAAATCCATTGAGAATGCCTTTAGGGGCAGATAAATATAAAAATAAAGACCCTAACTGATAGCGAATAACGTTTTTAGCAATATTGACATACTCCGTCAGAAATAAAAAAAAAGGAAAGTGTATAATAATGTCTTTGAAAGCTGAAGATAAAGTAGCCAACGTTAAGAGAATGTTTCAGCCTGAATCTATCGCGATTGTCGGTGCATCCACTGATCCTGATAAAATAGGCTATCAGATTGTCCTGAACCTCAAGGACGGAGGGTTCAAAGGAAACCTCTATCCCGTAAACCCCAAGGCTGCGGAGATTCTAGGACTCAAAGTCTATTCAAACATTGCCTCCATCGGGAAAGATATTGATCTGGCAGTACTCTCTGTACCTGCAAAAATAACGCCGGAAGTGGCGGAAGAGTGCGGGAAGGCTGGGGTGAAAAACATAATAGTGGTCGCCTCCGGTTTCTCTGAGGTTGGAAATTTCGATCTTGAGCAGAAATTGCTGGAAGTGGTGCAGAAATACAACATGAATATGCTGGGCCCAAACGTCGTGGGGCTCATGAGCAACCCGCTGAGAATGAATGCATCTTTTGCACCATATCTGCCTTATCCCGGAAAGATTGGGATGGTCTCCCAGAGCGGGGCCATGATCATAGCGCTGGATTCAAAGACATGGGTAGACAGAATCGGAATGAGTTATCTTGTAAGCATAGGAAACATGGCTGATCTTGATTTCTCTGACGCACTGACATACATGGAGGAGGATGATAACGTCTCATGCATGACCCTCTATATGGAGGGAATAAAAGATGGCAGAAGGTTTCTGGATGTTGCCAAAAAATCAACAAAACCCATAGTCATGCTCAAGGCCGGAAAATCAAAGCATGGATCTGTTGCGGCAAGTTCGCATACTGGATCGCTGGCCGGATCGGACAAGGTTTATGATGGAGCAATGAAACAGGCTGGAATATTGAGGGCAGATACCATAGACGATCTTTTTGACATGTCGCTTGCGCTCTCGCTGCAGCCCACAATGAAAGGGCCCAATCTTGTAATAATCACCAATGGTGGTGGCATAGGTGTTCTTGCAACCGACGCAAGTGAGATCTATGGAATACCCATAGAAACTCCATCTGATGAACTCAGGAACAAGATAGCAAAGTTCATGCCTTCCTTTGCCAGCACCAAGAATCCAATAGATATGAGTGCAATGGCAACCGGAAACACGTATCAGGATGTCATCACCAACGTCCTCAAGGATCCAGGCGTTGACGGAGTTGTTGTCCTTTACTGCGAAGTATCAAATCTCGATCCCCAGATAGCTGCCAAGTCCATACTCAAGGGTAAAATGGAGGCACAGACCAACAAACCCATATGTGTTGGATTTGTAGGCGGAGAGGCTACCCAGCGGGCACTTGAATGGCTCCAGAAAAACGAGATCCCCACGTATCCGTCACCTGAGAAGGCGGTCATGGCAATATCAACCCTCAGGAAACATGAGATTCTCAACGAAAACCAGAAGGCCGAAGAGGAGCCTTCCGGGATGCATAAAGATGAGGTCAGCAAAATCCTTGAGAATAAGGCAAGACTGGGGGAGAAACTGATCTCAGAGCTCGAGTCGAAGGAAATCTTCAATCTTTACGGAATACACATAAACAGGAGCAAATTTGCAGCCAGTCTGGACGATCTCCTTAAGACTGCAAAGGATTTCAAGTACCCCGTTGTGCTTAAGATACAGAGCGCTCAGATATCACACAAATTCGATGTCGGAGGTGTGATACTTGGAATCAAGAATGAAACTGAGCTTAAGAATGCATACATAGACATGATTCAGAATGTGACTCAGAAAGCCCCGGATGCAAAAATTGATGGTGTTGTTGTTGAAGAGATGCTGAGACCGGGGCTTGAAACCATCATAGGAACAGCAAAGGACCCGTCCTTCGGTCCTTCCTTAATGTTCGGAATGGGTGGCACCAACGTGGAAGCCATCGGTGACGTTACGTTCAGGGTTGCTCCCGTGAATTCCTTCGACGCCAGGACAATGATTTCTGAAACGCTAGTGGGAAGGCTGTTT
The DNA here is from genome assembly GCA_049965715.1 of Thermoplasmata archaeon. Taxonomy (GTDB): domain Archaea; phylum Thermoplasmatota; class Thermoplasmata; order Thermoplasmatales; family Thermoplasmataceae; genus JAKAFX01. Next base: position 57,028 of record JBMFWA010000002.1, read on the forward strand.
AAGGGAACCAGGGGAAGAAAGGATCTTGATATGGAATGCGTCATCGACACCATCAGGCGTGTCAGTTTTCTAGCTTTCAACCATCCACAGATTAAGGAGATAGACATAAACCCGCTCACGGTATATGATGACGATTGCATTGCCGTGGATGCAAGGATAATTCTGCAGTAACAGAATCAGAAATTCATGGTTTTGGGATCAGCGTGATTCCTTTATCATGAAGTACGGATTCTTGCTGTTTCCAAGGTCATATACAATCTTGTTTGAAGTCTCCAGAACCTCGTTCAGCCTCGCCAGATCAGTCAAACCGTGCTTCTTTCCGTATGAGTACAGATTATAGGTTTGAAAAAGCTGCCTCGGCCATGCCAAGAAATCCCGGATATACTGTGGCATCATCTTAAGGATGAACCTGGATGCGTTATCGACGAGTTTCTGCTTGAAATCCTGCATGTTCACCTTTTTGATCCTCCCCATTATGTACTTGTAGATGTAGAAACTGTAATTGGCATAGAATTGAGCTATCTGATCTGCAACCGGGCCCACCTTTGTCTTCATTGTTGGAGTAAGGATGTCAAACCTGTCCCAGTCCATTGTGAAGAGCGTGTTGTTCCGCAGAGCGTCGTCAAACACTCTTGTGCCTGGAAGAGGAGTGTAGATGGAAAATTGTATGGCATCAGCACCGGCCATTGCAAGCTGCCTGGAGAACCTGATCGTTGAGATTATATCTCTGTACTTCTCATAGGGGGCGCCAATCATCATACCGACCAGAGTGATAACCCCATTCTGGTTGAGAATCTTGATGGCTTCCATTGATTGAGGCGTAAATTCTCCCTTGTGCATTTTCTTCAGAATTTCCTCGCTCCCTGACTCAACCCCCAGGAATGATATCCTCATGCCCGCCTTCGAGGCCTCAGCGATCAAGTCCGGATTCCTGGATGTCACATCCGCCCTCATCTGCACTATCCACTTCATGTCGAAGTTCTCTTCGATCATCCGCTGGAACAGCAATCTACGCTGTTTTATATTTGGGTACACGATGAAAATATCATCCGTGAAGAAGATCCAGTTATACCCGAATGATTTTGCGAGCCTCATCTCCTGAAGTATTCTGTCATTGGACTTGTCCCGCCACTTATTCCCCCATGTCGGCGTAACGGAACAGAAATCACATGCATAAGGACAACCGCGGGCTGTCTCCAGGCACATCACCTTCTCGTTCTCACCAAAAACCTTGAATGTGTACTTGCTGCTGTCCAGCAACTCCAGTGGAGGCAATGGAAGCGTGTCGAGATCCTCTATGAGTTTCCTCGGATGCGTCCTGATAATTTCACCGCCTCTTTTGAATACAATACCGCCTATATCATCAAAAGGTGCTCTGTCCCTGACTGCAAGGCCGATCTCATAAATTGTCTCGTCACCTTCTCCAAGTACAGATATATCAAAACCGGACGACAGTATCTCCTTTGGGAGGAATGTTGCGTGATGCCCTCCTGCGATAAGGATCGTGTTCGGACTGGCCTTCTTTATCATCCTGGCGATATACCCTGCGTTTGCGTGGGCAGCGGTGGCATGAAGAGTGATGCCAACAATGTCGGGATCAAAAGTCACCGCCATCTGCACGGCTTCATCAAGAGTCAGGTTGTCCCCTTCCATGTCTATAATTTTCACTGTGCTGTCTTCAATTCTTTCGAGCTCTCCAGCGAGTGCCAGCAGACCCAACGGCGCAGGCAAAAATCCAAATTTCGTAAGATAGGCACTGCCTGTCTTGTTGCTGGGTCTGATCAGGACGGACCTCAACGACATTCATAAATATTTCTTGTTCACTTAAAGCCTTTATGTAGTGATTTTACACTAGACAAAATACTAATACCATTATGTGTGGCTGAAACAGACAGGGCAATTTTCAGCGGCATCAGAATTGCACTTGAACTGGGGGGACTGCTGGCCTTCCACTCATGTATCTGCAACAGTTAGGATAGTATATTATTCCAAAAAGTCCTTCACGATGGAAAGATAATGGCATCATTCTCCAGACATGCAGGACTCACTATTGGAATCATGGCTTTCATGGGAATACTGGTCACTTATGTGGAAACCATGATTACTCCTGCCATTCCGATCCTGGAGAATTTCTTCCACACAAACTATGACAACCTATCCTGGGTCATCACTGCATACATAATATCCGGAACAGTGTCAGCAGCAATCTTTGGAAGGCTTGCTGACATAGTGGGCAAGAAGAGAATATTTGTAGCACTGTCGCTGGTCTATGCAGTTGCCATCTCATTTGGGGGATTTGCGACCACACTTGGTGAATTCATAGCAATAAGGGCTGTACAGGGCATTGGAATGGGAATGTTTCCCGTCGCCTTTGCCCTTCTGAATGATCAGGTTCCAAAGAGCGAACTTCCGCTGGCACAGGGCATACTGAGTTCGACATTTGCTGGAGGTGCTGCAATCGGACTGGTGCTTGGGGCGTGGATTACCCAGAACTTTGGATGGCAGTGGTCCTACCATTCCGCCATTCCTGTGGCATTCAGTCTTTTTGCACTCTCGATTATAATGCTCAGGGACAGCTCGGAGAGAAAGCACGAAAAGATAGATTTCCTGGGAGTGGCAGCGCTTGGCGGAGGCGTGGTGTCCCTTATTCTCGGGCTTTCTGAGGGAGAATACTGGGGATGGTATTCCACACGAATCCTGCTTTTATTTGCACTTTCAGTGATCCTGATAATAGTTTTTGTCGTGGTTGAATCAAAGGTCAGTTCTCCATTCATAAGCATGAAACTGCTCCGCATCAGGAACGTTTTCCTTTCAAATTTTACCGGTCTTTTTGCCATGGCAGGGATGTTTTTTCTGTTCTACAGCGTTCCTGTACTGCTTGAGGATCCGGTGCCGGCTGGATTCGGTATTTCGATAGTTAATGCTGGGCTTGTCATGCTTCCTGCTGCGCTTGTATCCATGGCACTGGCACCCGTAGGAGCCCTTGTCACCAGGATTAAGGGACCGAAGGTCACCATTCTGGTCTCGACAGTATTCCTGTTCATTGCATATTTCGGTCTTTACTATAACAGGGGGTCTCCACTGGCCATACTCGAGGATGCCACGTTGATGGGTGTCGGGCTTTCTTTCACCTTTGTTGGAATCATCAACATGCTTCTCGTATCAACGCCGAGAGATGAATCCGGTGCCTCAACCGGGATGAATGTGGTTTTCAGGAACATAGGATCAACCATAGCACCTGCGATCAGTGGTGTTCTGGAGACCATGTATGTGACGGATGTGATTGTGGGGAAAATAGGAAATGTACCAGTCTATGCATCATTCCCTTCATACACGGCATTCAGCTACATATATATCGTGGGCATTGGCTTTATAGCGGTCTCGCTCATATTCACACTTTTTATGAAAAATGTTGTTTACAGCAGATCGACTGCCCCTAAAATGACTGAAAGCAGCGATTATGGAATACAGGGAAAATAAGTCGCTTTTTTACTGCCAGTACTGAAAGGTTAAGAATACTTGGAATGCATTCATGGCTGACTTGCAATGGATTCTGAGAGTAAAATTTTCGGGGAGTTCGAGAAGCTCTTTCCCGGTGGCGTGAATTCACCTGTCAGGAGATACGGTGAAAATCCGAGGATTATTGAGAAGGCTTCCGGATCAAGGCTGACTGACGTAAATGGAAACACTCTAATTGATTACTGTCTTGGCTTCGGCCCCTTCATACTTGGATACGGAAACCCTGATGTGAAGAAGGCACTGTTGAAACAGATTGAGAATGGTGTCGGTTTTGGAGCTCCCAATCCGAATGAGGCTGAGCTTGCGGGAATGATAAAGAGTTCTGTACCTTCCATCAGGATGATGCGCTTCACAAACTCTGGTACGGAGGCGACAATGCATGCCATAAGGCTTGCAAGGGGATATACCGGTCGAAAGCTGATAGTTAAACTTGCAGGCTCGTACCATGGAGCACATGATTATTCTCTGATCAAAGCAGGCAGTGGATCCACAACTTTCGGTAATCCTTCCTCTCCGGGCATTCCTGAAGAGGTCTCCAGGACTGTTCTGGTTGGTGAATACAATAACCCGGATTCGATCCGCAGAATTTTCAGAGACAACGGAAAAGACATAGCTGCGGTGATAACTGAACCTGCGCTGGGAAATATTGGCTTTATAAGGCCAGAGAATGACTTCATCCGGGGGTTGCGTGAGATAACGGAAGATCATGATTCCCTTCTTATACTTGATGAGGTGATAACTGGATACCGTTTCAAATATGGCGCATACCAGGATGTCCTTGGTATAAAACCGGATATTACCACGATGGGAAAAATAATCGGGGGTGGTTTGCCCATAGGTCTGCTTGGAGGGTCTGAGGATATCATGTCCAGGCTTGCCCCGCTTGGAAACATTTACGAGGCGGGCACCTTCAGCGGCAATCCCCTTTCAATGGCCTCAGGCATCGCCACTCTTTCTGTACTCAAAAAAATGGATTACTCGGTCTTGAAAAAGAGGACTGAAAAACTGGTTTCCGGGATCGATCATGCGCTGGAATCCGGCAAGATACCGCATGAGATGAGCTACCTTGTCAGCGCATTCCAGTTCTTCCTTACCAGAGAGCATGTGAAGGATTACGAAAGTGTGCTGAAATGCGATGCAAAATCTTACATGAGAATATTCCAGGAACTCCTGAAGAAGGGAATTTATCTTTCTCCCAGCCAGTTTGAAACCAATTTCGTCAGTTTTGCCCACACCGATAACGACATAGATTACACAATTTCCAGTTTTGAGGAAGTGATCAGGAGTGCGAAAAATTAGGATCGGAGCCAGAGGCAGCAAACTGTCCATGATTCAGGCGGATATGGTATCCAGCAGACTGATGCAGCTCGGATATGAGACCGAGATAATTAAAATCAGGACAGGAGGCGACGAAAATACAGGGATTCCCCTGTACAAAATGGAAAAGGTTGGTGTTTTCGTCGACCGGATCAATGAGAAGATAGCAGATTCCTCCATCGATATCGCTGTGCACAGCGCTAAAGACATTCCATCACAGATCGATCCCAGATTTGAGATTTGTGCAGTACTGCCAAGAGATGATCCCCGGGACGCCATAATCTCGTCAAAGAGTTACTCTCTTAAAACGCTCCCGGCAGGATGCAGGGTGGGAACGTCCAGCCTCAGAAGGGCTTATGAGCTGCTCGCACTGAGACCCGATGTGAATGTCATGGATGTACGCGGGAATGTGGACACCAGAGTCAACAGGGTGAAGGGAGGCGACCTGGATGCCATTGTGCTTGCCCAGGCAGCTATTGACAGAATGCACCTCAATATCGGATCCTTACCGCTTGACCTGAAGGAATCTGTTCCTGCTCCAAATCAGGGAATCATAGCGGTGATGTGCTCCCGGTCTGACACAGAGATGAGAAAGATCCTTTCCAGCCTGGATGATCCATCCACCAGGTACGTCATGCTTCTGGAGAGAGAAGCATCATCCATCATAGGTATAGGTTGCTCAAAGCCTGCCGGCATAATAGTGACTCCGGAGAATGAAGGCTTCCATGTGCTTGCAAGGGTTAGATCGGAGGACATCGTCACCTTTGCTGAACTGGATGAGCATTTCAGAGATAAAAATGATCTCCGTAGAGTAATAGATTCATTTGTTTCAAGGATTCCTCCCTCCCTGAGGTCAGAACTGAAATGACACGGATGCTTATTACCACGAGGCCGGAGAATAAGGCGGTCAAACAACTTGAGTATGGATGTATTAAAACAGTGAATTTTCCGCTCACCAGAATAGTGTACACAATCTCTGAGGACAGGATAAGGGAAGTTTTCCTGGGATTCGATCCAGATGTTCTGGTATTCACCAGCACTGCAGGTTCCTCAAGATTTCTACAGGCCGTAGAACCCCGGGAATTGAAGAAATGCAGGATTTTCTGCATAGGCGACATGACCGCCGTTCCCTTTAGAAATGCAGGACTGGATTGCACTGTGCCGTCTCCGAAGACATCGCTTGGACTTGCCAGGGCAATTCAGGAAAATTGCAGGAGCGGTTCAAGAATAATGGTTGCCAGAAGCAGTTCAGGGAGCCCCGTGCTCACTGATGAACTCTCAGGCAGATCATACGAGTTGGCTGAGATCAGCCTGTATGATCTGGAAGAGAATATCGCAACAGAACTTGGAAATGAGCTTAAGACCGGAAACTATTTCGGGATACTCATCACGTCATCAATGGAAGCCGTAATATTTGGAAAAATGCTGCGTTCCATGAATTTAAACGTTGAGAAAATTGGCCTGAAGGTTTTTGCAATTGGTGATCCAACGGCATCTGCATTGAGGAATTTGGGCATTCGTACGGATACGCCGGCAGGAGATTCTGATATAGAAAGCCTTGTGAAAAGGATCTCGGATATGTACTGCTGAATCCGATCCACATGGAATAGCGGGGGATGGATTTGAACCATCGATCTACGGGTTATGAGCCCGTCGGGATTTCCTAACTACCCTACCCCGCTTCACCGGGTTATTGGAAGAGGCAATATAATGTTTGTTTATAATTGTGCCGCCTTCATGCAATGCAGCTGAATAATCCGGAAATTCTCAGTCGAATGATTCTTCAAGTCTTTTGAACTTCAGTTCGCGGAACTTCTTCTCCAAATACTGATAGACTGTTCTCTGCCTTTTCCCCTGAATTATCATCTGGACCGCCTCGATTGAATAGCTGAGGGAAACGTGATCTGCAATCACGGAAACTGTATCTCCGTAGACTGAGATAAACGAGGAGCTCAGCTCCTCAATTATCCTCCTTGTCTTGCCGGCTCTTCCTATAATCCTGCCCTTGATATCCTCCATTCTTCTGGAACCCGGTTTGGCAAAGTCTCTGAGCGAGATTACGACCAGCTGCATGTCAGGGTTGTAAAGAGTCTGAGCCTTTTCCGGGTTGAAACCCCTTCCTATGGCCTTCACAACGTTTGTGGTGAGCATTGAGAGGATTGGATCATCATTCTGGAGAACAACCACCACGCCGCTGTCGGAATCAACCTCCAGCTTGCTCTTCCCCATATGCTCAATCTTCTTCTTGGTACTTCCTCTGGTTCCGATAAGAACCGGAACCCTTTCCCGGGGAATCTTAACTGTTCCCGCTATCATACAATTTCAGTCCTCCTTTACATATCGGTACAATTCATCCTTGCTGCATTCCACTCCTTTCTTAATGAAAAATTGAGTTATATTACTTATGTCCCTCCTCAGGAAAACATCCGCAGATGGATGCTGAACGGTGACGCCCTGGGCCACGTCGATGAAATACGACTTTTTCCTGTAGTACAGGATGTTGTATTCACTCAGGTCAGCGTGAACTATGCCGGCCTTTTGATATGTCAACCTCATCATTTCTGATACCTCCCTGTATACCGCATCGGCGTCAAACACTGCCTCCCTGATCTGTGGAGCTGCTCTCTGCTTCGTTCCAATGAAACTCATCGCAAGAAGGTTCTTGTGAAACGCTATGGGCACTGGACATCGTATGCCTGCTTCAGTCATTGACTGAAGGTTTGAAAACTCCTTTCTTGCCCACACATACACAAATTTTGATCGGGATATGCGCTCCTTTGCGAATCTGTAATCCCCGTCAATGTATATGCGTATATTCTGGAACTTCAGTGTGGACATCTTGTAAATTTTCAGTGCAATTGGCCGGCCTTGGAGCTGGGCTTTGAAAACCACAGATTCCTTCCCGCTTGAGATTGGGTAATCAACATAATCAATCTTATATTTTACAAGGAATTCATATAATGCCTTCATGGTCCTTGAATCGAAAACCAGTGACTGGGTCTTCCTGCCAAAATTCTCGGTCAGCCTGAATTCGTCACTGTTAAGAAGTTTTCTCAGTGCCGAGGGATCGTCTATCACAGGTCTTGTCATCCGGTACTTCTAATGCTGCAGATAAACATATACATTGCCAGTTAGTATGTCTTTTTGAAGATGTCAATGATCTCTGGGAGCAGCTTGCTTCTGCTCAGGTAGTTGGCCTGTGTCTGGGTGTACCTGTATTCCACATCCGCCTTCTCCTTCTGGAATTCCCATGGTTTGACTATAACAAGATCCTTTTCCCTGATCCACATCCTCTTCTTCATCTTTCCTGGAATCCTGGAGCTTCTTGTGTATCCGTCCTCGCACATCACCGTGAGTCTGGATGCCCCCGACAGTTTTTCGACTATCCCGAACATCTCCCCCTTTCTCCGGTTTGGCAGTATAACCCTCGCCGTTTCGGATTCCGGGTCGTAATTGTTATTTCCATCACCTTCACTCATAATCGTCATACCCTAATTTTTTAATATATTATAAATATATTGAATTCAATAAATATTATCACTCACTGCTTCACAGACATGGATTTTATGGGAAAAAATCTTCCTACGGCATCCCTGAAGAGCTTTATGTTCCTGCCCTCCTTGCCTATAACCTTTCCGACCTCCTCCTGCTCCACGGACACCTGGATATCGGTCTGTCCGTTCTTCCACGTTATGTGAATTTCTCTTAGCGAATAACGGTAAAGTAGGTTTCTCACAAACGTGAGCAGATCCCTGGATGATTCTGCCACAAGGACGTGCTTGTTAACTCTTTCCCTGAGGTTCGACATTATGTCCTGGTTTCTTTCGAATATCTCGCTTATCCTTTTCTCGCCCACTATGAATATTACCATATCCTCGTTTTCAAGGCACTCCTTGAGCTCGGTCCTGGTCATTTTTTCAAAAAGAGCTATGTAGCCCATTATTTTGTTGTCAATTGTAACGTCCTTCATCAGATCACATCAAGTCAATTATTTCCTGTTACCCCTGTAAACAAGATTCACTGCGCCTGTTCCAAGCGTAATGGGCTGCCCCACTATTATGTTCTCGGCAACTCCAGTCAGTGAATCGACTTCGCCCAGCAGGCCCGCTCTGAGAAGATGCTTGGTTGTGATCTCAAAGGCTGCTCTGGCAAGCACGCTGCTCTTTCTTCCAGAAATTCCCTGTCTTCCCACTGCCCTGACGGAACCGGTGAATGTCATCATGTCAGAAACAAGCATAAGATGCCTCTTGTCTACCTCAAGTCCCTGCTCCTGAAGTGTCCTCTCCGCTTCCTGGAAAATGGCGTTTCTTGCCGCCTCTATCCCAAGTACATTACCGATCTCAATAATATCGTTTGTATAGGTACGGTATGGATCGATCTCATCTATGTCAAGCACAGATCTGAGGTTTGATCCCTGAGTGTAGATTATGTAGGCGCCTGAATTGGAATCGATCCTTGCAATTGCCCTCTTTATGCCACTCAGACCCTTGATGGTCAGTTCCTTGATCTGCTCCTGAACCTGGTAAAGCTTCTTGAAAGATTCCTGCTGCAGTTTTACTGTGATGGTCTTGTTCTGTTCGTCCAGTATCGGATTGATCTGCTTGATCTTATCTATTGCCGATACGATATCTGAGAATTCAACGAGCCTCTCTGCCATCTTTTCCTTCTCGGTCCTTATTGTAACTGTCATTTCCCCGACATCGGTTATGACATCAGCTATATCGAGGACAGTTGTGTTTTCGAGCTCCTTCACCACTTTCTTTGCGACTTCCTCCGATTTCTCCAGATCGTGCCTGAGATATATGGTCATGGACGGGGTGCTCGGAATTCTCCTTGCATCCACGATCTCAATGAGCCTGGGAAGTCCCAGAGTAACGTTCATTTCCCTGACTCCCGCAAAGTGAAACGTTCTCATGGTCATCTGCGTACCAGGTTCTCCGATGCTCTGTGCAGCAATGATTCCCACTGCCTCATAGGGATCGATGGTTTTCTTTGCTATATCCTCCTTTATTGTAGCCAGAAGCTTCTCAAATAGTTTCGGATCAACTGTGTTCTTAACCTTTGCAAGTTCCTCGGCGATATGGAGAGGTAGGCTGAAATTCATCTTTGCAGCCTGTCCCATGATTTCCCTGGTTTCCGGAGATATTCTGTCGTCAATCGACTGGATCGGTTCGACATCCAGCTCCTTTATGTCTGCGATTGAAAATCCAGAAAGCTTGGCAACCTTCTTCCCCTTGAGAGAAAAGTCAGAGATGTGCTTCTGAGTTGGTACAATTTCAGAAATATTGAATACTGAAAGCAATCCGCTCTTTTTCTTTGAAAATTTGGATTTTCCCTTGTATTCTGAAATCGATGAGATCTTTATCTCGTACTTGAAATCAATGCCGTCAGTTGTTACGAATCCCGAGTTGAAGCCCTGTCTCGGTCCATCATAGTCAACTGCATATTCAGCAGGAAGGCTGTTCTTCATTGAGCTGATGTTCTTGTCTGTGTCCTTCCACAGTATGACCTTCACTGGGAACCACTCTCCTCAAGGTTGAAGATCAAATCGCCTATGTCCACTGTTTCCCCCTTCTCGCTTCTGGTTGGGTCAATCCCGTCATCGCCGTATTTGAACTGGATGATGGATCCGATAGTATCTTCGACCCTGCTGTGTTCATCGACCTTAAGATCCTCGAACGCGTTGATCAGACGCCTCTGCATGTAACCGCTTCTTGATGTCCTGACCGCTATATCCACCAGACCCTCGCGCCCTCCTATACTGTGCAGGAAGTATTCCAGCGGATTCAGGCCGGATTTGTATGATGATTTGACAAACCCGCGTGAATTTGCACCGATATCGCCCGGCTTGAAATGAGAAAGTGTTCTCTGGTAGTATCCCCTGTTGATCCTGCCTCCTCTGACAGACTGCTGCCCAACCATACCTGCAACCTCTGAGATGTTCAGCATCTTTGCCCTGGCACCAGATCTCGCCATTATTACAGACGGATTATTCAATCCAAGGAATGCACTGGCTATCTTACCAGATTCATCCCTTACCCTTCCTGTCTCGCTCAGTATTTCAATCTCAAGGGTTTCCTCAAGGGATCTGCCTGGAAGAGACTGCATTAGATGGTTGTTGTATGTTTCTATCAGTTTCTCTATTCTCTCAATGGCACCGTTTGAGATCTCCTTTATTCTCTGTACTGCGCTCTGGGGTATATCATAATCGTCGATACCGGTCGAAAATCCTCTCTCGCTTATGAAACCTACGGCAAGCCTGGTCATTCTGTCAATAAATTTGGAGGCTTCCACAGATCCAAATTTCCTGAATATCTTGTCAATTATAATTCCAGAAAACGGTCCAATGGCAGCCTCATCAATTGTGCCGGATACCATCTTGCCATCTTCAATGACCACATATGTGTCCTTTTCCTCCTCCTCGTATTCGCACTTCCCCTTTGCAGCACCACAAAGCTTGCTCTTGAACTTCACGTAGAGGCCCTTTGGCAAAGTGAGAGAAAATATATCCCTTCCATGGTAGAATTTTGAACCGTTGACCACCACAGCCTCCGGAAGACCGTCGACGTCAGTGTAACTGAGCATGTTCACTGTTTCCTGCTCTGAAAACAGCGGATTGTTGTGAGTGAGCAGGAACAGTGACGTTATATGATCGTGGATTCCCCCTATAATGGGGCCGCCAAATCTCGGAGACATTATCTGTTCCTGGACCTTCATTATGATCTTGGCTTCAGCCCTGGCCTCCTCTTTCTGGATTATGTGGAGATTCATCTCGTCCCCGTCAAAATCAGCGTTGTATGGTGTGCACACTGCGAGGTTGAAACGGAATGTCTGCCCGGACAATATTCTGACTGTATGTGCCATCATGGACATTCTGTGAAGTGACGGCTGCCTGTTGAAAAGTACTATATCCCCTTCACTCAGCTGCCTCTCCACTACCCATCCGGGTTCTATCCTCTTGCTGTTCTCCTCTGCATTCTGGGCTGATACCTTGATCCTTCTGGAATCCGGCCTTATTATGTAATTGGTGCCTGCAACATATCTTCCAAATTCATCCCTCGGTTCTGGACCAAGTTTCACCATCTCTCTGACGCTGTCTATGTTAAACGTTGTGACGGATATTGGGACAGTAAGTTCCCTTGCAGCCCTCTCCGGAACACCAACCTCATTCACTGAAAGGAATGGTTCCGGCGATATGACTGTTCTTGCAGAAAAGTTCACCCTCTTACCCGACAGGTTTGATCTGAATCTCCCCTCCTTTCCCTTAAGCCTCTGGACAAGCGTTCTGAGTGCTCTGCCTGATCTGTGCCTGGCAGGTGGTATCCCCGCGGTCTGGTTGTCAAAATAAGTGGTCACATGGAACTGCAGAAGGTCCCAGAGGTCCTCTATGATCAGTTGAGGCGACCCGTTATCCCTGCTTTCGCGCAGTCTCTGGCTTATTCTGATTATATCGACCAGCTTGTGTGTTAGATCGTCCTCACTGCGTTCACCGGTTTCAAGTGTGATTGAAGGTCTTACATTAATTGGCGGCACCGGCAGAGCGGTCAGTATCATCCATTCCGGTCTTGCAACCTTCTTGTTCAGTCCGAAAAATATGAGATCGTCGTCTGGAATCCTTTCAAGCCTCTCCCTGATTTCCTTTGGAGTGACCTTGATGCCTTCTTCCCTGAAGGTCGTTGGTTTGTCGAGTATTACTTTCTTCTGCTGTGCCCCGCAGTAGGGACACACCATCCTTACCGAAGCCTCGTCTGTGATCTTCTTTGAGATTGCTCCCACCATTTCAGGATCAAGCGTTGTGAAATCATAGGCCTCAAGTCTCTTCCTGTATGCTTTCACCTGATCCTCGGTCAGCTTTATCCTGCCACACTCCTTACATGTGGCATCGAGGAAGGTCTTGATCTCCTTAATAAAACCGACATGAACCACGGGCATTGCCAGTTCAATGTGCCCGAAATGCCCGGGACATTCGTCAACCTTTCCACCGCAGGTTGCACATTTCAGGCCAGGCTCAATAACACCCATGTGTAGATCCATGAGCCCTCTTTCAATTGGATAACCATCGTCATCATAGGTGTCTGCGGTTATCACCTTTATCTGGGACATCTTCCTGATTTCTTCAGGAGATAGCAAAGCAAACTGAATACTGCTAATTCTTTTTGATATTCCACCATTCATTTCAAGTCACCAAGAACCAATCTCATCATAACACCCATTGTAGAAAGCTCGTCTCTCATCAGCTTGAATGCATAACTCGTCTCGACTGGATGAATATTGCCCGTGTTGCCACAGACAGGACATCTCAGCGTGCCCTTTCTCCTGTCATATATGGCAAGATGCCCGCAGTCGGGATTTCCACACACATACAGGACGGTGCCATCACTCTGATCCAGAAGTCTGTCTTTTATCACCATTGCCGCCCCATGGGCGATAAGGGTATCCCTCTCCATCTCCCCAAACCTGAGACCTCCCTGTCTCGATCTACCCTCCGTAGGCTGTCTGGTGAGTATCTGCACTGGACCTCTGGACCTGGCATGGAATTTGCCCGCAACCATGTGGTGCAGTTTCTGGTAATATATCACACCGGTGAATATGTCTGCCTTGTACTTCGTTCCAAGTATGCCGTCATACATTATCTCCGTGGACGATTTTCTGAAGCCGTATTTTTCAAGCTGCTGCCTTAGGCTCTCCTCTGGTTCACCGCTGAATATTGTACCATCAATGATCTCTCCCTTCATTGATGCGACCTTTCCACCAATCATTTCAAGAATATGGCCTACTGTCATTCTGGAAGGGACTGCATGAGGGTTGAAAACTATATCCGGAATAATTCCGTCCTCAGTGAACGGGAGATCTTCCTGTGGCACCACAACTCCGATAACACCCTTCTGACCGTGTCTTGAGGCGAATTTGTCGCCAATTTCAGGTGTTCTGTCACTCCTTACCTTTATCTTCACAACCCTGCTGTTGCTTTCAGAGACGGTGAGAATAACATTGTCAACAAATCCTTTCTCGTTTGGTCTGATTGTGATGGATGATTCCCTTCTTCTCTGTGGCCCAAGCTTGTCTCCACCCTCTTCAAGAAATCTCGGGGGAGAGGTTTTGCCAACCAGGACATCTGAACCTTCGACATATGATTCAGGGAATATTATACCGTTCTCATCGAGATTCTTGTAAAATTCCTCCGCCCTTGCACCAAGAACGTCATGGGTCGGAATCTCGAAACGATCCTCCTGCCCGCCAGGGTATCTTCTTTCCTCGGCAGTATATGTTCTGAAGAATGAACTCCTCCCAATCCCCCTTTCGATGGCAGCCTTGTTGAAGACAATGGCATCCTGAATGTTGTATCCCTGGTAAGACAGTACGGCGACAACAAAGTTCTGTCCTGCAGGCTTTTTCTGATAATTCACATAATCCATGATGCGTGTCTTGACTAGCGGGATCTGCGGATAGTGAAGCACATGGCTTCTGGTATCGCTCCTTATCCTGAAGTTGGTGGCTGCAAGACCAATGGACTGTTTCGTCATTGCCGCTGCCATGGTGATCCTTGGCGATGAGTTATGCTCTGGATAAGGAATCATGGATGCCACGACTCCGAGAATGAGCGCTGGATCAATTTCAAGATGTGTGTGTTCCGCAGTTAGAAGACTCCTTGCCTTCAGGAGGCCGTTGCACGAAAGGCATCTGAGTTCAAATTCCTCTGGAACCTGCCCTGTCACCTTTCCCGGGTCCTCCCATTTAACCATGCTTCTGTAAAGATAGTTGTGGCAGTGCGGGCACCTGTCCGGAAGCTCATATGCATAGACTGCAACGTAGAGATTCTCTTCCTCCTCAGCGTCTATCCATTCGATGACGCCCATCTTCAGCAGATCCTGAATTGTGTAGTCTCCGTTACCAACCTTTTTCAGTATTTTCGAATCAATGAGTGTGTTCCCGTTGTTGAGAACCAGCAACAGCCTCCTGAGCCTGCCCCTGTCACAGTTGATCACGACTTCGCTGGTCTTGGAGTCATATTTTATGTTCACCTCATGTGATATTTCCCCATTCCGTCTTTTTGATCTTATCTGATTGGTCAGTTCCACTGGATTGTCATGGTATCCAACAAGGTCACCATTCAGGTAAACCCTGCCTGCATCCGGTCTCTCTTCTCTGATTTCACCTACACCGAGGTCAGTCAGTACCTGCATAACATCAGAAGGATCTATACCTTCCGTAACATTTATCATGAGTGCGGCATTCTTAACCAGTCCGCAGTTCTGTCCCTCGGGAGTTTCATTGGGGCAGATCCGCCCCCACTGTGTGGGGTGAAGGTCTCTCGCCTCAAAGTGTGGCTGGGATCTTGTCAGAGGCGATATTATTCTCCTCAGATGGCTCATTGTACTGACGTTGGATACTCTGTCTAGCAACTGGGAAATTCCAGTTCTGCCGCCAGTCCAGTTACCTGTTGCCATTGCGTGGAGCATTTTCTGTGTGAGCAGGTCCTGCCTTACAGCAGGTTTAAGCCTGATTCCCTTCTTTCTGTTATACGTTCTTTCCAGCTGGTACTTGAGGTCTTTCATGACCGCCTGGAAAGCTCCTCTGAAAAGTTCATCCAGCAGATCACTGGAGAGCTTTATCCTCTTGTTGGAAAGGTGATCTTTATCGTCCTCCTTCCTTATTCCAAGACTCAGCTCCAGGAGAGATCTTGCCATTCTTCCAAGATAAATTGCCTTCTTGAGCCTGTCATCGGGAGAGTCCCCGAGATGGGGAAGAAGCGACTTGTCCAGCATCTGTGAAACTTTCTTCTCCCTGTATTCCTTTGCCTGTCCAGAGGCAAATCTCTTCTCGAGATAAGCAATACCATCCTCTGTGGTATTGATACCGTTGGGGGGAAGTATCTTGATATTCTTTGCTTCCTCAATATTTGCGTAAATGATGGGTTCCATCTCCGGAACAGATCTGATTGCATCGTGAATTTCAACATCTTTCTGCATCCCCAGTGTTCGCATGAGGATGACCAGTGGAATGGTGCCCGCAACGCTTGGAATAGAAACGTTGATTATCCCGTCGTTTCCCTTTTCCAGTGAGGTCAGCGCCCTGAAACCTCCCTTCTGGGAGAACACCTTGGCAACCTCAACCTTCGTCTCGTACTTCTCCTCTGATTCTATGAGTATCCTGTTTGGTGCCAGATCCTCAAGTGATACTATAACGCGTTCGGAACCTCCGATTATGAAGTAACCTCCGGGATCGTTGGGGTCTTCTCCGACATACTGAAGCTTCTCCTCCCTGGTTCCATTGACAGGACCGTTGTTTTTCTCTATATAATTGTCAAGGTTTTCCCCATAGAGGGTGCATATCTTTGACCGCACCATAACCGGCATGTCGCCAATCTTGATCGTCTCGTAATCTTTCTGGACTCCGTCCTCTATAATTCCAACCTTGAGCATTATGGGTGCCATATAGTTGAGGTCCCTTAATCTGGCTTCGTTCGGGGTGATCTGATTCGAAGCACCCGAAGCCTCCTTGATCTCCGGCTTCTCAACCCAGATTGTCGAATCCCCGACATATTTGCCGTTTTCCTTGACCCTTCCAAAAAGAATTCTTATGTCTCTTCCGCCAGTCTTGGACTTGTCGAGAATCAAAGTTCCGAAATCATCATCGTCCGTGACCTTGGTCTCATCGACGATCATCTGCATTATATTGTTGGGATTATCCTTGGTTGCCAGAAAATAATTCATGGGTTCTATCTGATGGTTAACTGCACCTTCTTTCTTAAAAAACGAATCAATAATCTCCTTCATTTAAAGACACCACTTTCCACTACCCTATAGTATGTAGATGTTCCAGCAGTGGGACTCTTCCTGATAATCTTGATTATAGTACCCTCTTCAATCTGACCATTAATTTCTTCAAGAGCCTTAATTGCTGGGTCGCTTCTATTAATTCTAGGAAGCAAGTCCTTCGATATTCCCAATTGCTTTAAAAGGGTTTCCTCTTCCTTCTTTGCCACTATATAATGTTCTGGTACCATTTCGTGTTTAAGCACGTTAACTCTCGCCATCGTCATTCACCGCCTATGCGGGCCCGGAGGGGTTCGAACCCTCGACCACCTGGTTAAAAGCCAGATGCTCTACCTAGCTGAGCTACGGGCCCATATGTTCAAAGGCAATTCGTATATGTCCTCAGGATATAAATATTCTTAATTTCATTGAGGAAATCTGGTGTCTTTCGATAATAAAAATATGTGCCTTATATCAGCCATACTTCCAATCGGTAAATGACCGGGGAAATATTCACAGGGCTCTCAGACTGATGACTGCAGAAGAACGTGACAATTTTTCAGACAATATCAGTTAGCCCTGTCTGTAAACGTGAATTTCCGGTATATTTTATATTCCCTGGTATGATCTGGAGAAATCATGAAAATCACCGTGGACGGCCAGGTTAGAAATTTGCAGGCGGTTTGGTTTGAGAATAATTCGGTCAGGATGATTGATCAGAGGAAACTTCCTGAAAACGTGGAGATATTTGACGCCAGAAATTCCAGAGACATTGCGTTCGCAATAAAGGAGATGGTTGTCAGGGGAGCTCCTGCTATCGGGGTTGCTGCAGCATATGGACTGGCTATGGCTAAGGAAAATGGCGAAGTAATGGAAGATGCAGTGAACTTGATTAGGGATACAAGACCGACTGCATATGATCTGTTCAAGGCAATAAAGTACATGACTGCGAACAAGTATGCGATGTCTTCAGCCAGGCGTTATGCCACCGAATTGTCGGGAAGATGCAAAAAGATCGGCGATTACGGGAACTCCTTGATACCACAAGATTCCAGAATCCTCACACACTGCAATGCTGGAGCACTCGCAGTCCTTGACTGGGGAACTGCTCTCGCACCCATGAGGATAGCCAAGATTAATAGAAAGAATATATTCGTTTATGTGGATGAAACCAGACCGAGACTGCAGGGGGCAAGGCTCACTGCCTGGGAACTTCTCCAGGAGAATATAGATCACGCAATCATTGCCGACAATGCTGCCGGTTATTATATGCACAGAGGGGAGGTCGATCTCGCCATAGTGGGGGCAGACAGGATAGCAAGCAACGGTGATTTTGCCAACAAGATAGGCACCTATGAGAAGGCCGTCCTTGCAAAGGAGAACAACGTTCCTTTTTACGTTGCGGCGCCGGGAAGCACGTTCGATTTTTCCATGAAGAGCGGAGATGAGATTGTTGTCGAGCAGAGGGGTGAGGAAGAGGTCAAGAAGATTGGGGAAACAAACATAGGCCCGAAAGAAAGCCATGCAAAGAACCCAGCTTTCGACGTGACTCCTGCAAGGTATGTGACTGCATTCATCACGGAATATGGAATTTTCAGACCAGAAGAACTGGGTAGCCTGAAAGCTCTGATGGACAAGGACCTATTCATGAGGGAGCCCTAATCCTGCTCAAAAACTCCTGATTCTTCCACTATTTTATCAATATCAGTATGGTCATTCAGCAGAAGAATTCTCTTGAGGTCCTCAGGCCTGGTTTTCGAATAATTATGCTGGAACGTGCGCAGTCTCTCTCTGGCTTTCTCCACAAGCATATTCTTCATCTCCCCGCTGAGTAACTTCCCTGATCTGTATTCCTCCTCTATCCTGCCGGACTCTGATGGAGTGAGGAAATAACTCCTGAGGTATATGAATGGCACATCCACTTCAGGGTTACCTCCGATGCGCCTGTGCTCCTCTATGGATGCCTGACCGCCACTGAAGGCGTTCATAATCTTCTTTCTGATGATCTTCTCGTCATCCAGAAGAAATATTGCATTATCCTTTGACTTTGACATCTTCTTCCCGTCTATTCCCGGAAGGAATCTTGAATGAATTACAGCAGGTTTTCTGTAACCGTACAGTTCTGCGATATCCCTGCATATACGTATGTGCGGATCCTCGTCAGGACCGATCGGCACCAGCACATTTTTAATTCCAAAGTGGTTCGGGAGCAGAATGTGCGCCGACTGGACGGCAGGATAGAAGTGCATGCCGATGTTTTTATCGGAAGCATAACCATAGCTTGCTTTGACGGTTGAAAGTGTGACTGACCTTGAAAGCTGTATGGCAAAATTGTATATATTGGTGTAAAGCTGATCTATTATGATTCTGGTCTTCCTTGTGTCGAAACCCAGGGCTAACATGCTCCTGGCAATTATCAGAGATTTTTTCAGGCCTTCTGCCTGTGACTTTATCTTGCCGGAAACATAACTTTCGTCATCCGAGATGGGAATGAATACGTCTGCCCCATATTTCTGCTGGAACATCAGGTTGGTATCGAAAACTGCCAGATGAGCAAGATGTGGAGAAGAGCTCGCATTGAACCCTGATACAATTGCACTCCTTTCACCTGAGTTCAACTTACTCATGAATACGTCAAAGTCCCTGTGAGAGACTATAAGACCATTATTGAAAGTATAGAAATTAGGTATCCCCTCGATACCAGAAATAGGTTTGGCACCAAAATCTTCAACCAGTTTGTTGTTGTCAGCTTCCAGTGAATTGGAGTCGTACTCGCCGTTTGAATCCGCAGCAGTTTTCTTTTGCATAGATTTATGGGTGAATCAGAGGTAGGTTAAAAGTTTTAAGTCATAGCGAATACTGGAGCAATCTCAACGTTCCTGATGATTTCTTCTCCTCTATTGAAGTTATATTCCCGTTGGGAACTATTGGATAAGTATCTTTTCCAGTTATTAGAATGATCATCTGATCTATGACACCACCATGGGTCACAATGGCAATATTTCCCTCGTATTTTTGGGTGATCTCAAGGAAAGCTGATGTTGATCTACGAACAAATAGCTCCCACTGCTCAGACCCTTCTATGTTGTATCTTCCAAGCAGTCCTTTTGTCAGAACGATCTCTGGATGCCTGTGAAGTATCTCTGCCTCTGTCAGACCGGCAAGACCCCCCATCATTCTTTCCCGCAGTTTTTCATTGTAAATTATTGTCCCTGTGTTAAGATACTCCCCTAGTATTTCTGCGGATTCTTTTGCTCTCAAGGTATCACTGCTCACTATTCTTTCAATCCTGAATTTCTTCAATTTTTCCGCTGCAGATCTGATCTGCTCTATCCCCTTGATATTCAGGCCAGGTCCGATATGTCCCTGCCATCTTCCCTGTTGATTCCATTCTGTCTGTCCGTGCCTTATAAGAAAAACTAGCCTTCGAGATGAATCCATTTGAATCCCCATCAAAAAAAGAAAAGTGGTGACAGCGAATTGCACTTCCCATCCCCTCGCGGAAGATAGTACACATACAATACACAATGGCCTTTACCGTCGGGTTCGGAATGAGACCTGGTGTTTCACCATTGTTATGGCCGTCACCGGCTGAGTATTGTTGCATGATATTTAATCTTTCTTTTGGCCGGCATTCTCAATTTTCTGTTGATATATATTGGCAGCATCACTATGAAGGCCTCAGTATACCCGATCTGATCATTAGCATGTTCTTGAGCAGACAGAGCATTATCGAGAAGTACTTTTCAGATGTGCCTGTTGTCTTTTTCGCCAGGTGTTTACCCAAATGGAGGGTTGCTTCTTTCCTTCTGTTCCTTATGAATGAAAAGAATGTAGAGGCGATGTAAGCGTCTCCCGAAATAGGTGATGCGCTTATCACTGATGAACTAAATCACCTACTTTCATATTTATTGTCGCTTTCCTGGATTCCACATCAGACGGTTTTCAAATCTTCTTTTGGTTGTCATCATTCTGTGAAAATATTAATTTATGAGGTCCTTAGCCACATCAGATGTTTTCCAGACTCAGACTGTTTCCAAAGGCGCACCCTGATCCTGTAAAGGCTCACGAAAATACCATAAAGTGTTCCTCCCGTTTAATTTCACGGGATATCCCGGGAGGTTCATGAGTGAGATGCGATCTTCGATCTTTATTTCCACCCGCGGATCAGAGAGATTGTATCACTGCTGCAACGGGAGTGTCTTTACCATGGGTAAGGGGATCATAATTCGGTGTTCCACCCTCATATGTATTCTTCTTATGCATATCATAGAGTATTGGTCTGGTCCTTTCGAAACCAATGCGATCTGATATGCCTGTTAAATTGCCAACAAGACCTTCAATTTCCTTGAAAAGTCCGCACATTCCTGTATTGTAAAGGTTCATATCTGTCGATCATGAGGGCATGAAAAAGGGGGATCGGTTAGGTCTTGGAAATCCTCAGCATTCTTCTTCGAATATTTGAGTTTGAAATAATTGTTGAATCTAGGAAAAATATTTAAGATAAAACCAGCCAGGACCTGTCATGGAATGCAGTTTAATGGCAGGTTGCGCAAAATGAAACGGGCCAAAGAATAAAACTGGTGTGATATAAACGTAATATGATCCAGAATAATAATGATTAATTGAGTCGTATTGAGTTATGTTTTGCTGGACCATAAACTGAAGCCACATTACTGTACTATTTCCAAATGTTTCATCGGACGTTGTGCAGGATGTCATAGTATAATTTCCCAGTGAAAAACTGGCCTGTGTTACATAATAGGCGATGCCCGTATATGGTGTTGAGAAAGTCTTGCTAAGGTAAGATATGCCGACATACACATCGGCGCCGTTGCTTGGATCTATTATTATCGGCCCGACTGACCTAAGTTCAAAAGTTGCCGAAAACCCTTTTCCTGACTCGTTAAACTCCACTGGTGCCAGCGTGTAGTTGTATCCCTGGAGTGTGGTTAGGTTCACGGAGGGTACACTGCCACTCGGGACATGATTGGCGGGGATAGTAATTACTTCATATGACAGGGTTGAAGAAATGGCAATGGCTACGATTATCGCAACTGTCATGACTCTTTTATCAACTTTAGGCAAGTGCGTTTATTATCCCTCCTGGTAATGACTGCACATAAATTCGAAATATTTTGCTTTTCTGATATGCCAAAAATAAGTTTCCATCATGTTGTGGTTACCACTTCCTCTGGCAGATAGACTAATACAGAGTATGATCCAGTGTACAAATTGGGAAACGAATCATAAGCAAGATTGTTGCTGTTGTTGAATATAGAATACACCATCGTATAATGGAAATAGTCAACGACATATGGGGTTGTGGCACTTGAATCTGGAGCTTGAATAGTTATGCTGTCACCAGTATCGAACATATATGAAGGTTTGAAATTGTATGAACCATACCATGTCTGATTAGGACACAGTTTAAATGATACTGTTTTTGGTTTCTTTCCAGTCTTTCTGTATTATCAGAATATCCCTCACTTGCTGAGTTTGCCCATAATATCCTTTCATTGCGCTTTTGTGCAATGAAACCTCTCAAAGGGATTCTACGTCCCTTGAACCAGTTAGATTTTTCAAAAACAGTTCGACCTGCTTAATTCTATGATTTATGCCTAATTCAATACGTTAGATGCTTCAAACGTCACCCAATGCCCGACAATTAAATCTGCAGCTATAATATTCATGAAAACAGCAGCTAGTTTGTTTTTCTGAGGCTAATTATTGTATCATTCGAGCGATCATACTTAGATTTATATAGCAACACTTTATCTTAGTAATGCGTGCATAGATACAAAATGTTGAATAATTTAGAGACATTAACTTTGGGAGAAGTGACATGATCAATGTTGAATGATATATTGCTTGACATATTCAATGACTTTCTTAAGCAGCCCTTTGGTGATTCCCTTATCATTAAGGGTAAACCCGGTTCAGGAAAAACCACATTTGCGCTGGAACTGATTGACACAATAAGGGAGACCTCTCCCGCATATTACATAACCACCAGATTTTCTGTAGACCCACTGAAGAACAAATTCCCCTGGATAACTGATTTTGCTTCCAACACTGGTGAGAGGAACAGGCAATCAGGAGAGATGACTGAAGCTTTTCGCGACAATTTTAACCGGCTGGAAAAAATGATTGAGGAGGGGAGAGTATCAAAATCATTTGCCGCAAGTGGAGAACCCGGACTGGTCATGAATATACAGGAAATTCTCCCTGAACTCGAGACGCTTTACCGATTTGTCAGCGACAATATAAACAAATTCCCTGTAGTTGTGGTTGACTCTATAGAGGCACTTGCTGAAAAATACGATCTGGACCCGTCCATATTATTTTCTGTGATCCAGAAGGACCTTGTGGAAAGTTCTGGTGCCAATATAATAATGATTATGGAGGCAGACAAGGATACGCCCCTTGACTATTATGCAGACGGCGTAATAAAGATGAATTATTCCCTAACAAAGAATTTCCTTGTACGCACTGTGACAATCGAAAAACTGAGGGGTGTGTCGATTGGTTCTAGCCCAATGTATCTCTATTCTCTGGAAAACGGAAGATTTCATTCGTTCAACAGGGAGGTCATCACCTATCCGCCTTCAAGAGTCAAGAATGTCAGGAAACCCGACGAAAAGCAGTTTGAGGTTTCTCTTGGGATATCGGAACTTTCAAAGCTGCTGTACACAGGAACCGACAAAATACCTCTTGGATCGGTGCTGATGCTTCACAGGGAAACACAGTCTAACTCCGTAGACAATTATGTTAATCTGATCAAGAATAATATTATAAAGTTCACCGTATCCAACGGACGCGGAGTCGTGGATGCCACAAGCAGCAACTACGAGAGTTCAAAGATTTTTGTTAACACACTTGATCCAGAGTGGCTGAAGCATTATGTCACCGTGGAAAGAACAGACAAAACCAGCCCTTTCATAATCAACATCGGCGGAAAGAGCATGCTTGAGGATCTTCCAAGGGATGTCCTTGACTATTACCTTACAAATTCCAAGAAACCCAATGTGTACATATTCTCCTCAGACTTTCTCAGGTTTACTTACGGCGAGAGCTTCTTCGGTGATCTGTCGACAATAATCAACAGTGTCCGGCCTTCCGGGATTATAATAATCATTGCAGACGATGAGGAATACAAGAAAATTTACCACTACGCCGGTTACACAATCCATGTAAACGATGTGAACGGTTACGTCATGATGAATTCCAACACCTCAAGCCTGTATGTGGCGTCTATTGAAAGGGACAGTGATAAATGGCCGGAAATTAAGCTATCAATCGTTGTCTAATTATTCTCCGGAATTTTCCTGATTGACAGTTCCTTTATGCGCGGGAATCTGTAATCTTCATTTCTCCTGATCTGGAATAATATAGCATCCTTTAGAAGTGCAGTCAGGCCTAAAGCCAGCGAATTTAGAACGTCCCCTATACTCTCGTTCAGGTTCGTCGTCCTGACCTTGACAATTACTCCAACCCTGTTGCTGTTGATGTCAAAGCTTATGTCAAAATCGCTGATTCCTCCTCTAATTTCCTTTGCAATGTCCTCCCGGACATTGGTGATCATCCCGTCTTCTGAATCTGCAGTGGAGAGAAGATACTCTACGTACTCCTGCGTGAGGAGCACCTCGCCGAATGCTTCTGTGTCGAATCTCATTATCATTACCAAGCGTTAAATTCTGGTCTGCATTTATGCTTTATGTTTCCCGAAATAAGACTGCGAAGGCTGAGACTGGACCAGAATATCAGGGATGTGCTGAGCGAGTTCTCAATCAGAACTGAAAAGCTCATAATGCCCGTATTTCTCGATGAAACCCATAAGGGAAAGAACCAGATCCCCGGGATGCCTGACATCTTCAGGCATGATTTTGATTCTGCAAAGGAGTATCTCCAGCGTCTCTCAGATATAGGGGTGAAGGGCGTCTTACTGTTCGGAATCCCGAAAGTGAAAGACAGGACCGGGTCATCTTCCTACAGCAATGATGGGATTGTCCAGAAAACGATCAGCTACATCAGAGATAACCTTGACATGATCACCTATGCCGATCTCTGCCTCTGTGAATATACCGACAACGGACAGTGCGGCCTTGTCGTGGATGGTTACGTTGACAATGATTCCACCCTGGAAATATACCAGAAAATTGCGGTGAGTTATGCTGATGCAGGAGTGGATGTTGTGGCACCAAGTGGAATGATGGATGGCCAGGTTTCTGCAATCAGGAAAGCACTGGATGCCAGCAACCATAAGAATACGCTCATAATGGCATACAGTGCAAAATATGCTTCCTCCCTCTACGGGCCATTCAGGAATGCAGTTGATTCGGCTCCAAAATTCGGCGACAGAAGATCCTACCAGATGCCAGTCTCCAATTCCAGGGAAGCCATGAGAGAAATTGATCTGGATGTGAAGGAGGGGGCTGATATTGTGATGGTTAAGCCCGCAACGTTTTACCTTGATATCATTTCGAAGGCAAGATCCAGCTTCAATCTTCCAATTGCAGCATACAGCGTGAGCGGAGAATATTCCATGATCCGCAGCGCCATAGAACAGAAACTGGTATCAGGTGACTTCATAGGCGAATCACTTGTCTCCATCTTCAGGGCGGGTGCAGACCTGGTTATCTCATACTTCACTGAGAGCATTCTCTCCGGTTAGGAGGACTCGCGGTTCTCAACTGCTATTCCCGCGTGCTCCTTCTTGTATTTCCTTATTTCTTCCAGCAGGGCTGGGACCGCCTTATATACGTCCTCTACGATCACGTAGTCAGAATACTTGAATATCTCAGCCTGAGGATCGTTGTTGATTGAAAGTATGGTTTCGCTGTTCTTCATTCCCATGATGTGCTGGATCTTCCCGGATATGCCGGCCGCAATATAAAGCCTGGGTCTCACTGTCTGCCCCGTCTGACCAACCTGGTGATCCCTGGATATCCACCCCATGTCTGCAGTCGGCCTTGTGGCTCCTATCGCTCCTCCAATTTCGTTTGAAAGATCCTCAAGCATCTTGAAGCCCTCAGGTTTCCCCAGTCCCATACCACCAGCAACGATGACCTTCGCTGCGGTCAGGTCTATTGCCTCCTTCTTCCTGAATTCAAGTATCTCTTTCTTCAGCAAGGATTTATCAATCTTGACCTTGTTAATCCTTATCTCACCTTTTGGGGATTTCAATTTTTCCGGTATGGGGAATATTCCGGGTCTTGCAGTTGCCATCTGCGGCCTGTGCCTCTTGCACAGGATCTCGGCCAGCATGCTTTCACCATAAGTTGGCCTGTTCGCAAGCAATATCCTTGTATCGGTCTCAATGTCAATTTCTGTGCAGTCTGCAGTGACACCTGCCTGGCAGCTCACAGCAATTCTTGATGCCAGATCCCTTCCGTTTCTTGTTGCGGGAATAAGAAATATATTCGGCTTCTCGCTCTTCACGAAATCCGATACGATGTGTGAGTATGGCATTGTCCTGAACGTTTTAAGGTCCGGGGATTCTGCTCCAAGAACCACATCGCATCCGTATGATACAGCTTCATCTGCCATTTCCTTCAGATCGCTTCCCAGGATGATGCAGTACAGCTTCTCATTGACCTTGCTCGCTATTGTCTTTCCCACCCCGATCATTTCGAGAGCTGGCCTGAGTAACCTGTCTTCCCTTGTTTCCAGAAAAACAAAGACATTCTTGTATTGCTGAGGGTCGGCCACAGGAGCTGCGTTGATAATTCCTGCCATTCTTATTCCTCCTCCATCTTAATCACCTTTTTTTCGTAAAGTTCATTGACAAGTTCACCCAGGTTTGTGAGATCGTATTTCTTTCCGGCTCTCTCCTTCTCCTTGATTGATCTCATCCGCCTGACAATGGTCGGTGATCCCCTTACTCCTACCCATTCCGGAGGCAGTCCGACCTTCTCTATGTTCCATACCTCAAAGCCCTTCCTGATAGCATCGATCTTTCTTCTGAGTGTCTGTCTTCTAGGATTGTTAGAGTTAAGGAGAACTGTCACAAGCACAGGTGTGGGTACCCTGACGACCTCCGTTCCGTCCTCAAGTTCTCTCTCCCCGATCACATAACCGTCTTCATAATCCACTTTGCTTGCATACGTTATCTGGTCTATGTCAAGAAATTCCGCCACACCAGGGCCAACATGCCCCGTACTTGAGTCTGACGACTCCTCCCCGGCAATTATAATGTCATATTTCCCGATCTTAGAAATTGTTGCCGCAAGGGTCAGGCCGGTCGGGTAAGTATCAGCACCTCCGAAAAACCTGTCCGAAACAAGTATTGCCCTGTCGGCCCCTCTGGCAAGACATTCTATCATGGTTGTCTCCGCCTGCGGAGGTCCCATGGATATCACTGTGACGTTCGCACCGATCTTATCCTTGATCGAAAGAGCGACCTCCAGAGCATTCTCATCAGCCCTGTTGGTGACGTTTCTCGTCATGCTCCTGTTGAGATTCATCGTGACCGGATCAATGACGACCTCCTGGCTGTCCGGAACCTGTTTCACCATTACTATTATTTCAATTGCCATCTGTTATCACCCGAACTTGTATTTTATGCCATGGCCACCTTTTGGATTGGTCCATGCGACACTGCCATGTGAGCATGCAACGTCACAGGTCCCGCATTCCACACAGTCCTCATACTTGAAGTTGAGTTTCCCCTCGATAAGAGTGTAGCATTTTGCGGGGCAGGCGAATGTGCAGAAGTGATCAGGACATGTTTCACAGATTTTTGGATTCACGGTGATATGGGCATACTCGGGGTCTGTTTTGTAATTCAAAAGCGCAAGCTTTTCCTCTACTTCCATTTACATCCTCCTCATCAGTCTGTATCCCTGTATAATAAGGTCCTTCTTCGTCAGTTCTGTGGAAGAAATGCTCTTCATCATAATATCGGTAAGATGCTTCTTGGGTTCGCCGTTTTCATAAAGCATCATTCCCAGAGATGATTCCAGTATTTCGGGAACAGCCCTGTGGACCAGACTGCTCCACACAACCTTATTCATTCCGGCAAAATTCTTCTTGTCTAGAATAGCCGGTGATTTCTCCAGTCTGTCCATGTATCTGGAGAGTGATTTCTCGCTGAAATCATTGTCTTTCTTAGCTTCTATGACAGTTTCTCCCGCCATGATTCCTGAACTGATTGCATAATTCATACCCTGAAGGATCATGCCATTGCTGAATGAGAAACCTGCAGTGTCGCCCACCAGCATATATCCATCTCCGTAAGGCTTAGCAAGCGATTCGTAGCCTCCCTCATACACAAAATGTGCGCTGTATTCCTGCAGAGTGCCGCCTTCCACGAGCCTGGAAATAAATGGGTGCTGAACAAACTGTTCCATGATATCATAAGAATGGGTCCTGCCGTCCCTCCGCAGTGTTTCTATATTGATTACGACACCCATTGAAATTGTGTCCTTGTTCGTATAGAGAAAACCACCTGCGAATACATCATTCTCAAGGTAGCTCAAGACATATTCTCCTGCGAAGCCTGAGTTCTGTCTCAGGTTGAATCTTTCATTTATGGCTGCTTCTGAAAGTTTATAAACCTGCTTAACCCCGATGGCAACATCACTATCATCAGGCTTTGATCTGAGCCCTGCTGCCATCGCGACTCTTGGATTCGGACCCTCGGCAAGTATGACGCAGTCTCCAGTGATGGTATCGCCCTCGTTGATAACGCCAATAACCTTCCCGTCTTTAAACGCGAGACCGTCCACGGTGATGCCTGACACGACCATCGCTCCTGCCTGTGAAGCCCTCTTGGCAAGATACTGGTCAAATTTGGTCCTCAGAACAGAGTATCCTGTTTTTGTCTGCTCAAACTTCTTCGTTTTGAAATCTATGGAAATCTCAGAATCCTTTGTCAGGAATGATGTGACCTTTCTCTCGACATATCTCTCAAGGGGAGCTGTTTTCTCCCAGTCCGGCAAAATAGCATCGAGATCCTTTCCCCAGAGAATACCTCCCGATACGTTCTTGCTTCCTGGAGGCTCGCCTCTTTCAACCAGTAGAACCTTCAACCCCTGGGAGGCCATTTTAATTGCTGCTGATGAGCCTGCGGGTCCGGCACCAACGACTATCGCGTCAAACTCACTCATACAGACACAGAATGCAGTTTCCTAATATAATCATTTTCCAGTTTGTGCGTTTTATTGTAAATTTTGATTTAATTGTGTCGAATATAAGATATCGACCTACATTATTCGACATAGTATGTATCATTGCACGTTGTGATAAAGCATTTCACCTTCATTTAACTTAGAGCACTCTCTTTATATGATAGATCCTATTCTATTGAATAGTCGATCCATCAGTAAAGAAAAGACCACTTCTGGAATAACTTTTTATCCTGCGGTATTCATCAGCGTATATGAAAGCGTTACTCATTGGCGGGAATGGTTTTGGATCAATTCATGCAGACAGTTACAGACGCCTGCAAATACCTTTCTCTGTTTTCGACAGAAATCCCGCAGTTCTTGAATCATACAGAAGAGATTTCATGGTAATGAATGCGTACCAGAATCTGGATGAAGCTCTAAACTCCGACGTTGACATGGTCGATATCGTTCTTCCGCACAACATGCACAGGGATGTTTCCATAAAAGCAATGAGGGCCGGAAAACACGTGCTCATCGAGAAACCTATAGCGACCAGCCTTCAGGATGCCCGCGAAATGCTGGAAGAGGCAAAGAGAAACCGTGTGAAGCTGATGGTGGCAGAACAGTACTTTTTTGATCAGTCCATTGAAACAGCCAAACAGTTGGTGAGGCAAAACATGATTGGCGAGATTCACTCAGTTATAGTCAGGGAACAGAGAGTCCACAATAAACCTGGTTGGCGGAACAACATTAATATCATGGGAGGTGGAGCACTGATCGATGGAGGAATTCATTTGATAGATGTGCTTCTGGACATATGCGGCAGTTATGAGGAGATATATTCAAACGTGTACAGAGGAGGATCGCCGCTGGAGGGGGAGGACTCTGTAATGGCCACATTCAAGTTCAGACCGGGGCTCTCAGGTTTCCTTTTCTACAGCTGGGCCTACCCTTTTGCTCCGTCTGTTCCCTCATACGAGATTGTAGGATCAGAGGGGAGCATAGTGGAGGATACTGGAACGCGCCCGGGAGACCGCTTCAACAGTGGAAGGGGTGTCAGATACGTCTTCGGGATGCCCATTCTGAACGGCACAAGGGTTGACGTAAAGGTGAACGACGTCTTCGATTCCGAGATAAACGGGTTTGTCCGGAGCATCGAAAATGATACAGACCCACCGTATCCGGTCGAGAATGCCGTGAGAAACCTTGAGGCAGTCATGCGGATTTACAACAGGAACTGACTCTTATGAGTATCTGTTTCTGTCATAATCTCAACTGCCTCTGGGAAACAGGTCTGCAGCTTCCGTGGGACTGATGCTTTAATACGTAAACTTTATTGCTTCTTTTCTATGTATGCAGCTGCAGATGAAGCATTCTTTGGCCGTTCTAAGGGATAGCGATTTGATCCTTCTTTCCAGTGAACTCTTCAGAAAATACGGGGATCTTCACTGGTGGCCCGCAAAATCAAGAGATGAGGTGGTGATCGGCGCTATTCTGACACAGAACACCTCCTGGAACAATGTTATAACTGCAATTGACAGATTGAAATCCGTGGGTTCCGAAACCCTCGCTGATATTTCCATGATGGATGAGAAAGATCTGGCCGGTACAATACGCAGCAGCGGTTTTTACAACCAGAAGGCGCACAGGCTGAAAACAATTTCAAAGGAGATTATCAGGAGATACGGTCGATTGGAGAACATGATTGGAAAGGATCCGGATGAAATCAAATCTTTTCTTTCCGGGCTTACAGGTATAGGACAGGAAACACTCGATTCCATCATGCTCTATGCTCTTGATTATCCGGTCTTCGTTGTAGACAAATATACAAGAAGACTCCTTGTAAGGCTCGGCTTCATTACAGATAAGATTAAAGACAGTGATATCAAGGCCGTGGTTGAGGAAGTCATGACTGACACGTGGGAACTGAAAAATTTCCATGCCTGCATAGTTGCCCTCTCCAAGGAATACTGCAGATCAAAACCGGAATGTGATGACTGCCCGCTCAGAAACAATTGCAGATACTATATTGAAACTATCTCGCCATAACCTATCAGGCGCCACCTGTTAGATATCCGCCTTCCAATGGCGACTCTCTGCCCTATATTTGCTGAGATCGGGTACTTGAGCGTGATCTCTGATGTGCTGCCTCTTGCCGACGTAACCATTCCCACAGTGTTGGCTGTACCTGCCGTAAGCATTATGGATTCTTTGCTTTTTACAGGTTCCACCTTCAGTTCCTCCTCAAAACCCACAACTCTCTTGAGGAGGTGCACTTCTATGGAAAGATTGAAAATCACTGGAGGTACTTTGCCAACTGAGCCAATCATCCTTCCTGTTAGAGAATCCCCCTTGGTCAGGAACGGATCCAGTTTTGTGCCAACAGCAGCGAGGCCTCCCGGGAGAATCTCCTCATAAGAATCCTTTCCAGCCATGAGACTGACTATCTCTGTTGTAAGGTTCTGCCAGACCTGCTTATTTCCCTTTGTTAGCTGAACACCCGGAGCTATCTCAATCTCCTGTCCCACTTTCAACTTTCCATGAACCAGTGATCCGCCCAGAACTCCCCCCTTCAGGTCTTCCGGCAGGGTTCCGGGTTTGTTCACATCAAAGGATCTCGCAACATACATCAGCGGATCGGCGTTGACATCATACTCGGGCGTCGGCATCTTCAGCTCGATTGCTTCAAGGAGCTTGTCAATGTTTATGTTGTGATATGCACTGACAGGTATAATCAGGGCATCCTCTGCTATGCTACCCCTGAGAAAATTCTTTATCTCATTGTAGCTCTTCACCGCCTCCTCCCTGGTAACAATATCAATCTTGTTCTGAACCACGATTATATTCTTGATGCCCATGATCTCCAGTGCAGTAAGATGTTCTCTTGTCTGCGGCTGCGGGCACTTTTCGTTGGCTGCAATCACGAGAAGGGCACCGTTCATTATGGATGATCCGGCAAGCATAGTTGCCATCAGTGTCTCATGGCCCGGAGCGTCCACAAAAGATATCACTCTCCTGAACTTGCAATTTTCAGATCGCTTTTCCCTTGAAAAGAAAACCTCACTGTTTTCGCCAGTACATTCATATACAGGAGTATCTGCATAACCCAGTTTTATAGATATCCCACGCTTAATCTCCTCAGAATGCACATCGGTCTTTATCCCGGTCAGAGCATTGGTGAGGGTGCTCTTGCCATGATCCACATGGCCTACCATTCCTATGTTTATTACAGGTTGCGGAGCCATTACTGGTTTTCCTTCTGCTCTTCTTCAAGCGGAGCAGGACCATATTGTGTAACCTTGAGATTGATCTGTGATGTGTCGGAACCGATTATTGATCCACGGTATGTTATTCTCTTCCTGACTCCTTTCTTGGCTCTTTCGCCCTTGGAATATGTAACGAGAATCATCTTCTTTCCCGCGATGGGAAGATCTTTCTTCATGGGAAACCCATCGATGGTACTCCCACCGGTTATTTTCATTCTGTATCCAGGCAGGCCAAAAAATATGCCGTCCACTTCGTCACCGATCTTCCTGCCGTAAAGAGCGCTGAGACTCTCTGGAACAATTTCCCTCTTGAACGACTTCTTGCTCTGCGGATCTCCAATTACTGCTACTGCTTTCGCCATTTTATTCTTCCTCTCAATCTAATGTATCTTGACCTGGATGGTAGAAGGGTATAAGGTCCACTTATAATAATTCTTATGCATAAGACGGCAACCTTTTCCTGATGCCCTTCAGCATATCCCGAAAACGGGTGAGGGGGATGTTGATCACCTTGGACCCACATTTCCACCGGATGGCGCACCCGGACTCCTCCATCTGAGAAGAATTGAGAACAGGCCCAGATCTTTTCTCTTGTTTCCTCCAGTCTCCTGCAGCCTTAGGAAAAGGAATGAAGAGAGAAACCTGCCAGCAAATACAACCAGGTAGCCCAGCATGAGAGCGTATCTTAGAGGGTAAAGACCCACAAGGTACTGAAGCATAAAACCACCTGTTACCGCCCCCAGAAAATAAACCAGTCCATTTGCACCATTCAGTACTGATATGTATTCCGCCCTCTTGTCTGAGGGTGCAATATCAAGGAGATACGACGTCATGACCACCGACTGGATCGCACCGACAAAACCGCTGTAAACTTCAAGTATGAAGAACTGCCCCAGATTCACGAAAAATGCATACATAAGGGGTATTGCGCAGAGCATCACCCTGTTGAAGAAGATGAGCGGGACACGATTCACCCTGTCAACAAATCTGCCGAAGAAGTACTGGGATACAATGGTAACGGAAAGTGACGCTATTGTTAGATAGGCGACGATCTGAACCGAGAACCCCATGACAGAAATGATTGTTATTGGAAACATGGGCCATGCCATGGACCAGAAATACCCCTGAGTTGTGGTTGCCACGAAGTATGAGAAGAATTTTCTGTCCCTGTGCATCTCCCTGAAACTTGCAAGGAATGTGTTTGACTGCTTCCTGTATACCTTCTTTTCATTTCCCGTCCTAAGGAGTATTGCACTAATAAGATAGGAACCGGCGGCCGCAAAGAACGGTATCGCAAGATCCTTCACGTTGTCTGCCGTGAAGAATATGGACATGGCTGCAATTGAGATTATGGTCCCTACCGATGAAAGATTGTTAATTGTGGATAGGAACTTTCCTCTCGCCACTTCATTCACGTTGTCTGCTATGAACGCATACCAGTTCACAGTTATCATTGCTGAGAACAGTGAAATTAGAGAATACAGGACAATGAGGTTGATCGGATCCCTGACAAATGGCATCATGAACCAGAGCGCCATCAGGGACAAACTTCCCATGATGAGAAATGGAAGTCTCGTTCCAAACCTGTCGCTTATTCTCCCCCACAGTATCTGTCCGGCATTGGAAAGTGAGTTTGAAGTCGACTGAAGAAAACCCATCTCAGACGGTGTGGCTCCCAGGAGAACCCCATAAACCCCAACAAAGGATGCTGCGGCTGTAGCTCCCGCAGCAACCACAAACGATCTCAATGCAATCAAGTGAGGGTTCTTCATCTGAATACTTCTTTTCGACCGGATGTTTTCATAAAATTTATATCTTACAATCTTCCGTGCCAGCGATCGGTCTGATTAAAGCTCTTATCAAACAATAATGCTTTATCTCTGGATTCATTCATTCTTCAGTGGACGAATATTATTCAACTCTGGACAGGGTATTTTCCTCTGCATCATCTGTATACGATAAAAAGATACTGTCCAACTTTATCAATGTAAACATCAGGGAACTGGAACTCGCCACGCTACTGGAGTTTTCCAGGGACAGAGACCGCGTACTTGAGGTGGGGTGCGGCACTGGGGAGGAAGCTTCCAGATTCATCCGCTCCACGCAGAAGCATTTGTTCTGCATAGATGCTGCCTCGGGCATGGTTGAATACTCCACAGAAAAGATGAGAACACTGGGCATTTCTGAGAAGTTCAGTGCCATGAAACTTCCAGCCTACAGGGCTGGTGAATTGAACATGATATTTGATCTCGTTTATTCCCTCAACGGTGCCCTGAACACTGAACCCCGTCTTGATGTGTTTGTGCATACCCTGGAAAAAATATTACCTGAAGGCGGAATCATAATCATTTCCCTGAGAAACAGGTTTTGCCTTGGTGAATTTCTCCTGTATTCTCTCCTGGGCAGACACGGACCATTAAGAGGGAGAAAAGCAAGAACAACTCCGGTCCAGGTGGTCGGTAACATTATCGATTCTTTCTATTACTCTCCCGAGGAAATTGGCAGGTTCTTTTCCAACTTTGTATTGAGAAGGAAGATTGGACTTGGAATTTTAGTTCCTCCTTATCTTGCTGACAGATTCAGATCTAATTTGACCAGAAGAATCATAACGGCAACAGAAAGACTGATCTCCAGGATTCCAATTCTCTCTTCCCTGGGGGACGAGGTACTTTATGTATTTGAAAAGAGATGATTTTGCAATCAGCATCTGCCTTCCGGAACCATACAAAACGTGCCATGAGGTGAACTTCGTAAAGATTGATGACAGAGTGGCCATTATCCCGACAGGAGATCTCAAGCGAAGGATACTTAACTGCGGCTTTCTGGAAATTGGCGGAAGGGAATATTCAGCCAAGGTCCAGAGTTTAAATCTGGTGGCGGGGGATTTCAGAGCAAAATACGGAGATGTACATTTTGAGAAATATTTTGGTGGGGAGACGGACGCATTGATGCTGGAAACTGACACCACTAAAAGAAAAAGTATATACAGGATTCTTGAGAGTGAATTTGATCAGGCCGCTGCAGATTACGACATAAGAATAACCACTAATCCAGTTGAAAGATACATGAGGTCCAGAACCTCGGAGATACTCAGGCGTTACTGCAAACCTGGATCATCAATACTTGATATAGGATGTGGCACATTGAGAGAACTCTCTGGTCTCCAGGAAGATGTTACGGTCACATGCGCGGAGCTCTCCGATTCCATGATTCTGGAAGCAAAGAGGGCCTCAAATGAACTGGGGATCCAGAAGAGAGTTGAATACCTCAAAGTATCATCTGGAATCGTGGAGACGCACAGAAAATATGATATTGTCTTTTCATCGTTTGGATATATTGATCTTGAGAACATGGGAAACATCGCAGCAAGTGTCACCCATAACCTCAAGGAATCCGGAGTATTCATAGGCTGCTTCTGGAACAGGCATGGAATGCTCGATCTCATGCTATCCCTCCTTAAAGGAAAATTTGCTTACATAAGACAGAAAACCGATGGAAAGGTCTACCCCGATCATAGCAGATTCAGCACCGTAACTTTTCCAAAAAATGCCTCTGCAATGAGAGAAATACGAGGTCTGAAGGAGATTGAAAAACTCGGCATCTGTCTCGTAGTGCCGCCGTACCATATGACCAGGGCCCTGAGGCTGCTGGATCATATGCCTGGACTGTATGCGCTTGACAGGTTTATGTCCAGACTTCCGCTCATAAAGAATTTCTCTGATTACATGATTGTGGTAATGAGAATGTCATCTTGATATTGTGAAACAGCTTGATGAAGAGGGCAAACCTTATGAATTTGATGGACGCCATTCTTTACAACGCTTTATGATGCAATGAAATATTAAAATAGAATTATATCATATATTAAAGATGAAATATCTGGAGGCAATTTCTGTTGTTTCCTACGCTACTGGTAGTTTTGCCCTCGTGACAGGAATTTTTATGTCTTTTATCCTGGATTCCCTGGGATCATTTAACAGCAATTCTGCATTTTTCATTTCCTTGGTTCTTTTCGTTATTTTCCTGGTTACAGCTATTGTAACCGGTGCAGCTTCCAAAGCTTCATAGGATGCCCAGCAACTGTCGAACATTTTTTATAACCAGTGAGGATATTAAAAGGTTGCGCAGATACATTTTAATCATGATTTTGACGTGCTTATAACCTTCCAGAATTTGTGCTCCCTGCCTGAAATATAATCTGTTGTGGAGAGTATCCTGGAAAAGATCTCAATCATTCCAAGCACAGTGATCAGAAAAATCTTCCTCTTATGCTCTCTGACGAACATTTTCATAATGGATGCGAAAGTCACAAAGTCTTCCGTGACCATAAAAGAGAGCACGTTTGGTCTGAATCCCATCTTTTTAAGCTGGATATAGCCATAATTAATCCTCCTCCTCTGCGCAATAAAATCCGATAGTTTAGATGGTACGAAGTTCCTTATGACCACATCCCCCGCGTAAATCACCCGCGCTCCATTCTGCTGTGCACATATGCATTGCAGAGCATCCTCGTTCACGACATCAGGGATTCTTGAGAGAAATTTCTTCCTGACTGCGACAAATTCACCTCCATGGATCACAGAGCCGCTGGTGTTGAGGAAACGGAGTTCTGTGTTCCTTATTTCCCAGAGAAGATCGGATACCTTCCTGATCGGACCTTCGCTGTGAGACGCTTTGACCGAAGGAATAAGGAGGTCGTAATCATTGAAGTATGATTCCACTTTCTCGAATATCCCGGGATCAAATACCACATCGGAAGATATCAGGCAGATCAGTTCTCCATCAATCAGATCGAATACGTTATTGTATGCGGCAGCTTTCCCCAGCCTCCTGCTGTTGAACACCACGACATTTCTTCCATCTTCCAATTTCTGGAGGAATTCGCCTGTCGACGGGTCTCCTTCAACAGCCCAAATAATCTGCTGGACTTTTGA
Organism: Thermoplasmata archaeon; assembly: GCA_049965715.1. Taxonomy (GTDB): domain Archaea; phylum Thermoplasmatota; class Thermoplasmata; order Thermoplasmatales; family Thermoplasmataceae; genus JAKAFX01. The sequence continues at coordinate 93,930 of JBMFWA010000002.1, forward strand.
TCGCGACATTATTCCGGACATCCTGCGGACAGAGCTGTCATCGTTATTGGAAAATATAACCGCAGTAATCCTCATGAGAATTCACCTTCCTGTTCCTGTCTTGAGAGTTTTCTGTATTTCTCTGAATCGTAGTAGAAATATCTGTGGGATATCCTCGTCCGGAAAAGCCCGTCCGTCCCGATGTATTTCTGATCAAGATGGGATCTGCGGATAGACTTCAGAAAAATGAATGGTGCGAAGAAAATGAACGATAGAATATCCACAACTCCGGGGATTTCAAGTTTTCCAGGCCTTTCCCCATATCCTGCGGGTTCGGTGCCGTACTCGGATTTACTGTCATTGTGGATGCTCTGCAGCAGCGCTCCATAATATTCTGATCCATAGAGCGGGATCACATGGAGCGCATCCCTTTCCATAAGTTCTGTCAGACCTTTTCTGTAGAGTGAAGAGGCGTATCGATCATCAAGGATGAGCGAGAGGCAGATGTCCTTCATGTTTCTGCTTCTCCTGGCAATCATAGCCTTGAGAAGAACTGACCAGAGATGATTCCTTCTGGCTATGATAAAAATATCGACGTCATCCCCCTTTGCGGGTTCATAGGAAACTGATCCAGAGATTCCTGCAAACAGTATGTTCTTTTTTGGAATTATGCAGACAAACTCAGAAGCATACCTTATCTTTTCCATCTTCATTTCAGAGTAACCTTGAACTTTTGGATCCATCGTGAAAATGCTTTGCATTTCAAGCAAACAGCATCATCCCCATGCCGGCGATGGAATTGAAGAACGCTTCCAAATTCTTCCCCATACCAAATGATAATGTAAAACAGACAGTATTAACTTTTTGATTATAATAATTATAGGTTCAATTGGGCTAGACCCATGGATAGAGCAGTGAGGTTGCGTTCGTGCGCAGAACAAATAGTCCAGTTGATTACTGTTTTGCTGATTTTTCCCTCTTGCTGAATATTATCACCAGACTAAAGATAACGATGATAATGTAGATTGCAGTCAGGATCGTATAGAGCCCGGGGTAGTAGCTTTCGGTGGATGGATACTTGGAAAAACCAAACAGGTAATCAGCAAACTGGGTTGGAGTGCTAAAACCAACCTCCTTATAAAGCAGGATGTCGCCGAACAGAAAAGCCACCATGAATATTGACCATCCTGAACCTATTTTGAAAACTGTTCTTGATGGTTTGAAAATCAGGAGACCCACACCGATCGCATCAACCACAGCAGTTACCAGGAGCCCCCACCAGTGTATGAAATAGCCGCTTCCGGTATAGATACCAAAATCGTTCCTCAGGTTCATGTCGGTAAGAAGTATAACAAGGGTTATCAGGAACTGGACAGCGAAGAAGCCGGCCAGCATCCTTGAGTAGGATGGTTTCCAGTTCTTATTCGCGCTTGCGTCAGAATTCATTATTATCTTTTCTATACTGAAAAATAAGTATATATATCTTTACCAACTCATTATAATCTGTGTTTCGATTGGTGACCTCTTCTCCCGGCTTTCGCAGGGAGCTTCCCGCTTCAAAGGCTGCTGGCGGAATTTCCACTGGCTTGGATTATACTCAGACAGAAGGTACCATTTCCTTCATGCTTTATGCTGATCCATCTGGCTTTACGCGTTCAGGCAAGCCTGTATCAATGTGCGATCCTACCTGTTTCACTTCTGTCGGCCAGTGGACAGATCATCATACTGTGCAAAATAATGAGGTTTTCACCCTCTTTCATCCCCTGTCTTACGAAAGGGGAATTCCCGCTCAAATATGTTAAAATTTGATCGGTTTATATTTGACCGCTCTGAATCTGAATTACATTTTGATATACACAGATTATAGAAGAGACATACATTAACCGGAATGCATTTTTTCTGTCGGTTCCCTTGAGTTTCGTTCATAAAAATTCCTGGTTTTGTTGTAATCAGGTTGAATAAAATGGGCCGCTGTACCGACAGGTTTACTGCCTTGTCCAGTACGTTTACAGGTATGGAGGAGCCATAAAGACTTTTCAGGTTCTGGACATTTTAGACTCCGTCACTCCAAAAAGATTTATCCAACGATATACTTTAAGTCAAGTATTCATGGCAGTAGAAGATAAGCTTGTTGAGGTTCAGGAAAGGATCGAACGTAAAGTCGGCGGCATAGGTAAAGGAAAATACGCCAGAATAGTTAAAATGGCAAGGAAGCCAACAAAGGATGAATATATAAAGGTGCTTCTGATAACGGGATTCGGTATAACACTGTTGGGCCTGCTGGGCTTCGTTATTTATTTAATAATGGGTGTTTACATCAAAGTTCCATAAGGTGTATTTATGACAGAAAACTTAGAGAATACGGGTTGGATCGAAGTTGATACTGGCGACAGGGAACTGGGCTGCGGAAGAGAGTATGATATCCCCATATCAATCAAGAATACACACGCTAGCAAGAGAAAATTCAAGATAACAATAAATGAGACGCTCACCCAGAGGGATTCCGGGATAGAGTGGATGGTGTCGATAGTCAACGGAAAGATGTCGTCTGTGAGTTTTTCAACTGATGATACCAAGCCTGTTGAAGAAACTGTGGATATAGACGGAGACTCGATTAAGAGGGTTCTTCTCAAGGTTACCACGCCCAGAGGAGGTTTTGACGGAGATGCCTGTAAACTTAATGTTACGGTGTCTTCAGAGGATGACATGAACAGGCAGAGTTTCAGCCTTAATTTCACATTGCGCCCGGTGATTATTGCAGTTAAAACCACGGTTGGAAACGAATTCCAGGTTTCTCTTGATCTTTCAAACAGGAGCCTGAAGAATAAGGATGAAAGGAAGCTCCCGCAGGATGTCCCACAGGAAGTTATTTCCATAATGTCCTCTCGTGATCTGAAAGGCTACGTATTTGTTGAAACCATGCACCCCGATCTGGTTGAGGCTATAGCCAAGGGCATTCGGGGCTTCAAGGGTATAGTGGAAGGCAACATTGAATTCTCAGAGATCGAACATTACCTCACACCAAAACCTGCAGTCACAGGCCTGGATCTTGGCGCATTTGTTGAGCTTATTGATGGGCCGTTCAAAGGGGAAAAGGCAAAAATAATGTCCATCGACCAGAACAAGGAAGAGGTAACTGTTCAGCTGGTTGAATCCATGGTTCCCATTCCTGTCACAGTAAGGGCCGAGGCCATAAGGGTACTAGACAAGAGATAACTCGGAAGATGAAACTCAAGACACAGTCTAAAGAAAGTCAGAAAGAGTTTGTCCGGAACATAAAGACACTTTATGAGGACCCATTTAAGATTATTCCGGAATGTGTCGAAAAGGGATTCATGTGTCATTTTGAAGGGTACAGGAAAAAGCTTGAGAAGATTGCCGACTCAGGAGATTTTGATAAATATGACAAATCTTCAGATCAGTTCCTGAGGGGAATTGCAGAGACACACAGGATACTCGAGAATGAGAGCGTTCCTTTGCTAGGTTTTATAAGCACGCCCTACGGGAAGGTTGAATACGCAAGGAGGGGTGAGGCTGATGATTCAGTACTGGCCGGTATTCAGAACTTTGATAACGATATATGGAGAATGCTTGCATTTTCTTCCCTCATAAAAACAAGAAACGTGAAGCTGTTCTCTTCACAGAACTATTACCTCGCCACCTGCAAGGGAAATCCACCCCCCCGAGAATTTTACGAAGATGTCCTGAAGGAGGAGGGGATTGTCTACAGCACCGCGGGTGATGCCATTAACGTAGGCACATCGGGAGATCACATTGAGATCAGGCATCTTGCTGGCATTCCGATCAACATATTCGAGGATTCCCAGTACAGTACAGTTTACAAGATAGTCAAACATGTGCTGGCCAAGGATGTGATTCACGATTTTTCAATAAAATACGATTATCTGCAGGAATATGCCCCAAGGATACCTGATGAAATTCTAATCAGATATTTCGACGGAAAGAATGATGATAAAACTTTTCTCCGGCATCTTAAGAACTACAGGATGGATGAAGCCGTCAGACAGGGAATATTTCTCGTAGGCGGCAAACCCTATGGGGATGTGGATGAACTCCTTGATCTGTTTCCCAACCTGAAGGGTCTTTCCAGCGTAAGAGACGGATTAAAATCCCTTTCAAAGGGTGTGATCATGGAGGACCCCAGCGAGAGAAAAATTCTGGAACTTTTGTGGAACGGCCACTCAACTGAAATTCTGCAGGAGATGTTTCCCGGAGGCAGTCCCGGTGATTTCAAGTCCCTTAAGGGAAATCCCATGGAACAAATACAGACCATGAGAAGCAGACTGAAGAGCCTTGAGGTTGACGAGCGGGTTGTGATCAAGCCCTGGTCCGACAATTCGAGGTACCTCATAGACTTAGTGATGGCATTCCACAAGCGAGGGGCCGATTATGCAAAGAAATTTGGAGAAAACGAGGCGATCACCCCAATCAAGAAATCAATATTCTGCGCTCTTCTCATAGCGACTGACGGAAGCATCGGGAACAGGGAATGGATGTTCACAAAGGACGAGAGATCCACAGGTTTCCAGATCGCCCCGCTGCTGTCAGATCTCCTGAAGACACCGGAAAAATCTTCTGAAATTGCAGATAAACTCAGAGCATATGTACCCTAGGATGAGAGAAAATGACTCGACACTATATCTCCAGAAAAGATGCCAGATCGGTGATTGAAAAACTCAGCGCCATAGATGTATCTCTTGCAGACTCCTCGGATGTTGAGGTTGATGACCGTAAGGATATCAAGGTCTATTATAAGGCAAAAAAGGCTATTGGCTTCGAGGATTCCAATGGAACCTTTGTACCCTCACTCTTCATTCTCAATTCAACGAGACCTGGCAGGGGTTTCATCACGGTTGATGACGGGGCTGTTTCCCATCTTATGAATGGCGCCGCCCTTTTTGCACAGGGGATTATCGACATGGACATGCAGATAAGGGAAGGCCAGATGGTTTTCATAAGAAACAGCAAGGGGGTCTTCTTTGCGGTTGGAACTGCAGTTAGGAACGCTTCCGACATAATGTCAAACAAGAAGGGGGAGGCCGCAAAACTCATCCACTATGCCCAGGACCAGATATACAATATCTACACAGCGTAGAACGCTCCTGTCACTGATTTTGTGACCCCCGGAAATGCGTTGCATTTTAATCCCCGGATAAGGAGTTTCTGGAAACACTATTATATATCGCCAATATTTTGTAAAAATGGATCGCATTGTTTCGTCCATATATGATTATTCCAGAAGGGTTGTGAAGTCAGGGATTAGCGAAGACGTCAGAGATGCTATAAAGAAAAGGATTGCCGATTCCATTATAGTTTCCTACGGTGCAAGGGATGCGGTTCCCGTAATGCTTGCCAGAAAGGCACTGCTCCCTTCCACAGGAAAGCTCAATTCTGGGATTTACTTCAGCGGGGAAAAGGCCTCTGTGACCTCCTCTACCTTTATCAACGGAACAATGACGAGATATCTGGACTACAATGACACCTATCTTTCAAAGGAGGCACTGCATCCGTCAGATAATATTCCCCCACTTCTTGCTGTTGCCCATGCCCTTGACATTGAAGGCGAAAGGGTCCTGAGATCTATCGATGTTGCCTACGAGGTTGTGGGAGCACTCTCAGATGCTGTATCAATAAGGGACCTGGGATGGGATCATGTGACATACATCAGCATATCCTCCTCTGCTGGACTTGCAACTCTTACTGATCTTGACGATGAAAGATTCCAGAATACCATAAACCTGGGACTGAACAACAACATAAGCATGAGGCAGACCAGAGCGGGTGAACTGAGCATGTGGAAGGGCGCAACAGCAGCCAATGCCTCGAGAAACAGCGTCTTTGCACTGCTTCTTGCCATGGAGGGATTCACAGGACCCTCACCCATATTTGAGGGCGAGATGGGTTTCTTCAGGCAGGTCTCCGGGAAGTTCGATCTGAAACTGGGATCGGAAAGGATACTCAGGACAATGATAAAGAATTATCCGGTTGAATACCACGCAATGAGCGCGGCCCAGGCTTCCTGCGATCTGCGGAACAGGATTGAGGGGGAAATAACCGGAATAGAGGTGGGAACATTCACTGTCGCTGACAGGATTATTATAAAGGATCCGGAAAAATTGCGCCCAAGGACCAAGGAGACTGCAGATCACAGCATGCCTTTCATCATAGCATATTCACTCCTTTACGGTGAACCGGTGCCATCTTCCTTTGATGACAGATATCTCAGAGATCCGAAGATCCTGAACCTCATTGACAGGATGAGATTCGCCGTGACCGATGAATTTGATGCAATGTACCCAGAATATCTTCCCTTCTCCATCAAAGTGCATACAACCAGGGGCGACTATTCTGCGGACCTCAACGTTCCCAAGGGCCACTTCAGGGACCCGTATACATGGGACGATCTGTACAGCAAGGGAAGGCGCGTCATGGGAGAGCATCTCACAGGTTCTTTACTTGATGCCGTGAAGAGCATAGAGAAGAGAAATATTGGAGAAATATTCGAGGTGATTTCAGATGTCTCTGCTTCGTGATAACGTGAACTCCGGACCTTCTGATCTGAGGAGTCAGATGAGGGACTTTGTTGTTTCAGCAGGGGTTTTCAACGGCATCTCCGCCCTCATTGCCCAGAGAGCAGGGTTCAGATCCGCATATCTTTCAGGCTCAGGCATAGCAGGTGCGATGGGGCTTCCGGATCTGTCTGTGACAACCCTCACAGAGGTTTCCACAGAGGTCAGGAGGATCGTGTCTGTTGCAAAGATCCCGCTGATTGTTGATATAGATACAGGCTTTGGTGAAGCCATCAACGTCATAAGAACCATAAGAGAGATGGAGAATGCCGGCGCTTCCGCAATCCACATGGAGGATCAGGTCCTACCGAAGAGATGCGGGCACCTTTCCGGCAAGTCTGTCATCGCAAGCAGCGACATGGTTAAAAAGATAAAGGCTGCAGTTTCCGCAAGGAAAAACCCTGATTTTGTGATCATTGCCAGGACCGATGCCAGGAGCGTGAACGGCCTGGAGGATGCCATTTCAAGAGCCAACGAATATGTTGAGGCTGGCGCCGATGCAATATTCTCTGAGGCGCTTGAAAGCAGAGAGGAATTCCTCAAATTTTCCAGGGAAGTGAAGGCCCCGCTGATGGCCAATATGACTGAATTCGGCAGAAGTCCGTTGCTGAGTGTGGATGAACTTCGCAGCATTGGTTACAAAATGGTAATATTCCCTTTAACTGCTTTCAGGGCTGTGCTGAAAAACATGGATTCGATATACAGGAAGCTGTACAGCGCAGGGACACAGAGGGATTTTATGGACTCTATCTTGAGCAGGAAGGAATTCTACGATATCATAGGCTATTCTGAATATGAGGACGAGGACAGGATTCTGGGGACGGAGGAATAGAAAGTGAACAGCCTTGTTGTTCCCAAGGGTCTTGAAGGGGTAATAGTAGACCGCACGGAAATATCGACAACTGATCAGTCAGGGAATCTTCTCTACAGGGGATACAGGGTCGTGGATCTTGTTGAAAAACTGGATTTCGAGTCCGTTGCCCATCTGGTCCTCACCGGGAAGATCCCTGATCAAGAGGCAGGAGCCAGATTTTCCGATCTCCTTAAGGCAAACTCCGTCATTGAGGGAAAGGTCAGGGAGATCATTCGGGTTTTACGCGAACCGAACATAATGAACAACCTGAGGTCAATTGTATCGCTCTATCCGTACAAAAACAGAAAAAACCTGGATCTTCTGATAGAAATTGCGGCGAAATTTCCCCCAATCATCTTCTATTCTGATGTTGCCATACGCGGCTGGAGGGATCTGGAAGAAACGGGAGGCACCTATGCCGAAAGGCTTTACAGGATTCTCACAGGCAGGGACGACAGGGAAAATTCAAGGTTCTTCGAGAAGCTGCTCATAATGTACATGGAACATGAGTTCAATTCCTCCACGTTCGCGCTACGTGTCACTGCATCCACGCTTGCGGATCCGGTCTGTGGAATAACCAGCGCGCTCTCCGCCCTCAAGGGTCCGCTCCACGGGGGCGCAAACTCAGAGGTTCTGGACTACCTCCTGAAGTTCAAGTCAGAGGATGAGGCAATAAGGTTCATAGAGAACAAGCTGTCGAGAAAGGAGAAGATCATGGGTTTCGGGCACAGGGTATACAAGGTGAAGGACCCAAGGGCTCAGTACATAAAATCCCAGCTGAAGAAGCTTCATGGATACAACAGCGTTATGAAATACGCAGAAACAATCGAATCATATATGTGGCAGGAAAAGCATATACCCGTAAACCTGGACTTTTACGGGGCCCTTTACATGAACGCCCTTGGCATTGAAGAGAGGTTTTTCCTCCCTGTATTTGCATCGGCAAGGGTCTTCGGATGGAGCGCACACTACATCGAGCAGGTTTCCAGCAATAAGATCATAAGACCCCAGGCCCAGTACGTCGGTCCGATCGGGTTGAAGCTATGATGTTCAGATGACCTTTATCTTTTCAGGATTTCCAGATCGGTCATATGCCTGGAAATCAGTGATCCTGTACGGATAACCAACAATGATGTGTATCGGCCCGTTGTTTGAAAACATGTTCAGATCCTGGTCGGAAGGGAGCGTCACGCCGTTGGGATGCGAATGCACGCTTCCGACAATGGAAAAATCTACAGGTTTCATGAACATCCAGAACATCGTGTGTTTATCGCCCTGAATAGTGCCAGGAATTATTGCGATTTCATAAATGATATTATTCTCCGCTTTCAGAAGGGCACCGAATTCTCTCGGATACGTGTCCTTCGAAGCTTCCATTATCATTCTAAGGGTTCTTTCCCTAATCCACCACATTCTTTATCAGTTTCTCCCTCACCCTGTCGAAGAAAGACTGCCCCACGTTTACAAATCTGGCGTGATTTTCAGAAACGCTTATCCTTATCTCGTCGTTTGAACTCACTTCAGTTTCATACTGGCCGTCTATCACGAGCAGGCATCCCTGCTTTTCCCCAATAATCCTTATCAGTATCTCCTCTTCAGGTGGAATAACAACAGATCTCGATCTCGATATGAAAGGCGCGAGATACGAAATAACCATTGCACGCAGAGTGGGATAAAGGATCGGTCCTCCTGCGCTGAACGAGTATGAGGTGGATCCTATGGGTGTCGCCACTATGACCCCATCAGCGGCGGTCAGGTCAATAAAGCTGTTCTTTGTCGAAATGCTGAACCTTCTGATCTTGGAAATCTTGTCCGAATGAATTAGAATCTCGTTTACTGAGTCTGGAAGCCTGTAACCGTTCAGCATAACCTTCAGCTTGAGCGTGTTCTCAATAGTATACTCGTTCCTGATGAGTTTATAAACGGTACTCTCAACTTCGCCTATCTCCACTTCAGAAAGGAACCCCAGTCCGCCCATATTGATTCCGAGTATCGGCGATTTTATGTTTTGCAGTGTTCTCAGAACTGTTCCGTCACCGCCAATTGTGATTACAATATCCGCATCCATTCGTTCTAGCTGCACTCCCTTCCTGTTCAGAAACCTTGCAGATTCATTGTCCAGTTCGCATTCCCAGTCTTCCGGCAGAATCTCCTCTATTCTCCTCACTATCTTAGCGCATCTTTCACAGCCTTTCCTGATTACAAATCCGATTTTCAGAATATTCCCTCCACAATTCGACTTTCCCTGTATCCGACCATATTTTTTCTGTCGGATGTGAGCTTACCAAAATTAATTTTTTTGCCATGTTCATCAACGACCTCTCCACCAGCTTCCCTGACCATAACTACCCCCGCTGCAATGTCGACGTTCCTGATTTCGTTGCCCAACCCCAGATGTATTGCAACATCTGCTGATCCTGCTGCCACCAGGGCAAGCTCCATCGACGAACATCCCAGCGCCCTCACTTTTCTGGCCCTTTTGAGCAGAACCGAGGTCATGCTGTCCAGTCCGCCATTCATTGATGCAAGGAATATACCATTGCCATGCGCCCTTCTGACCATACGCTTTCCATTGAAATACATGCCACGATCCTTGACCGCATGGTAGAAATCTCCGTTTGCAAGATTCATTATGAAGCCGTAACGCAATGAGTCGAAGTTCTCGTTCATTACTGCTATTGAAATGGAATACATCGGAATTCCTGCAGTGAAGTTTGTGGTCCCGTCTATCGGATCAATTACTGCATTCTCGCTATAACCCCTTGAAATAAATCCAGCTTCCTCGCTGATAATGTTGAATGGGAGGTCAAAGTCCTCAAAATGCCTTATCACTATGTCCTCGCTGATCTTGTCCACGAGTTTAGTTGGAGTCCCGTCCGATCCCATTCCAACTGACTCGCTCATCGATCTCGACTCCGACATTGAGGAAATTGATTCCATGATATCCTTACCCAGATCAACAAAGGAATTTGTTAAGTCATCCATGCTCAGGTGTCATTATTGAACTATTATTCAACTTTGCTGATAACTCTTACAGCAGGAGTTATGATCGTACAACACCTTTGAATAACAGGACAGGTGCCCTGGACACACAGACACTAAAGACAGAATGGGTAAACATTGAATCTGAACAGTAAGAGTAAAACTGCCCTAAACCCCTGATAGAAAATATAAAATCGCAAAAGTGACAAGAGAAGAGGCTCGTCCATGAGCTTATAAACCGCGACCAGCGGATGTCTGGAATTGATAACAACTGTCTCTCGTTCTACTCTGCCGGGCTATGGTTACATGTAAATGACCTGTTGATCTGTAACAACAGGTCCTTCAGTTTTCATAGTGCCGAAATAGAATTTCCAGGCGAAGTTGTGGAAATATAATACTCCATTCTGGGTGAATTCCTGCCCGTACGTATTAAACACAAAGAAAGTCTCATTCATGGCGGCGTCGGCGCTTCCGTTTGAAGCCATGCCGCTTGTGAAGTTACCATTATCACGCGATATATTCTGCTGAAACGCAGATGTATTTTCCGTTTTCCAGAAAAACTGCATCACTGCGTTTGTATAGAAAGAAACGTTGATGGGGGCACCAGTTTGATTCTGATTGTATCTGACGCTAATCTGCGCTATCTCTTCGTATACCACCGATTATGTCAGAAACGGACTGCGCTTCTTGTTGTTATGATGATTTATGACAGAGACTGTGATCAGGGATGCGGCAACAATAACCACCACAATAAAAGCCAGCATGAACATTTTATTGCCCCCAGTTAGCATTTTAATTACCTCCTTTATAAATACCGGGATAAATAAATAAACAGTCATTGCTATAAATCTTTGACGATTTCTGCTTGAGAGTAAACGTTCTCTTCAAGTTCCATACCCATCGTTGGCGTTTTCCTTGGAAGTGACGCTACATTTCAATGATACTTCATGTTTTCGGTTCAGTACTGGATTTGAGAGAAGAATCAAATAAATATTGGCAATGCCTAATAATAGGATAATTTATATATAACGCCCATCATAACTCTAGGTATGCGAGGCAAATCGTTTGTATGTTTTATTTCGGTGATAGTGAGTCTTGTAATGATTTCGTCCGGAGGTATGTATGTGCCTCAGAGCCTTCATGATGTTGCCCTGCCACTTTCTTCTGCCAGTTCCCAGAATACGTATGTCCTCCTAGTACATGGATATTCGCCCGGTGATCTTTCTGGAACCCCGAGCACAGGCACCTGGACTGGGGGCGTGAATTTCAAGCAGCAGCTGATAGACGCAGGATACACGGTGGGGGTTGTCTCCTACTATGGAGCTTTCAGCATTTCCTTCAATAACGGTTATACTTATTACAATAACTCCTACTTTGGTACAGCGAATACCCCTATCCAGAATATAGGTATGCAGATGGGAATTGCCCTCGGGAAGATATTTTCTTCAGGAACAGCTACTGTTGATATAGTCGCACATAGCATGGGAGGACTTGTCGTCCTGTATGCACTTGAACACTACCATTACTCACAGATCGATCTAAAAAATGTTATTTTTATCGCTACCCCTTTTGGTGGTTCCCCGTTTGCTAACGTGGCTCAGTATCTTGGACTCAGCAGTACCGTTGGTCAGCAAGCATACCAGATGGTTGCAGGTTCTGCTTTCCTCAGTGCTCTGGATAATGCTGCAGGCAACGCAGTGAATAATTACCCGGATACTGTATGGACAGTATTTGCCGGGAATTACGACCCATGGTGGGGATACATCTTCTTCAACGGCCAGAACGACGGTGTGGTGTCCGTAAGATCTGCGACCTATCTGGGCTATAACAACCTGTACATATTTCCAGATCTGCACACCGGATTCCTTGATGGACTGACTTGGGGAGGCATATCTTATTTCGAGGATCAGAATGTTGCCAATGTCATGCTTGCTGTTTTAGGATAGTTTCCTAAAAAAAAAATAAGGCACAAAATATAGTGATCAGCAGACTGGCAAGAGACAATCGATGTCATTTTCTGGATAATATTTCGGTTGTGATGAATGATGCTTAATCAGTGGTCACAATGCTTTCGTGCAGGACATCAAGCCTCTGGGGCAGTCTTCTCAGGGTGTACTCCAGAACTTCCAGTGCTTTGAGCGAACCGTCCGTCTCGAATTTGAATATGAATTCGGTGTCATCTTCCTTTATTTTTACAGATGGTTCATCAAACAGATAGTGAGAGAGTTTGCATGGGAAATCATCAGTGAACACTATGGAGTTTTTATCCTCTTTTAACACGGATTTTGGACACTTTTCCTTGATCTCGGCCCATCTCTCAAAGTTCTCTTTTTCCACCGAGAATTCCCTGTGATATTTGTATGCCACACCGGAAGTCACCTGCCATTTTGCATGATCCTTTGCACGTCCCATTATGGCCTCAGCAGTGACAAGCATTGCCTGCTTCTTCCCAAGTTTCACGATTGGAATTTCCAGGTCAGTCGGTAAAATGTCTGGATTTGATACGGGCTGTATGTCTCCGGAAGTCACAAGCGCAGGTCCGAGTTTATTTATTGAAAAGCTCACAGTACAGAGTGGACATCCGGCTCCGTTGCAGGAGCATTCGTCCCTGAAATTGATGTTCAGGTCTGTCTTTATGGGAATCAGTGCCAGCCTGTGGGCAACCATTTCGTCAAACAGTGGAAGGGAGGAATCATAAACATTTCCCTCCTTGTCCCTTATCTGGCCGTGGTGAATAACGACCTTATCTATTGCAAGTTTTGGAATGTCAGAAACCAGCGTGCGCCTTATGGCGTTTGCCACAGATGGCGTTATCCCATTTATGGAAAACCTGATGAACCTGTCCGATGATTCCAATATTTTTATACTCATCTGATTAGACTCTCCTTCCCCTCTTTCCACCTTTTTTCTTTGTGCCGTCGTGCGGGATTGGTGTTACCTCTTCTATTCTCACAATCTTGAATCCTGCTCTGGAGAGTGCCCTGATTGCGGACTGTGCACCAGGACCTGGTATCTTCGACTTGTTTCCGCCTGGAGCCCTGACTTTTATTATAAGATCTGTGATTTCCCTTTCCCTGAGCTTGTCTGAAACCAGATCAGCTGCCTTCATGGCTGCGTAAGGACTTGATTCATCCCTGTCATTTTTCACAACCATGCCGCCTGTCGCCTTTGCTATCGTTTCGGCGCCTGTAACATCAGTCACAAGAATAATCGTGTTATTCTGTGATGAAAAAATGTGAGCGATACCAGTCTTGTTCATTGTTTATCATCCCCTTCCTGTTCCTGCTGACCCTCTTCAGCAGTCTCTGGTTTCTCTTCCCCGGCTCCGCCTGAAATCAGCACCCTTCTGAGGGGATGGTCTTCATCCGATATTGGCGAATGCGGGTTGTAATCCACCGTTTCCTCGAAAGATCGTTCTACCAGTATGCTTGGGATATTCACTATTCTGCCATTCATTAGGATCTGGCCATGAGTTATGAGTTGTCTTGCCTGTTTCGGGGTCCCGGCAAGGTGTTTCCTGAATACGACGGTCTGAAGTCTCCTCGCGAGGATTGATTCCACTGTAAGCGAAAGAATGTCATCCAGCGTTGCATTCGTACCAAGTATGCCGTACCTGTTGAGCCTGTTGATCATGTTCTGGAACTGAACTCTAGAATTCTCGTCGTTTGTTCTCATCTTTGCCTGAAGACTTCTCGCCTGTGTCCTGAATGAATCAAGCAGTGACTGCGATTTCCACAGTTCCCTCTTGTTTTTCAATCCATAATCATTCAGCAGCTTTCTCTCTTCATCAATTCTGGTCTTCTCCCATGGATGTCTTGGGGTGGAATATTTTTTTCTTTGAAATTTAGGATCTCCCATAATTTTTCACCTTAAGCCTTCTGCTGCGGGGCCTCTTTCTTCTTTATTACCCCGATGGCAAGACCTTTTCTTCCATTTGATCTTGTCCTCTGCCCTCTAACCTTATGCCCTGTTTCGTGCCTTACACCCTTGTAGGACCTTACCTTCCTCATCATGTTGATATCATCCTGCAGCTGGAGGTCAAGATCATTGGAGATCAGGTTATATGATCTACCTGAGACAATCTCTGATCTGTGGTTTAAAGCCCACTCAGGAATGCCTTCATACTCCTTGCTCTCAAGATAAGTTCTGACTTTGTCAAGCGTAACTTCATCCAGGTCTCCTATTCTCTTTTTTCCGTCAATACCAAGCTTCTTGATTATAACATCCGCCAGTCTCATGCCTATTCCCTTAACATCGCTCAATGCGTTCCTGACGTTTCTTTCGCCGTCCAGATCCCTGTTTCCAATTCTGACAATGTATAGGAAATTCTCGTTTTCCTTTGGAACTTCCTTTGGTTTCTTCTCTACCTTCTGTTCATCTTTTTTCTTGTCAGCCTTAGGGCTCTTCTTCGGTGTTTTCTTTATTTCCTGAGGTTTAACATCTTCCTTTTCCTGATCCATGGAATCAAATCCCGCCTGATCTACTTACCAAGTCGAATACCTACATTCATTTCATATTAAAAGATATATCGTTTTGAAATCATATTGAGGAATCAGCAGAAGAGCCCGCAAAACATGGAGTTGCCAGTATTCTTCGTAACAATCTATGAACGGGATGGAGTGATGCAATTGATGAGAATTTTCCTTCATTCTGAGTTATACACTGATGGAGTCTACCTGTAGTTCGTAAACAGCCTGTGATCCTCTTTCCCGTCAAGAAGGCCGATTCTGACTCCAGCATCTATCCATCCATAGGCATAGTTTATGGCAGCGAAGGATCTGACATAGTCGCCTGACTTGAAAAAATACTGGGAATCACTGATGTAATTATGAATCATATCCAAGAAGTCCTTTGCGGCAATTTCAAGAAAAGAGCCTTTGGGCTGACCTACTGAAATCTTTTTCATGGCCTCCTCCTCAATTGACAGATACCTTTCAAGCGCGATTTTGAGTTCAGATGCAGATTCATCCATAGTCATCAACCATGGAATTATGATTGGTATATATCTTAATCGAGATGTTATGCCTTGGGTATAAAAATTGCCCAGCAAATAGTCATGCGAGAGAAAATTTACTTATAGCTTGGAAAAGTATATTTCCTGATCACCCCTGTTTCGAATTCTCGCTTACCCGTATGTTGGTTCTGAAGGAGCAAATGTGAGGTTTGATGCAACGTCAAGAAAACTCAACGCTGTCTCAGACTTTCAACACACATCCTTCCAGTAGCGGAGTGATGGAATCGTTGATAATCAACTTGATAGCTGGACTCAACGCCTCCATAAGATATGAGGGTAACAATTTCATTTTCTGGCAGAGCTTCATTATGTGATAAAGAAGTTTCTGGTTTTGAGCAAACCTGACAACAGACTGGAGAGATTCATTCACGAAAAAATGGAATTGGTGAAGCTCAAGCTACCTGCTGTTAAAATACCAATTCAGCACAGCGTTATGTTAGCAAATACATAAATACCAAGGAACCCTAATCAGCATGCAAATGAAAAGCAATTCCCCCGGTAAGAATATAAAATATAGGAGACCCTATGGATTTAGCCCCCAGAGACCTGATACAAAGCCTGTTGCAAGGTCCAAGAAACTTGATATGAGGAAGATGGATGAATTTAACTTCATGCTGTCAAAGGCTGTCGAATCACTTCCGGATAGCATCAGGGGCCAGATAAAGGGGAGCATATATTCAATGGCATCAAGAAAGGGTGCAAAAGAAGCGAAGGACTATATAATCAAAAAATTCCAGGAAGGCGTCATTGATGCCAGCATGGAAAAGAAGCTTCTTGATCTTCTGTATGATTACAGCAAGTATAGATAACCCAAAGCAATTATGTATTAAAACGGGTGTGGAAAACATTGATTCACGTCGTGGGAGATCTGTGTGCAACGGGTAAAGGTGAACGTAACTTTCCTGTTTCTGATTTTATTAAATATATTGGAAACATAAAATTCGATCGTGGATACATAATCACCACAGAGCCTGAAAAAACCTCCAGAACAGAGGAGATCGGATCAATAGTGGACAGTTATCCATCCATCGGTGTGCATCGCGTGGAAATTTCCGAATATTCCTCAAGGCTCAATAACTCAAAGGCAGAGATGGAAAAGTCTCCTGAAGGGCTTGTCAAGTTGAATATAATAGATATGATCGATTCCTCGATAACCAAATACCTGAGTTCATACTGGAAGAACCCGGAGGGAGTCAATTCTGAACTTACCGATTCAGTCTTCAAGGCGAAGCACACTCTCGTGTCCGAATTTTTCTACGATCTGGAAAAGCTTCTATGGATCGAACCGAATAAGCAGATACTTGATTTCCTCAACAGACAGGGAACCGGATACAATGTACTCGCAATTGTTGACCCGGAGAGGAAGTACTGGCTGGTTTCCAAACTCTAACTTTCACATTTATTGTATTCCCTCGGAAGCAGTGTTGCTTTCCTATCTGACCTTTCCGCTTCATTTTATATAGAACTTTTTGATAAGGGAGTGAAATGACAATATTCATGGGCAAACCTTCACGGAAATTTACTGGAGGAAAAAGAAGACAGGCCAGAATCAAGAGAAGATATGAGCTCGGACGCGAGCCCACTCTCACCAGGATTGGCCCAATCTCCAGAAAGGTTATTAGAGGCATGGGCGGAAACAGGAAAGTCGTCCTTATGAACTCCAATCTTGCAAACGTTTACAACCCAAAGGAGAAGAAGATGTTCAGGGCAACCATAATTACGGCCAAGGAGAACCCCGCCAACCCTCACTATGTTCAGAGAAACATAATGAATAAGGGAACGGTAATCAAGACAGACATAGGCGATGCAAAAATCACATCAAGACCTGGACAGGATGGGATAATCAACGCCGTACTGTTATGAAGATAACGATTTATTCCGAATATTTTGACTCAAAACTTTCCAGATCGAAGGGCAGAAGGATATCCAGGGAGTCTGCCCAGAAGTTCTCCACGCCTGCGCTTGACGAGATATTGAGATCGCTCAATGTCAAGTACGAATCCAGGGAGGGATTCTATCCAAGGGTACCGTGGAAGAAGTGCACCATATATGATATAGAGAGCAGCGTACGCAAATCTACGCTTTTAAAGATGATCGAAAAGAAACTGCTCACGAAGTAGGCTGCTTTTTTTCAGCAGCAACCTTCTGGTCCCTCATTTTCTTTATCTGGTAATACCTGAGGGGGTGTTTCAGCCATTCCTGGTTGCACAGGGGATCATCGCCCTTGTAGCAGAGATGGTTTGACAGCAGGACAGAGCATTTTGGCGGAGAATATACCGTGCCGGATATGCCTCCGGTGATGTGATTAACCTGGTAGGTTGTGAATTTTTCACTGAAATCCGGTGCAGATCTGAACAATTCAATTATTCCAGGGGCATCCATCCCGATCTTGCTCAGGAAACTGACCAGTGTGAATCTTGCCATGTGCGGCAGGTTCACTCCGTCCCTCATATCGTTGATGTAATGTGTGATGCATGGGGGGAATTTTGATGAGTCGATGCTCCCCAGTTCAATCCTGTTCTTTTTCCTGCTCTCTATGAACTGCTGCTTTATGCTGTACAGGAATTCCTCAATGCTCGAAAGCGCCTTCAGAGCCTCGGCTCTATCGATTCTGGAATAAAACTCAAATGACCTGATGACAAACTGTTCCCTTATTATCTTTGCCATGGTGTCAGGCTTCAGTTTCACATAGCCGTTCATAGGGTTCTGAAAAACCAGCCTGTACTGGTTTCCCGTAAGTCTCTTTGAACATCTTATAAAATCAATAACGTTCACTGCAAATTCTTCCCCTGAAATAGACGATTCTACTCCGATGCTGTTTGCATATTTCTCCACAAAGTCCCTGTCCTCTTTCAGTATGTTGTATTCAGTCAGGTCCCTGAAGAGGTTGATAAACCTGGAGGTCAATGCGGGCTCGTCAATGGCCTTCAGCATCCAGAGGGCCATGAAGTAGGTCTCCCGAAGGTATTTTGACGCAGGTGATATTTTCTCGCTATCTGACACATCACTGACAAATCCAGTTGCATCAGATCGGACTGTCGCTGACATGCTTGAGTTTGAGGAGAATGCTTCTCTTACCCAGTCCGGAGATGAAAACCTGCTGTCGCTGAATTCCACTATCATCTATGTATACCTCCAGTTTAACATGCTGAAGCCACAATTATCCTTAAGGATTGTTGATCCGTACGGATATAAATATGCTGCTCTCCACTACTGTCGTTTCGTGACGGGGAGAGCAAAAAAATTTGTTATGTAAATTCGCAGGCTGAGGATGTGCTGGGCTTAAATTTCAAGCAGTCCTTTTTCTGGTCTGGTAATCTCCTCAAACCCATCCTTGGTCACGATGACGTCGTCCTCAATCCTCACGCCGCCCACGTTTGGAACGTATACCCCAGGCTCGTCCGTGATAACCATGTTTGCCTTCAGCGGGAAGTCGTAATTTGGCGACAGTGCAGGGTGGTCATGAACCTCCATCCCTATGCCATGGCCCAGTGAGTGAATGAATCTTCCCTTGTACTTGGTCGCGTCTATCACATCCCTTGCAATTTTGTCGATGTCCTTCCCGTTTACGTTCTCCCTGATGGCATGCATGCTCTTCTGCTGTGCTTCCCTGACTATGTCATACATCTCTTTCTGCTGTGCGGAAGCTTTGCCGAACACCACTGTTCTTGTCATGTCAGAGCAGTACATATCGTACTCCGCACCAAAGTCAATCAGCACGAATTCATTCTTCCTCAGTTTCTTGTTGCCGGGAGAGTAGTGAGGCATCGAACTGTTTGTGCCGAATGCAACAATCGTACTGAAAGATGGACCTGATGCGCCGTTCCTCATCATCTCATAGACCATTTCAGCAGCCAGCTCACTCTCCGTCATACCCTCCTTGATCTTCGGCACAATCGCGTCGAAGGAATCACTGGCGATCTTTGCTGCTTCCCTCAATTTCTTCAATTCTTCAGGATCCTTGAACCTCCTGGACTCAAGTATGGAACCGGAAACATCAATGAAGCGCTTTTCCGGCACTATCTTCAACAGATCAAGGTAAAGTTTCAGTGTTATTGAATTATAATTCAGCCCGACTGTGTCTGCAGATTTCAGATTCTCCCTGATCAGATCCTGGTACTCAGATCTTGAGTTGAATGTGAACACCTCGTAGCCGGTGTTTCTTGCCGCCTCCTCTTCCAGTTTGGATGTTATTATCTTGAGAGATTTGGGCTCCACGATCAGCGCGGATCCCTCAAATATTCCTCCTCTCGCACCAGAGAGGTAGAAGAAGCTCTTGTCGATGGAACCTTCGCCGTCGTTCACTATAAGAATGGTTTCTGCTTCCCTCGCATAGTTGAAAATGTTTTCGTATCCCATATTAGCCTAATGCTTCCCTGATATAATCATTTTCTGGCTTGCAGAACATATTCAGTTACTGTTCTCCTTGATACCATAAATCGCCTGACCGTATCACACGCAAAGGTATTATTTTCATTGGACATACTTAAGATATTGAAAATAACCGAAACATTTCACAGTCTCCAGGGCGAGGGTCCCCTGACCGGAATACCAATGTACTTTGTCAGGACAAACGGCTGCAATCTCAGATGCAGCTGGTGTGACTCAAAATACACCTTTTCAGGCGGAACGGAGATCGATCTTGAATCCATACTTGCAGGCGTTGGCGAAGCATGGGAACGATGGATTTGTTTTACCGGGGGTGAGCCGCTGATACAGAGGGATGCGGAAGCTTTCGTGAAGGGAGTGGTTGACATGGGAAAGAGCGTGCTCATTGAAACAAGCGGGTCCATAAGCATAGAAAGATTCGTGAAGTATCCCGGAACCGTGATCGACATGGACATAAAGACGCCGTCTTCAGGAGAATCTGGAAGGCTTTTTGAGAAGAACCTCACCTTCCTGAGGAACAGCGATTACGTGAAGTTCGTTATAGAGAATTCGAATGATTATGAATTTGCAAAGGAATTTCTCAAAAGGATTCCCCGGGGTGTGAGATCCATATTCCAGCCATGCTATGGAACGGATGTCAAATGGCTCGCCGAGAGAATCATCTCAGACAGGATCGATGTTGCACTTATGACCCAGCTCCACAAACAGATATGGGGAGAGATACAGGGAGTTTGAATGGTTATGTTCGATGCGGTTTATTCAGGCAAGTTTTACTACAGAGGGGATTTTGCCCAGTTGATGATTGGCGTTGAGGATGGTAAAATTTCAAAAATATCCAGGCTTATCACAGGACAGAAGGTCGTGGAACTTGGCGGATCCGTATTCCCGGCATCCACTGACATCCATGTGCATTTCAGGGACCCTGGCGAGACTGAAAAGGAGGACTTCGAAACGGGTTCGATGTCTGCACTCTTCGGGGGAACAACCACCGTCTTCGACATGCCAAACAACTCAATTCCCGTAATGGATTACGATTCCTACCGCAACAAGCTTGCAGCCATCAGGAACAGATCGTATGTGGATTTCGGTCTTTACTCGCTTTTCAACGGCAGGAATTCCGATTTGCTCGACAGCGAATCGGCGGGATTTAAGGTTTTTCTCGGCGGCAGCACCAACTCGGTCGTTATGAACGATTACCTTGAGAGAGATATGGAGAATATCAGATCAGCGGACAAACCCGCCATATTTCATGCAGAGGATCAGGGATGCCTTGATGCCCACAAAATGGAGGAAAAGACCCTGCAGGATCATGACAGAGCCAGGCCTGAGGAATGCGAGGAGAAGGCTGTTGAAAGCGTCTCAGGATATGCCATTCCCAAGTCTATCATTGCACATGTCAGTTCCGCAGGTTCACAAGAAAAATTCACTGGAAAAATAATGGAGGTTACGCCGCATCACCTCCTGCTCAATGATGAGATGGATCTTGGATCATGGGGGAAGGTAAACCCCCCTCTCAGAAGCAGGGAGACGCAGTCCAGATTATTCCAGAACTACCTCGACGGAAGATTTTCTGTGATTTCGTCCGATCATGCCCCACATCTTGAGGAGGACAAGGAGGATTTTCAATATGCAAAGTCCGGAATCATAGGCGTTGAGACAAGGGTCCCGCTGCTGCTTTCCCTTGTCCGCAGAAAAATTCTCCCGCTTGCCGTGTTCATAAGGACTGCAATAGAGACACCGCCTGAACTTTTTGGCCTCAGGAAGGGAAAGATAGAGCCTGGATATGCAGCTGATTTTATCTCTGTGGATTTTGCATCTGAGGGGAGAATAAACCAGGAAAAGCTCCATTCCAAGGTGCCAGTTTCACCCTTCAACGGCAGGTACGCAGTTTTTCCATCCAGCGTTGTGCTGTCCGGAGAAGTTGTGCTTGAAAACAGGGAGCTTATCATGGACAGGCTTGGAAGGTACATTCCGTTCAGGACTGGAAAAGATAGCCATGAATAAGAGAGATGCAGATGATCTGGCCATGAGAAGGATAAGATACCTGGCAGATCTTTCCAGGAGACAGAACGAATTAAGGCTCGCACAGCGTTATGTCTGCATTGCAAGAAACATAGGTAAACGAATGGACATAACGCTCCCTGTTGATATAAAGAGGTCTTTCTGCAAGAGGTGCAACACCCCCTATGGATCAGGTAGCACTATTAGATTGAAGAACAGAATACTGACAATAACCTGCAGCGTGTGCGGGGACCGGAGGAGAATACCTTACTGAATTCAGTCGTTCAGGGTTTCTATGTGAAACATTACCTTGAACCCTTCCATTGTGGCCTGAATCTTATCCGCAAACCAGACGGAATCTTCTGCGGTGGCGCTCTTTCCCCACTCATAAACCATGTCGTGCTCCCCCATCATGGGCTTGAATCCCAGAGACCGCAGGCGGTTTATGACCTCACTGGGTTTCGCACCTTCACTTGAGAATGTGACATCCAAATAGGTTTTCATGGCAGTTGGACACACATTATACCTGACTATTTATTATTTTTCTTGGAAAATCACGGCATGTAAATAAAAGTGGCAGGCTCACTTCCCGTTGCCGAGCTTTGATGGCCACCAGTTGTATTTCTTTAGTATCAGCATGACCGCTGGTACGAAAAACGGCCAGCTGATCGCTGTGTCGAAGATAACCCCCATGGCGACTCCCACTCCTATCTCCTGGATTATTTCAATTCCGGTGAAATCCAGAGCAAAGAAGGTGACAAACAGGATGAGTCCCAGAGTGACAATCACCCCGCCATTTTCGGCCATGCTTGTCCTGATGGCCTCCTCGGTGGTCCTGCCTTTCATGACCTCTTCCCTTACTCTGGTTATCATGAAAATGTCGTAATCCATTCCAACCGCGAGAAGCGTTATGAATGTGAAAAGAGGGAGAAATATCAGAAGGGGTACTCCTCCTATATAATAGAACAGGACGTAAGTGAGAACCAGCGACATAATCACTGTTGCCATTACCATCAGGATCAGCCTGACCGGAGTGAATACCGAACTCAGCTGTATCAGCAGAATAACAAAAATGGATATGGCTAGTATGGGAACTATATCTATAAACGTAGAATGGGTGAAGGAGTTGGCATCTGTGAGCCCCTGCGTTATGCCTCCAACATAGTAATTAAAACCTTTCAGACTGATGGAGGACAACTCGGTCGGAATGAGGGAGTTTGAAGATATGGCGTTCTGCGAATATGCCAGACTCCCCATCTGGAAATCTATCACGGCATATCTTGAATTTACCTGACTTATGTAGTTCTGGTTAATGTATGAGGTATAGTTGGAGATCTGTGAAGACGGGATACCGGAAAAGTCCGGCGATACGTAATATCCATAGGGATACGTCGGGCCATACACCTGTGCTATGCCTGAATTGAGAGAGAGTTCATTTTCCACCTGTGTGACGACCGCCATCTCTGTCATATTATAGCTGCCGTTGGAAAGCAGCAGGGGAGACGCAAATGACAGGACAATAAAATTCCTCTCGAAGAAATCGCCATGGAATGACCCATTTACGATCTGTATGGCTTCAGTTCCACTGCTTGCAGGAAGAAGTGCAAATATATCCATTCCGACTGGCGTAACTGAATAAATGTAAAGAGCGGCAAGGGTGACAACAATGAAAACCACGAATACCTTGTTCCTGTTCCTGACTATATATGATCCGAGATTTCTCATGCCGTTCTCCATTGCCGCATGAGTCATCCTGGACGGCCTGGAGGGCCAGAAAATCTTTTCGCCTCCAATGGCCAGCAAGGAGATGAGCATGGATTCTGCAATGATAATGGTGAAGGATATCCCAATAGCGTTTGTCAGCCCTGATCCGCTGAATATTGGGACGTTTGAGAGCCAGAGAATCAGGTATGCCACAGTCACCGTTATACCGGAGGTAAAAACAGCATGTCCAGCCCACTGGGATGCATTCAGGACAGCCTCTCCGTTGCCTTTCCTCAGCTCCCTTCTGTACCTTGCCATGATATATACTGCATAGTCCGTTGTCAGTCCCAGCAGGAGTATGAGGAGCAGGGTCGGAGTTATGAATGTGGCCTTGGAGTGGATTACGTACTCATAAAGCAATCCGTTAATCCCCATGCCGATAATTGCTGAAAACATGAATAGCAGAAGAGGTATAAATGCGGCAATGGGCGATCTGAAGAACACGCCAACTATAACTACAGAAAGCATCACACCGAGCACAAGAGCCGTAATCAGACCGGTCATGGATTCCTGTTCCAGTTCGGAACTGAATGCCGATCCCCCCGCAACATAATAACTGCTTCCCCTGATGCTGTTCTGAAACGGCACGGTTATTGCAGTGGCCTGATTGACAAGATCGATGCCGAATGGTCTCTGGAAATTCACTATTATGAGGGTCGTAGTATTATCATATCCTATCATCTGATGGGCCACGAAGGGTGTCGGGAGAAATGGGTATCTCCAGAAACCAACATTGTTAAGTTCCACGTTAACCGTCTGATTTATATTGCCATTCTTTGATCTGAGAAGAGCCGCGTAATTCTGGACCAGTGTATTGTTGGAATTGACCTCTACCAGGGGATTTCCGTTCAGTAATGTTCGTATTGAATTTATCACCATGTTTGTGCTCTCCTGAAGAAGGACGTAGTCACGGCCCAGAAAATGGTATTGAGGGTTGAGATCAATGTTCAGGGCATCAAGGACAAACTGCCTGGGCGACGTATAAAGGCGATCAGTGATGAATCCGTTCGCCTGCGAATTTGCCTGCAGACCTCCGGCAGTCACCGTAACAGAAAGTTGCGTGATTTCATTGTTAAATATTGCGGGACTGGTGTACTGTAAAAGGGAAACATTCTGATCCAGTGATCTGTATGCAAAAATCTGCTCCTGATTTCCCCCTGTGATATTCACAGTCCATGTGGACAGTATGGTGCTGTTCACAGCCTCATTCATATAGTGGAAGGGATTCGAAGAAACGTTTTCGGGTTGGGAAATGAGAGTCCCGTTCCAGTGCTTTGAGAAATTGTTCAGGTAGCTTATACCGATGATACTGTGGGAATATGTGAGAACCATTCCGGTGTAATTGTATGCCTCAGAATTGCTTTTAATTGGGTTACTCGTCTGCTTGAGCACAGTTGTGAAATTTTCCAGGTAGATTAGAGGAACTCCAAAAATCAGGGACCCAGTTGAGTTGTATCCCGATATCAAACCATAAAGATTCACATTTGTGCTGTTCAGAAGCTGATATGTAAAGTTTGATTCTTCACTTAAAAGAAATGAAAAGTTGGACAGTATACCCTTCTCAACAGTGAAAATTGATTCAATGGACTGAAAATGATAACTTGAGTTTTTCAGTCCTGTCTCAAGGCTGTTCTGAAGGGATATGAGCTGGGCAGACTGGGTGTTCACATTGGTTCCCGTAGTCACGACGACAAGAGAAGAGGAATTCGATGAATTCAGTGATGGAAAATACTGCGATAGAAGAGCCTGAGAGCGATAAGATTGTGAGTTTGTGGGAACGATGTCAGAACTGAGGTTGTAGCTCACGTCGCTGAAGAACGTCGTTGCGAACGGGAGCATGATCAGGAAAAATATAACCCAGAAAACCAGTATCTTCTTCCTGTTTCTGACGATGAATTCCCCGATCGACCTGAAATTCCTCTCAAACATGCGAAATGTGTAATCGCTCGATTATTATTAAATCGTACGCTCTTTATTTAGATCAAAAAGTTCTTGTTACGCAGGGCCTCTGGAGCTTTATTCCAGTGCTGTCATGGCATCGCATTTCAAAATACACATTGCGTTAATGTTTAATTCCACAATTCTACATGTGGTCAACATGGAATTCAGGCAGATTGATCTGGAAGAATATTTCTATTCTCTGGTCAGGCAGATTCCCAGAGGTATGGTCACCTCATATGGCGACCTATCGGAGGCATTGGGCGATAAGATTTCTGCAAGGGCATGCGGATATATGCTCTCTGTCAACCCACACCCTGATGTCACTCCATGTTACAGGGTCGTTCATTCGACCGGCGATGTTGGAAATTTTACTCATCCGCTCGGCCCTGTGGAAAAGATAAGGCGGCTCAACAGCGACGGCATCGTGATAGAAAACAAGAAAATAAGGGATTTTGAGAAAATCCGTTTCAGAGAATTTGTTTCAGACTATCCACTGAAGCGCTTGCAGGAGGAGCAGAAAAAACTAACAGAATCCATCTCTTCCGGTGATGGAGACCTTGGAGACGGCATCGCCGGAGTGGATGTGTCCTATATTGGGGACGTTGCCGTTGGATGCGCTGTCTTTTTCAGGAACGGACAGACGACAAAAAAGTATTCGGTGACAAAAGTATACTTTCCTTACATACCGGGATACCTTTCCTACAGGGAATTCCCCGCCGTATCCCTACTTCTTCAGGGGTTCAACGGCACAGTGCTTCTTGACGGCAACGGCCAGCTTCATCCAAGAAAGATGGGCCTTGCAACCTTTGTGGGCGTTAAAATGGGGCTGCGAACAATAGGGATTGCGAAATCTCTCGCCGGAGGAAGGGTTGAAGGCAGCTGGGTGTACCTTGATAACGAAAGGAGAGGTTACATTATGAACAGCAAAACGATCGTCAGCGCAGGCAACATGGTTTCCCTTCATCAAGCGGTGAACTTCACCGAAAGGGAGTTTGGAAAGAAATACCCCTGGATTCTCAAAGTGGCACATGACCAGTGCACACGGCTTGCAAAGAAAATAAGTTTAAGCATTTTGAATGACCAGCACGACAAGAATTAAAATAACCTTTCTAAATCCCTCAATTCAGGCGGAGGTTGTCGAGCTAGGTTAAAGGCGATGGATTCAGGGTCCATTCCCGTAGGGGTCCGCCGGTTCAAATCCGGCCCTCCGCATTTTGTAACTCAATAGACTTCGAGATTTATATACTCAGAATTGATCTGATTTTAAACTTTCATTTGTATTCTCACCTAGGAACGTCCTTGACTTTTTTGGTCACGAAAGATAATTCGGGATCAGTCTTCCGCTTTAGAGACAATTGATTCAGATGCAGGCATGGATATACCATCTCTTAATTTTATCTGACGTGAGCGGGAAGACCCATTGATTCGGCAAGGGGATGAAAGCGAACATTAACAACCTACTATAAATATAATAATTGAAGTTCAGAATCATTTAACTGAAACTCCATTATGATCATTTCCATCCTGGAAACAGGAAGACAATTCAGGGAGGCATGTCAGATGGTCCTGAACTATAGATTTTCCACAAAGACATTCAATAAGAACAGGCTCGACAAAGGGACGTATGCGATGGTAAGGGAATAAATACCCACATTGCCATCAGCACTTGTACAGACTGCAAGGGATACCGCATCCGAATCCCTGAAGCAGACTAACACAGAAATGCTCAAAATGCGGGTACACAAACAAAGACAACAGGGAAGGATCAGTCTTCCACTGCCAGAATTGCATCCTTGAACTTCATGCCGATCTCAATGCTGCAAGAAACATCGGAATGCGCGGTAAATCTGAGTATTTCAGGCTGATGTCAACCAGTCAATCTTTGCGCCATCCAGGCAGCAACAACCCCCTGCGAAAGGTGGGAGTAGTTGACTATTTCCCTCAATGTATTCAAATGTCAGCTGGCAGACAGTAGCGAAACTGGTCAGATCGCTCGTGGCTTCTTGCGTGCCTGCATCCGTAAAGTCAGATGAATTAGCATGAAGGACATGGTACCTTTGGAACGAAATGAATTCAAGCCCATGGGGATTCTGCCAGCAACCTATTCACGGGAAATTCCCTGCGAAAGACAGGAAAGGAGGCTACTAATCATGTGCCGGAACCGTTGATCCTGTCATATAGCAGTCTCAACCCGTCTTCCACAAGGAACCATACGAAAGCGTATGCTATAACCATAAGAGCTATCAGATTTCCAATAGGCGCCACTAAGAGTCCGTATGCGGTCATAAAGTAACCGACCACCATTGTGGAGATGAGTGCAATAAAGAGAGGGGTACTTGGCATAACTTTCCAGAAAGCTTTCTTGGACCTTGTGACAAACATTGTAAGATGCCCCGATACGACCAGTTTCAGAAACACCAGCGAAAGAATCTCTGGAATTCCCATGTGCAAAATGGAAAGACCTATATAGATCAGAAGAAGAGTTTCAAAGGCCCCCACACCGCCCAGAAGTGCGGGCAGGCCCCCTATATACTTCATTCGCCAGCGCTCTGGCGTGTTGTGAAAAAGCACGTTGTCGGTTGATACAGCTATTATCGGAAGATCATTGAGGAGAGCCAGAACTATCAGCAGGAGTGCAGAAATAGGGTAGAAATGCCAGATCATTATAGCGACTGTGACAAAAACAAGAATCCTCAAAGTTTCCGTGATCCTGTAAAGCACATAACTCTGCATTCTCTGGAATATCCTTCTACCCTCTTCAACCGCAGTTATTATTGTTGACAGCCCGGAATCTGTAAGAACTATATCTGCCGCCGCTCTGGCTGCATCTGTGGCCCCTTGAACAGCTATTCCAACTTGTGCTTCCTTGAGCGCTGGTGCATCATTTACGCCGTCTCCGGTCATGCCGATTGTATGCCCCCTCTTTTCCATACCCTTCACTATCAGGTATTTGTCTTCGGGGTAGACTCCCGCATATGTTCCTGCTTCTTCTATCTCCTCCCATTTTCCGTTCTCCACGGCGTCCCTGATGTCTTTACCAGTCAGAACCTTCGGTTTGAGCCCAAGCTCCTTGCCTATCTCAGAAGCTATGGCTTCATTGTCCCCGGTTATCATTTTGACTTCCACGCCCATCTGCTCTGCCCGGAGGATTGTTTCCTTTGAGTCCTCCCTCAACGGATCGAATAACGGTATGAGACCCACAAACTGCCATTCATCACCGGATTTTTTGGCAACAGCAATGACACGATATCCTTTCTCAGCATATTCCCCGACTTTTGCTATGATCAAAGCGTTCTGATCTGTTTTGCACATGGAAAGGATTGTATTCGGTTCACCCTTCATCACTCTGAAGTTTTCGCCGTTTCTTGAAACGTCTGCTTCAGTTCTCTTTATTGCAGGATCAAAAGGAACGAACTCTTTCCTTACGTATCCGTCGTCGGATTTTCCTTTCAGAGCTGCAAACACAGCCTGATCTATGGCATCGGCATCCTCACGCATGGATGCCAGTGCTGCATACAGCATGACATCATCCAGGCTGAACTCCCCAAAGGTTGTCACATCCCCCACTGCTAAGCTGTTTTTTGTGAGAGTGCCTGTCTTGTCAGAGCATAGAACATCCATGCTTGCCAGTTCCTCGATTGACACCAGCCTGGTCACTATGGCCTTCTTCTCGGCAAGGGAAAGTGCCCCAAGGGCCATTGTGACGGTGAGAACAACCGGCAGTGCGATTGGTATGGATGCAACCAGAAGGATAAGGAGGAAAAGCAGATCGCTCAGCACCGGAAAACCCAGATATACACCGTAGTAAAATACGAATCCCCCAAGAAGAATGGCAATTCCTACAAGAAAATAAACAATCTTTGAGATTATTTTTGACAGTCCTGTGACGTTTGATGCAGTGGCCACCAGATGAGTTGTGCGTCCAAAGAATGTGTTTTCTCCAGTTCCCGTGACAACCACACTCATTTCGCCCTGTTTTACTATTGATGCGGAGAATACAATATCTCCAGGATGGACTTCCTTTGGTAGGGATTCTCCGGTAAGCGCGGACTGATCTACTGAGAGGAACACACCGTCCACCAGTTTTCCATCAGCGGGAACGATATCACCCATTCTCAGCCTGATTATATCTCCGGGAACAAGATTTCTGGCATCCGTCGTCTGCCACTTGCCGTCTCTTAGAACCCTCGTTCTGAGTGCCAACTTCCCCATCAACTGTTTGATTGCATTTCCTGCACTCTCTTCCTGCCAGAATGTGACGAAGACGTTTGTCAGGAGAAGGACAACGATCAGCGCAAAGTCGTCCCAGTGATTTATGATTGCTGAAACTACAGCAGCAGCTTCTATTGCAATGGGCATCGGACCGTAGAAATAGAGAAGGAATTTCTTTATTGGATTTACTTCCTTTTCCTTTATTTCGTTGTAACCGTATGTCTCTATCCTTTTGTTTGCCTCTGTGGTTGACAGTCCTCCAAAGCTGGATCCGAGATCTTTCAACGCTTCTTCTGTGCTCAATTTACCATAATCTATACCCTTTGCAGCCATGCGCCATGTCAGGCATGATAAACATTCAAGGTATTAGATGCTTTCATACTACAATACGGATCAAAAACCTCGGGATGATTGAGAACATGTCATATTTGAAGGGTATTCACCGGATACTTTTCCATGTTATGGTTTCAGTCGTTTATGGGATATTGAAAACAGGCCTTTGATGAATGGTTGTTCACTTCTGGAGTCATATTATCATTGATTGAAATAGGCCGCGACCTCAGGTCTCGTCATATAAATGACTAGAACTATCCCTATCATTATATCCCTGGTGATAGAGAGAAAAAAGCACTGTCAGAATGAAGATACCAAGCATTGCCATAAATTTTCCCGGCCAGTAGTCCTCAAACAGTAAGATTCCTGTTATGATATTGAACAATGAAAGAGCGATGTCCAGTTAGCTCGGATACCTGAGCGTGACTGTAATTGCAAACACTCCCAACAGGATCTCAAAAGCCGCAAGAAGAACAACGCCCAGTGGGATGGGTATTTTACGGGCAAATGATGAGTCGAAATTAATTGGTTCACCGCAATAGGGAAAGTGATTGAAGTCAGCATTAACCGGAAAACCGCAGACTTTACAGAAAGAATTCTCCTCCTGCCCCCATCTTGAACTATCCCCATCCCATTTAAATATATTTCCAGACTATGAGGGAGAGATTTGCGCCTTCAGAACCAGTTTTAACTGATCTTTGATGAGGCAAGCTATACATTCTGCGCTTCGGATTAGCGTTTCCTGTTGTAAGAGATAATGAGACTTTCTACAATCATGAAATCGGAATGACCGGTCATCCGGTCTGGTTCTTTCTTCATTCGTGAATTCCGTTAATAAATATTATTGCAACAACGGCAATTATCAGTCCTAATATGGTACTCAGGTTGAGATAAGACCCTGGACCCAGTGGATACTGGATTTGCAAAACCATAACAACAAAAAGCAGAGAAACGAACCCTGATGAGACCCATTTCATAAAGTCATTGTATGATTCCATATTGGAATAACGAACTATTTCTAATAAATCTTCGGAAATGGACAGCCTTGCAGTATCCTTCTCCCGTAGCATTTCTTTCTCATTTTGTAATTCACCAATCTCACGCATTCCTCAGCTGTCCTGATTGGTTCTTCTTTTCACTCAATCATACATATCGGACACTTTCCCAAGCTCGCATCTCCCTATTTTTCTTTATCACTTGCACTGCTTTTCCAGACCGGCTTTTCCATAATTTGCAATCGTCCCCTCACTCTTAATGTAGCCATTTCAAAAAAAGATATTAAGGATATGATGCTGTTTAGAAGATGCTCGTAAGAATCGCAGGTCTCGGTGACTGGAAAGCCATCTCACACATTTCCAGCATATCAGGATATGATGATTACATCAATGAAATGGGCATTTCATACCTCGACAGCAGAGAAGTTTATGTGCATGAGTCTGAAGACACGATAAAGGGTTTCATCAGAATTGAGAATTTGTTTGGGAGGTCCCAGTGGCTCAGCGGACTCAGGGTTCATCCTGATTACAGGAGAAGGGGCATTGCCCTGGAGCTGACATATTTCGCACTGAAGAAGGCAAAAGAGGATGGAATTCACATATCCAGGCTGCTCATAGAGGAAAGGAACACGCCTTCGCTAAATCTTGCCACTAAATGCGGCTTCACAAAGCGTGACTGCTATTATTTTCTCATCGGTTCTCCTGTTCCTGCATATATAGGAAATGGGCGTATGCCGGAAACCGGAACAATTGTGGACATGGGA
Source organism: Thermoplasmata archaeon (assembly GCA_049965715.1). GTDB lineage: Archaea > Thermoplasmatota > Thermoplasmata > Thermoplasmatales > Thermoplasmataceae > JAKAFX01. The sequence goes on from JBMFWA010000002.1 coordinate 125,747, forward strand.
TGGAAATTTGCCGACATCTGTGAAATTCCTCCAAATCTTCCTGTATTTTTAAGGTCCGGAAAATGGGTGTTTTTGAAATTCGGGAACCATTACCATGTGACGGCCGCTGGCACTTCTGACCTGACATTTACCGGCGATGGCGTTACATGCATCAGCGGCCAGAACATGACTCCCGGACTGATGAAGTATGTTATGCCCGATTTTCCTTCAGCATGCGTTTTTGAGAAACAGATAAGGTAAGTGAAACCCATTCACGCTCTCATTTCCGTATACTTTCCACAGCAGGCATTTACTGTTACGCTAGAAAGCAGTATTCAGGAATATTACTCGATCGCAGTCAGTCGCTGCATCCTTTGGCGGCCTGATCTGTATCTCCCTGTCCTTAACCACTGCAAGAACCAGTTTACCACGCGATTCATAATCATTGTAAAGTGCATCATATCTGGTGTATCTGTCCTTATCGACTGGTTCTTCTCCAAGCATTTCGTCTTTCCTGTTTCCCAGAATTTTGTATAGCAATTTGCTCACGCCGGGATTCATTATTGAATTGTAGATCAGGAGAGACGATACGTTACCCCTGGTTATCGTCTCGTCGATTCCCACTTCAATCGCATGCATTTCGCTGTTTGGATTGTACAGCTCCGCTATCACATATATTTCAGGATTCTGCTTCTTCATCTCCATACCGGAAAGGATGGATCTAGCATCAACACCGGTCGGATCCTCATCGTTCCTTATTTTGCCGGAAAATACAATGGCCTTGGAAGCCCGTGATATACCGGCCCGTTCCAGATCCGCCGGTTCCAGGCAGCTGCCCTTGATGTAAAATACGTTCTCATGCTGGAACGATACAGGTTCATTTGACAGGATCGCGATCTCATTTCCTTGCTCCGCTATTCTCCTGATGGTCTCAGAAGATATGGAATCAAAGTTGCATACTATTATGTGTTCCTTCATTCTCAGTCTGACCTCCCCCAATTTTCTTGAAATTCTGGAATCCACGAAAACCGTGGCGAGAGAAGCGGTAAACAGACCGATGCTCCCTATTCCCAGAATCATTACGACCATGGCATTTACTCTTGCTGCTGTGCCATAAATGGTTACATCACCATAACCCACCGTTGTCACCGTCTGCATGGTCCACCATAAACTCTCAAACATGCTGTGGATTCCCGATTGCTGAACGTTGTTTTGCAGAATATATTCTGATACCGAACCGTAGGTTACAACAATCAGGGCAAAGAGCGCTGCCCTGTAGATAACATTTCTCATGAATTTTCTCAGGGACCTGAAGAAAAAAATAGAAATTGCCATCTTCCGTGTTGGATTGGTTCTGAATTTATTATTTTTATCATACCATTACACAGATTATTTCTGCACTCGAACTGTCTATCCTGATTTTACTGCATAAAAGAAAAAAGTTTAACTCCATTGAGAAGGACTCTTTGATAACAAAATTATTAAATTGTTGATGCTATCACAATGTATGGATGATAAGGAGGAAGAACTGAACAAGGGCAGGAGAACCTTCCTCAAGGCGATGATTGTTTTATCCGCAGGAGCTGCTGTTGCAGGCGTTCTGAAGGGTGCTGTCACAAATATAATAACTCCACTTGTCGGTATCAGCGCGTTCCCAACGATGGAACTGGTCGGTGCTGATGGTAAGCCTCTTCTTTACAGTGATATACCCGTGAATACACCTACCACATGGCTGTTCTATTACCCCCTCACCAATGATCCTAACTTTCTGCTGAACCTGGGGGATGCAAGCGGTAATCCTGTAAACGTTCCCCCGTATGAAGTACCGATACCTGCCACTGGCTCTACTTACAAATTTAACGGCGGCGTTGGCCCCAAGGGATCTGTAGTGGCATACAGTGCGATATGCCAGCACCTCGGATGCATACCTCCGGAAATACACTACTACCCTCCCACCCAGACCGTTCCAGGAACAAGCTTCAGCGGCTCCAGCAACCCTGGATACATTCACTGTTCATGCCATGGTAGCACCTATGACCCGCTGAAGGGGGCCGCGGTCATAACAGGACCCACGTCGAGGCCTCTTCCCAATGTTATGCTGAAATACAACAGTTCGAAGGGAACTTTCAGTGCATATTCAATGGTCGGCCCGACCATATATGGCAAGATCTCTGATCTCAGCGGCGGAACGCCATATGCTTCCAGTGCAACCACAGTAACTGTGACGAACACAGGCATTCCATGAGAGGATGAAACAATATGGTTGAAGAGAGCAAGATAAAGAAGATTATAAGAAATGAATTCGGTGAGGACCCACTAAAGCTAGATCAGTTGCCTCTGAAGAGGGTTCCGGACTACATGCGCGGAAAAGGCGGGATCCTCTACTGGACGGGTGCAATGATAAGCATCGCGTTCGTTTACCAGGTGGTCACTGGCCTTTTCCTTTTACTTTATTACAATCCCGCTGATGCTTATGCCTCAACTGAATATATTATAAATAACGTACCTTATGGTGCTCTGATAAGCGCTACACACCTCTATGGCGCATATGCCATGATAGTGCTGATATATGTGCATATGTACAGGAACTACTTTCACGGTGCATACAAGAAGCCAAGGCAGATCCAGTGGATCACCGGCGTACTTCTGCTGGCTCTTACACTGGGCGTGGGATTTTTTGGATATTCCATGCCCGGCGATGTTCTGGCATATGATGCGACGGATGTCGGAAGAGGCATAGCACAGTCAACGCCTGTTCTGGGAAATATGCTTGTTGCGATTGTTTTCGGTAACGGCACAACCACGGGCCTTTTCCAGAGGATGCTTGGATGGCACATCATCCTTGTTGCCCTTATCGGGCTAATTTTCGGCCTTCATTTCTACCTGGCCGAATCCAACTCCATAATGCCATCACTGAAGGAAGCGAAATACAGGGCACCCGCAATAGATAAGGAAAAGCCGGAATACAAGAAATGGTATCCTTACAACTTTGCATTCATGATACAGCTGGGAATGATGGTCGTTGGCCTCATTATTCTCATACCGTCAATCATTGCACTTCTTCCTTCCGTACCGAGTCTCTTCTCCCCATTCCCCAGCGTTTCACCATCAAGTCCCCTCGCGCTGTATGTTCCTGCCTATCCGCCATGGTTCCTGCTGTTCGTTTACAAGGCTGTGGACTTCTTTGACTTCACAGGTTCACTTGCACCGCTCAACGCATATGGCGGTCTGATCGCCTCAACAGTTTTCGGCGTCATTCCCCTCCTCTATTTCATATTCGTTCCTTTCATAGACAGGAGCAATGATCTTCATCCCCTATCCAGACCAATCATCACATCGTTCGGAATTCTGGGAATCATTTACATGGCAATTCTCTCCGCGTGGGGCGCTCTGACACCGGGAGTCCCCATACCTCCAGCAGAAATTCTCGCAGTCCTGGTTCCGCCGTTCGTGGTGGTTGTTGGTGGCATGATCATACTGAGCAGGCTTTACAAAAGCGGAAAACTCAATGTCACCTCCCAGAAGCTGATTGCATCGTTTGTGATATTCCTCCTCATACTGACCTTTTCCATGATATCCTTTGCCGAGAATATTTCCGCCTTCCTCTACCACACATCAGCCCTTAACATCCTCACCACATTCTTCACAGGAGGCGTGACGATATTTGCCGCTGTGGGAACTATGAAGAGCGCAGATTACTACACTGAATTGGAGAAGGATAAGCCGAAGATTGCCAGGCAGAGAAGGGGAATGAGCGTGAATGCCGCTGTCATAACCTCGACTGTACTGGTAATCATATCCATCGCCATTCTTGTTCTCATAGCCGGACTCAATCCCATCACCCAGGCCATGGTATTCGGCGTCGGTCTCGGAACAGATCTGATACTGGCAGGAATTGTTTTAAGAATCTATAGAATGACCTTCTACAATGAGTGACATAAGGGTATCCGGATTCAACGACATCATTTTCTGGCAGGAAGACGGGATCGGCATAGTGGTTATCAGGACCAACGAGAAGGGCCTCGCAAGGAGGAATTTCATAAACGAGATCATAATGGCCCTGACAACAGCATCTACGGACGATGCTGTCAGGTCCGTCGCTATCACTGGAATAAACAACAATTTCCTTTCAGGCATGATGGATGAACCAAGGACCGGCCAGGAACTCCTTGACTTCATGAACTCAACCTCCACCTTTCTCTCCGTCCTTTACTCAATAGGCAAGCCTGTATATTCCATACTCAGTGGAGACTCTCTCGACATAGGTAGGGAAATATCGCTTGCAACCGATATCATAATGGCTTCCGACAGGGCCATGGTGGGATACAGTGACGGCTACAAATTCAGGGCAGGCGGATCCATCACCTCCCTCAGGTTCCCCATGCTTGGTGTTTCCGCTGCAGAGGAACACAGGAACGTGGATATCGTATATCCTGGCAACACTCTGCTTGACTCTGCCAAAAAATTCATACTATCAGATATGGGATACAGCCGGCACCTGATGAGGCGCACCCGCCTCAGGGACATGCGCATCTCCCTCCTGGAGGAAAGGGAGGAACTGATCCTCAGGGATATTTCATCAGGCGATCAGACCAAAGCATAAAAGTAAATAAATACGCCAGAAAGCGCCACAGTGATTACGGACGAAAAGAGATTCACCTGCCCCTTTGATATGAGACCTCTATTTTCAAGGGTTGCTCCCAGCACGCTGTCTATGTTGGAACCTATGAAGCCCATGATCGTGATGAAGATCACAACTGCTATGTTGAAACCTGAGAAGTAGAACAGGGAGAATGTTACACCTATGATGAGGCCTCCAATCAGCGAAGCAAGACTTCCGAGAAGTGATATACCGCCGTTCACGCCGGGTTCCGTCTTCCGGAGGTTTGTTATCATTATCACGTTCCGGTCTATGACCCCTATTTCCGAGGCGAATGTGTCAGAATTTATGACAGAGAATGATACGGCAAAAAGTAGAAAGAATTCCCCGTAATCGTAGACCCAGTAGACTCTGAAAAAGTTCAGAAGCGCCAGAACGACCCCTATTATTCCAGCGTAGATGATGTTTGAACTGCTCCTCTCGCCATGCTTTCCCTCCTGAAGCCTTGAAGCTTCCTTCTGTTTGAAGAAGGCTTTCGTGGCGATGAACGAAGTGACTGCAAATATAACCATCAGGAGTAGCCATAGAAGGCTTCCGCCAAACCCTATGACGGCCCCTACGATCAGCGCGGCTATGTTTCCTCTCCTGCTGAAGACCCTGAATCTTACGGAAAGGAGAAATAACAGAATAAGAATAACAAGGATTATAAGATCTGTGACCAATTGTGTTATGTCAATTACCAGCCTCTGTTCTGCATTTTCATTTCGCTGGGGATGTTTTCTATGGCGGTTCCCTGCATGCCCTCAAGCCCCTCTGAAACCTGTCCGATCAGCTCATAATCCTCATAGTTTTCAACCGCATCGACAATTGCCTTGGCCATCTCGTTCGGGTCCCTGGACTTGAAGATACCACTGCCCACAAACACACCATCCACACCCATCTTCATCATGAGTGCGCCGTCCGCCGGGGTTGCAATACCTCCTGCCGCGAAATTAACCACCGGCATTCTCCCCTGCGATTTTATCTGCTTCAGGACCTCCAGAATTCCTTTCTGGATATCCTCAAGGTTCATTCCGTAATATACACTGCTCGTGTCAACCTTTGATCCTTCACCGTAAAGTTCCTGGGTCAGAAGCTGCCTTTCCGTGAGATATGACTGTGACATCCTTACCGCCATGTTGAACAGTGCATCGTCATCGCTGTTCCTGACTGCCTGTATTCCGTCATTGACCATCCTGACATGCCTGACTGCCTCGATTATGTTACCTGTACCCGCCTCACCCTTTGTTCTGACCATTGCAGCACCCTCAAAGATTCTTCTTGCTGCTTCCGATATGTTTCTTGCCCCGCACACGAACGGTATCTTGAACTCTCTCTTGTTGAGATGGAAGAATGGATCTGCGGGTGTCAGTACCTCACTTTCATCAAGCATGTCCACGTTGAGTGCTGAAAGGGTATAAGCCTCTGATATGTGTCCTATCCTCACCTTTGCCATGACCGGTATGGTGACTGCATTCATGATCTCCCGGATCTTCATCGGATCAGCCATCCTTGCAACGCCACCGGCCGCACGGATATCCGCGGGAACCTTCTCAAGTGCCATGACAGCTACCGCCCCTGCCGCTTCTGCGACCCTTGCCTGTTCAACGGTTGTAACGTCCATGATCACGCCGCCCTTCGTCATTTTTGCAAATCCATGCTTCAGTAAATCATTACCAGCTTTCAGGGATGATAAATCTATAGGCATCTTTCTCAACGCAAAATTGTGAGTGTGTATAAATAGATTTATAATTTCATTCAGATCGTTCTACGAGCAAAAACTGTAATGCCTGCGGTTTGAGCCAGTCCCGTGCGTGCTCATTTACAGTTCTGCCTGCCCCGTGAACCGTCTCCACCGGACCAATTCTGTAATATATGATGCAGTTATACTCTACAAGTCAGGAGAACCGGTTCACCCGGAATCAAACAAAAAAATGAAAGTGGATGTTCAATAATGCTGTCTCTCATCTTCACTCTGATAAAGTTTTTGACAATAATATCAGCTGGCATAATCGCAGGTTTTATCGGTTCCCTCACAGGACTGGGTGGCGGTACAATACTGGTCCCCCTTCTGACATTGTTTTACGGGGTTCCCGTTATCTTTGCCACCGGCGCCAGCCTGGTGTCAACCATAGCCACCTCCGACGGCTCTGCGAGTGCATACACCCGTGAGAAGATTGCGAATGTCAATTTGAGCATAAGCCTCGAGATTGCAACAACTGCAGGTGCCATAGTCGGTTCACTGGTTGCAATTTACATTTATGCACATTCCCTTTCATGGATAATTTACATCGTTTTTGGAATAGTTCTCCTGTTCTCTCTCATCCCGACCATCAGAAAGATCGCATTCGAAACCCCGAAATTTGTTCCTCCGGATTGGACAACAAAGTTCTTCAAGCTGAGTGGGAGTTATTATGACGAAAGACTGAAGAAAAGGGTCGATTATCATGGCGTCAGATGGTACCTGGGCGAATTCATCATGTTCTTTGCTGGTTTTTTCTCCGGACTGCTTGGCATAGGCAGCGGAGCCCTCAAGGTTCTTGGAATGGACTGGGCACTTAACCTGCCCATGAAGGTGACGACAACCACCAGCAACTTCATGATCGGTATAACGGCTGCAACCAGCAGCTCCATTTACTGGTATGCGGGATTTATACAGCCTTTCATTGCCGCCTCCACTGCGATCGGAGTACTGATCGGGGCGTACTTTGGTGCGAAGGTGCTCATCAAGGTAACAAACAAGGACATCAGGTGGATCTTCTTTTCGCTGCTGATGTTCCTTGGGCTTGACATGATTTTCACGGGTTTCAACAAGATCAATATCTACATAGTGAGTGTTGACTTCCAGTTTTTCCTCGCAGTTGGCATATCCATAGTACTGATATTCCTTCTTTATGTCCTCATGAAGAAGGGCTATCTGGGGGTTGAGGAGAAATGAAAGACTTCGATGATACAATGGTGGTTAGCCATTTCCTGAGGGCTGGTGCGGTTCTCAGTCTGCTTTTCATAGCTGCTGGCGTCATACTGCTGTTCGTAAGGAACGGGGGCGACGGATACACTCTGGCCCAGATAACAAGCTATTCCTATTCACAGGCTCACAGCATAGACTCCAAAAGCATGCCCCTTTCAATGATCCTGCCCGGCATCTTCGATCTTGATGGAATATATTTCATTGCCCTTGGACTCTGGCTGCTCATATTCACAAGCGTGAGCGTGGTTGTTGTCAGGCTTGTCTGGTTCTCTCAGCAGAGGGACATAAAATTTGTCATAATGACAATCATTGTGCTCTTCAACCTGTTCTTCGCCATGATAGTCGTACCATCGATCATTTGAGCGCTTATTGAATCCTTTGCGACGCCACCACATCTATTTCACTGCAGACGGTGCTTTGTGAAATGCCGCAGCGTGCGGATATTCAGAATTAGTGGAGAAATACAGTAAATCTTTATTATTGTTGTCGGGATACTTCGGGTGCAGCATTATGCTAAACTTCGAGAGAGTGAAGATACAGTACGAGAATCCGGAGGATCGAAAAAAATCTTTTTTGCTGGAGCCCGTCAAGGAGTACACCGATGAGGAGGGTGTCGCTGAGGCGAGCAGATGTTTGGGCTGCAATATCTGCACTCAGGCCTGCCCTGCAAGCCTTGACATTGGCGGATACATAAAGAGCACCGCCGTAGGGGATCCCGCAGAAACGGTGAGGATTGTGTTTGAAAATCTGCCTTTTCCTGCAATCATTGGAAGGGTCTGTACACATTTCTGCGAGGATATATGCGTCCTCTATGATACAGGCGGACCTATTGCGATCAGGCACCTGAAGAGATTTGCTGCTGACAAGTTTGATGATTACGGGAAGATTCTTTCCCTTCCAAAGAGGAATTTCGTTGACAAGAAGATCGCTGTGATCGGTGCCGGACCCTCCGGCCTTGCTCTTGCTTACTACCTGTCCATACAGGGGCTGAAGGTTACGATTTATGAGGCATTGCCGCAGCTGGGAGGGTTCATGCTTGTCGGGATCCCAAGATACAGGCTTCCCCAGGAGGTCCTTGACAAGGAGATCGGTTTCATCATATCACAGGGTGTTGAGGTCCATACAAATACCAAAGTGGGTAAGGATATTGCTTTCAGCGAGATCATGAACAGTTACGATGCAGTATATATGTCAATCGGCAACCATATGCCGAGGATGACGGGAACGCCCGGAAGCAATGCCAAGAATATATACCATGCCACGGAGTTCCTCAGAAGGGTTGCCCTTGGAGAGAAGATAGATGTGGGAAAGAGCGTCGTCGTTGTGGGAGGAGGATTCACCGCCAACGATTCGTCAAGAACCTCGCTCAGACTTGGTGCCGAAAATGTTTACATCATGTACAGGAGAAGGGAGGTTGACAGACCCGGTTATCCGTCGATGAATGCTGATGAGGAGATGGAGGAAACCGTTGAGGAAGGTGTGAAATACATGTGGGAGGTCACACCTTTCGAATATACCTCCGAGAACGGAAAGGTTACCGGAGTGAAATACTGGCACAACGAAATGGTTATTGAAGGGGGAGGAAGGGCAAAACCAGTCCCAATCAAGGACAAGGTGGAATTCCTCCAGTGCGACACAATCATTGAGGCGACAGGACAGGAATCTGATTTCTCCTTCATGGGCGATGAATACCTGAGGAAGCTGAGGCTGACTCCCCAGGGACAGGTGATTGTTGACAGGAACGGCATGACATCCATCCCCAAGCTTTTCAGCGGCGGGGATTCAACAAACATATCCAGGGACCTCATATCCGCAGTGAGGGATGCTGACACCGCGGTTCTGGGCATACTGGAATACCTCAACCTCATGGACAGGATCAGCGACGACAAATGGCTGCCTGTCCTTGACAGATGGAAGAAGTATTCACCCACAGCAGGCAAGAAGATGGGATGATCCTCAGCCGGAGATTGTGTCAAACCCTGCATATGGGACAAGCGGTTCGGGCACTTTGATCTCTGTACCTTCCCTGTTCTGGAAGTTCTCCATGATGGCGACAAGTATCCTTGTTGTGGCGAGCGCAGTGCTGTTCAGCGTATGAACGAATTTATGACCGTCTGATGTTCTGTATCTTATGTTAAGGGACCTGGCCTGATAATCGGTGTTGTTTGACGCAGAAACAACCTCCCTGAACCTTCCCTGTGACGGGAACCATGCCTCTATATCATATTTCTTTGAGTTCAGCACACTCAGTTCACCGGAACAGAAGTTTATGACCCGGTATGAGAGACCAAGAGACTGAATAAGCTGCTCGGAATTCCTCAGCAGTTCCTCGTGGAAATCCCTGGATTTCTCTGGCTCACAGAATATGAACTGCTCAACCTTGTTGAAGTTGTGGACCCTGAATATTCCCTTGGTGTCCTTCCCGTGGGCTCCCGCCTCCTTCCTGAAGCACGGGGAGAATCCGGCTATCCTCAGCGGAAGTTCCTGGGGCGACAGTATCTCGTTTGAGATCATCGCGGCTATGGGATGTTCGCTGGTGGAAATAAGATAGAGGTCCTCTCCCTCAATCTTGTAAAGGGATTCCCTGAAGGTCTCCATGTCTGTGGCCTTCGACATGCTCTCATAATTCATCATGAGGGGCGGCTCGACAACGTTGAATCCCCTGTCCGATAGAAAATCCACACCGTAGTTGATCAGTGCAAGCTCGAGCTTGAAAAGCCTGCCCTTGAGGTAATAGAACCTGGAACCTGCCACTCTTCCAGCAGTCTCAAGATCAACGAGCCCCAGCTTCTCCTGGAGATCCACATGGCTCATTGGCCTGTAATCAATCACCCTGTATTTTCCCTGTCCGTTTGTCGCCTTCAGGAAGGCTTCCACATCCTCTCCATATACGGAAGCCGTGCCACTGAACTTCATGAAAGGGTTATTCTCGTCGCCCTTGCAGATCGGAACGGATTCGTCTATCAGGTTGGGGATCTGCTTGAGCACCTGATCCCTTTCTGCCTCGACAATTTTAAGTTCAGCCTCATTGGATTCAATAAGGGCACTGGTGCTGGCCACGTTTTCCTTGATTGGCGCAACATCCATCCCATCCTTCACCATCCTGGATATTCTCATTGAGAGTTCATTCTTCTCGTGCTTAAGATCGTTTACCTCCTTCAGCAGCTCTCTCCATTTCCTGTCGAGTATGAAGAATTTGTCTAGAAGGTCCTTTCCGAATCCCCTGGCTTCGCAGGAAGAATAAAAGAGTTCAGGCTTCTCTCTCAGGAGTTTTACGTCTATCATAGACGGAAGATAAAAAAGGTTGATATTAAACTATACGAATTTCAGATGCTTGAATAGGGCACGCCCATGTCGTCCTCGCTGTCAACCTCGTTTCCGCGATATTCGCTGAGCCCCCTGGTTGCTCTTGTGACTGTGGGCGTGTTCCTGCTGCTCCTGAAGCTGTTTATTTCAGAGTTCCTGTTGAGCGACTGCATCATGGTGACCTCGTGGGATTTCATGTAGCTGACACTGCCTCCGACGTAGCTGAATGTGAGGAGCTCTATCATGGCTCCGGGAACCAGAACTGCGAATGTCTTGATGATACCATAGCTTGTGTACATATCCGTGAGGAGGTTGGAAGCCGCCATGAGCTTGGAGGATGATATTGTGAGGACTCCCTGCGAGAAATATGTTGAGGCGAATGCAAGCGGCCCGGACTTAAATGGAAGAAGTGCGAAGGTGACAAGTATTATTGCTGATATCGTAACCATGGATGATATCAGTCCCTTGGTTCCGTCACCGGATCTTCTTCCTGATACATAGCCTGCAACTCCAGGGCCCAGTATGGGTATCCACCAGAGCAGAAAAGTCAGTATGAGTGAGAAATATATTCCCTTGGTCTGTGAGTAAAGCAGCGCGTTTTTGAGCCCGTCCTGTTGCTGGTATTTCCGGTATGATTTACGCGTGGCCTTTTCCGTGAACCTGTTTGTGGTGGTAAACCTTTCCATGTTAGTCAGACAATATTAAGCTAAATAGATATTTAAAGTTATCCTAAAAATTATTGGAAAATTGGATGTTATTATGCACCATATTTTTCGGCTCTGTCTGACAACCCCATAAGTAGGGTCATAAGGTCCGAACTCCTGATCTTCAGGCTTCCATGTGATGCGGTTACCTCGTCGAAGTGGGTGACTCCATCCATCCTCATTCCATTTGTTGCGATCACCAGTGGAACTGGATCTCCTGAATGCTCCTTCAGCACGCAGGGAGTGCTGTGATCGCCCGTCACCGCCACGAGAATTTCGTCCAGCTTAGGTATGATCTGGGCAAAGGCCCTGTCCGACCATTCTATGACCTTCCTCTTGAGATCAGGGTTCCCATCATGCCCGGCCACATCGGGTGCCTTTATGTTAACGAGTACAAAGTCCCTGGTTTCCAGTGCCTCCAGAGCTGTTCTGATCTTTCCCACATAATCCGTATTTACGGTTCCGGTTGCACCAGCAAATTTCACAACATCCATTCCCGCGAGATCACATATTCCGGCTATCATTGGTATTCCGACAACGCACCCTGCCTTCATTGAATATTTTTCCCCGAATTTTTTGAGAGATGGAGCCTTCCCGGCACCCCTCAGCAGAAGCTCGTTGGCAGGAAGATCGCCCCTCTCTGATCTCTTAATGTTGAAGGGATGCAAATCAAGAATTTTTCTCGCTTCAGACAGGTAATGGTTCAGGACCTCTGCGGTGTGACTGGCTTCAGGATCAAGTGGCGATATCTCATGAGACGGTTTGCCGGTTTCATGAGGATCAGAATCGCTGATTCTATCAGAGAGGTTATCACCGCTCATCACCAGAGCTGCCCTGTGCTCCACGCCAGGCTTTACCGAAAATTTCACTCCGTCAAGTTCCATGGAAATGGCTTCGCACAGCTCACTAGTTGGTTCGCTGATTCTGCCTGCCCTCCTGTCCTGGATTATTCCATTCCTGTCCCTGTATGCAAAATTTGCCCTGAATGCTATGTCTCCCGCCTTCACCTTCATGCCAAGTCCCATTGCCTCAAACGGACCTCTTCCCGTATAGACTTCCTCAGGGTTATATCCGAGTATTGACAGGTGCGAAGTGTCTGAACCCGGCCTCACTCCCTCCCTTATGGGGAACATGAGACCATTGACGCCATGACTTGCAAGATAGTTCAGGTTCGGCCTGTAAGCTGCCTGCAGTCCAGTATCGCCGTTGAGAGATTCGTTCGGTCTGTCTCCAAGACCGTCCATTATTATGAGCAGAATCTTCTTCATGGCTGAATATGGAAAGGAGGCAATAAAACCTTAGCATTATCCAACTCCTCCAATTAACAAAGCATAAACCTCTAGTTACTCCATTGCTCCAAGTGTGCATGTCCGTCTGGACTATCTCCTTTTGTCATTTCCCATATTTGCCTGCCAGTACCGGTTTCCGTAAAGCGTCTGCGGAGGGTGCGTCATATCTGCTGTAAAATTGAATCTTTTATTTAGAAAAATTGTTGCTCAAATATGTTTTCTCTCATTTTTTCCTGAAGAAAAGAGTCCCTGGAGAAGATATAATAATCTTTTCCTGTTCTGAAGTCAACAGCAACGAACCCATGAGCGAAGAGAAACCTCATGACTTTTTCGCTTGAGTCTCTCCACCTAATTGCCTGCTCCATGCTGCTTTCTCTGACAGCCCTGAAGTTTCCGGGAACGTAAACCCTGACTGCGGATTCATTCATACCAATTATCTGGAGATCTCCTTTAATATTGCCAGTCCTGTCTAGTATGGTTGTTCCGCTGTCATCAATCTCAGGCCTTTCATAATCTATCCAGAGTTCAGCAACAAGCCTGTCGCTTCTCATTCCAGAATTTATTCTGTCCTCCATCCTGCCATAGAAATTATTGATATATGTTCTGGCAAACGCACCTATCTTGTGAATGTTGAATCCTGCATTCATAGACATTAGGGGATCATATGTCCATGCAACCAGGTCGTAACCCTGCTTCCTGGCCCACTCCTTCTGGTACATCTTCAGCTGATAGCCTATGCCAGAGTACTTCCTGTTTTCAAGAACACCGGTCATGTGGGAATAGAAATAGTTGTGATTCTTTCGCCTTCCGGGGAATCCGAAACTCATACCTATCAGCGCTTCTCCGTCGTATGCTCCTATGACTGTTCCACCATGGAACTTCATTGCGACTGCAATGTCTTTAATGAGTCCGTCAAGATTTTCAAACCCCCATGCGGATTTTATAATCGGAACTATACCATTTATTGCATCTGGATCTGATACCTCGGCAATGCGCATATACATATATGGCCAATATTCTGTTAAGCCTTATCCCTAACAGGCCCGGTTGGGCACAAGCGCCCGGAAAACTAATATTGTATGTCATAGCATAACGTTTTATTTCCAGAAACTCCTTATAAATAAACTATTCTTGTTCCTGTCAGACTCTTTAAGCGAAGTAGCAGGAAGCTAGCAGGCAGATTCACATGCTGCTGGCGTGAGCTTCACAGGAAGCTTGCAACTGACATGGATATGGAAAGAGCCCCAAAGAACATCACGATGTAGCTCTGGTACGATCTGAGTTTCCTGAAACTCATCTCGGCAGATATAATTGCGCCAAAGAATCCGCCTATGGCGGCGCCCACAAGCAGTGGCACAAGCAGGATCAGGCTGGTTACCCCAAATCCTGCCTTAAGAAAATGAACGGAAGCGCCTACTGCAGAGGTCAACACCATTGTCACAAGAACTGTGGAAAATGCCACTTTCGGATGAACATGCTTGATTGATGCCAGGAAAGTTCCGACCACGGCTCCTATGCCTACGCCAAACAGCCCCGATATGAGGCCCGCAACCAGCGATACCGGTTTAAGAAAACTGTAATCGACTCTGGTGCTTTCGTCCTGTTTATTTTCCACGGACTTCCTGTACTCAGAGAAAGATTTCTTGAGATAATCCTTTTTGGCGTTTCTGGAAATTTCAGTTTTCATGGAGATGAATGAGAAAAATCCTATGCAGACAACTGCAATCCCGAAAAACAGTTTGAATATTGCAAGAACGATGAAGAAGCTCAGAACTGATCCAATCACGGCACCTATCACTGCTGGAATCCCGATCTTTCTGAACAGGCCCGGATCAATCGACCCTTTCTCGCTATTCACTGCGGAACCTGCAGATGTGCTGGCTATAATGGTCAGCAGACTTAATCCTCCTGCAGTGACCGGGTCTATTCTAAGCCAGAACAGAAATATAAGCATTAGGAACACGCCGCCACCGATACCGGCAATGTTCCCGATGATTCCTATGGCAAGTGCCGAAACAAGAAGCAGTACCGCCTCAAGGAGCATCATCATGTCCTGGTGAATACCTACTTTGCTTATTAGACCATTGCAAATTTTCCTGCATTATTTGAGTTTCGGAAAGTGAACTGAACTAGATCAGCTCTGTTCCGCAGGATCAATGTGATTTCAAGGTTCCTTTCATGCCCCGATCTAAAAAACTTTATGGTGAAATTATATGGATAGTCGGCATTGAGATTATTATGATTTCATTCACTGATCAACAATCCGAGGAGATCAAGCAGCAGTGGGCTTCCATATTCTCCAGGTACGGTTATGACGAGAAGATCAATGAGATCAGGGAACTCTTTCCGGATAAGCGAACACTCTTCGTCTCGTTCAAGCATATCTCAGAATTTGACAACGATTTTGCCAACTCGCTTCTGAAGTCTCCGGAATTGTTCCTCAGGCTCGGGCAGGAGGTCATAACAAAGGACTGGGCGCCTACCAGGCGCTCGGATTCAAAACGCGTGAACATAAGGCTTTTTGATATTCCCGAGAAGGACATCAAGGT
Source organism: Thermoplasmata archaeon (assembly GCA_049965715.1). Lineage (GTDB taxonomy): Archaea > Thermoplasmatota > Thermoplasmata > Thermoplasmatales > Thermoplasmataceae > JAKAFX01. Next base: position 141,184 of record JBMFWA010000002.1, read on the forward strand.
TGACATCAGGGACATCCGGGCCCAGAATATCGGCACAATCATCAGTGTAACGGGCATAATCAGGAAGAATACTGAGGTCCTTCCAAGACTCCAGAATGCAGCGTTTGAATGTTCACAGTGCGGTGCGATACAGATGGTACCACAGGTTCGCGGGAAACTTGAAGAGCCCCAGGTTTGCGATTCATGCGGCACAGAGAGACCGAAGGCAAAATTCAAGCTTCTTCCGAATGAATCAGAGTTCGTTGATGTCGAAAAGATAGAGGTTCAGGAGAATCCTGAAACCATCGAAGGCGGTGCACAGCCCCAGAGGATAACGCTGATAGTGGAGGACGACCTGACCGGAAACCTGTTTCCTGGAGACAGGATCAGTGCCGAGGGAATACTCATTGCAGAGCAGAAGAAGGCGGGAAACGTTCCGCTGACCGAGTTCAGCATCTATATTTATGTCATCAATTACAGCAAGGATGTGAAGGAGATCGGGGACGTTGAGATCAGGCCAGAGGACGAGAAGGAGATACTCCGGCTCTCGAGGCTCGATGACATTGTAGATCAGTTCGTACAGTCCATAGCCCCCACAATATACGGAATGGAGATGATCAAGAAAGCCCTGGTGCTCCAGATGTTCGGCGGCCTCCGGAAAACCATGAAGGACGGGACAAACATGAGGGGCGATATCCACATCCTACTGCTTGGCGATCCTGGTACTGCGAAGTCCCAGTTACTCAGGTATATGACAGACATATCTCCAAGGGGAATATTTGCCTTCGGGAAAGGATCCAGCGCTGCAGGACTTACCGCAGCAGCTGTCAGGGATGACTTCGGAGAGGGTAGATGGACCCTTGAAGCCGGCGTTCTCGTCCTCGCAAACAACGGACTGGCTGCCATTGATGAACTGGACAAGATGGACCAGACTGATGTCGCGTCAATGCACGAGGCAATGGAACAGCAGAGCTTTCACCCTGACACTATGATTGAATACAATGGAACCGAGGTTCCGATTGGCAGCTTTGTCGACAGCATGTTTGAGAATTCAAATGGCATAAGAGTGCCGGGAGTGAACTGCGAGATTCTTAAACCCTATTCCACATATATAGAAACGACTGATTTTGATCGCATATTGAAGAGGAGGGTCATACAGGTGAGCAGGCATTTTGCCCCCGGAGAACTGTACAGGATTCACACTGAGGACGGGAGGAGTGTTGCCGTGACCGAAGAACATCCGTTCTTTGTCCTTCTCGATGGCAGCATAAGAGTGATTCCTGCCCGTGAACTGGTTCCGGGAACCCTGATTCCAGCAGTATCCCGTGATGGACACTGGAACGGAAGTGGAAATTCCGTGATCAGCGGTTCATCTTCTGGTACGGTCAGCCTTGAGATGGTGGAAAGCCCCGCTAAGGTCATTACATGGGTTCCCGTCTCAGAAATTGTCCGCGAACCATACTCAGGCAGGTGGGTCTATGATATCGCAGTGGAGGATACGAAGGCGATATTCTCGAGGGGAATTGTGCTGCACAATTCCATAACGATATCCAAGGCCGGCATAATGGCCACTCTGAAATCAAGATGCTCCGTGCTTGCTGCCGCAAACCCCAAGTTCGGAAGGTACGACACGAACCTGAGCATAGTGGATCAGACATGGTTCCCGCTCCCTCTCCTCTCGAGATTTGACGTTATATTCAAGGTTCTCGACGAACCACAGGTTGCAAGGGATTCAAGGCTGGCAGATCACGTTCTGAACGCACACAGGATCGGAGAGGTGTACCGCAAGGAAGAGATTGAGGCCAACGAGAACAAAACCGTCGTCGAGGATGTCAATTATGTGCCCAGGATACCAAAGGATGTCATAAGGCGTTACGTCGCATACGCAAGAAGCAGGGTGTTCCCTGTCCTCACCGATGAGGCTGTGGAAACCATAAAAACTTATTATGTGAAGGCGAGAAACAGCAAAGCAGAATCCATGCAGATCACCGCCAGGCAGCTGGAATCCACCATTAGGCTCTCAGAGGCAAGCGCCAGGGTCAGGCTTTCGCCAGTGGTGACAAAAAGCGATGCGGAGCTTGCCATAAAGATCATCAACTATTATCTGAGCGACGTGGCATCCGACGAGGGAAAGGTGGATGCTGACATAATCAATGTGGGTATGTCGTCAAGGCAGAGGAACGATTTAGAATCGGTCTATTTCATAGTTAAGAAGCTCATGGGAAAGGAGGGCTATGCCCTCACAGCTGAGGTCGAGAAAGAGGCAAAGAACCTCGGTATCAATGAGGCAAGGACAAAATCCATCATCAACAAGCTTAAATCCCAGGGGCAGGTGTATGAGCCGAGCGATGGAAAACTGAGGGCAATCTCGTGAAAGATCAGATCGTGATGAAGGTCATGAGCGTCAGAGGTGAAGTTCTGCTCGCAGCCGCTGACAGATCACTCCTCGGTACTACCCTGAGGGAGAGGAACCTTCACCTGGAGGTCAGCGAATCATTTTATGGTGACATGAAGGTTTCGGAGGAAACTTTCCTGTCGGCACTGGGCATCTGCACCATAGCGAACCTTGTGGGAAAGCAGGTGGTGAATCTTGCGATCAGGGAAGGCTTCGTGGATCCGGAAAACGTGATAACCATATCGGGCATCCCCCATGCGCAGTACGCGCAGATGAGTGTTTGAAATGCCGGAAAATGTAGTGAAAGTGTTCAACAGCATATCCTCAAAATACGATCTTCTGGATTTCATGATAAGCTTCGGCATGGACAGGTCCTGGAGAAAGGAAGTTGTGAGGGAGCTTTCTCCGGTTCATGGATCAACGGTTCTTGACTGCGGTTCCGGAACTGGAAAGCTCGCATACATGATCAGCAGAAAGTGCAGGGAATGCAGGATGATATGCCTGGACATAACGGAAAGCATGTTCAGGAGGGACCGGCTGCCTGATTCAAAATTCATAGTATCATCAGCCCTGAGCATACCGCTGGCTGATGAATCTGTCGATTACGTATCATCTGCGTTTCTCACAAGGAATGTCGGCGATGTGAAAGGATACTTCAGCGAGGTGCACCGGGTCCTCAGGAAGGGCGGCAGGTTCGCCAACCTGGACATTTACAATCCTGCAGTACCGGTATTCAGGGACCTGTTCAGACTTTACTTTTACAGGCTGGTGCCGGCATTCGGCGACATTGCCACCAGATCCGACTCCTATTCCTACCTGTCAAGATCAGTGCAGAAATTTCATTCGCCTGATCAGGTCAGTTCAATGCTTGAGGAAGCTGGATTCAGCAACATCAGGAGAATATCCCGTGCATTCTCCGTCATAAACATACATTCAGCAACGAAATAGATTTTTCCACCTGTTTGATCAGAAATGAGGGATTGTTCAAAACTTTAACAGTCCTGGAAAATCACCTTCATCCTTTGACGATGGGCATACAAAGAAAATATCCATGGTATAAATGTCATACTGGATGATTCATTTCCTGAACCCCATTCTGCTCGTGAGATCAAAACAGGAAAGTATCCTATTTCTGTTATATTCTGAGGTTTTTCAAACCAGGGCAGATTATTCTGTGTGATGACTCAATAAAAATCTTATATCTATAATAAATGCGGCAATCATGTTTGAGAGGATGAAGAGTGGCTGGAGACTTGCGAAGATGGTCAGGAAAAGCGTCTCAAGAGATCGGAGCCTGTATCTTTTCCCCATTCTTACCGGCATTCTTGGCGTTGTGATCTTCGCAGTAACATTCCTGCTCCTCTTTATCGAAATACCGGTTTCCTCGGCATCCAGCAACTTCTATTTTTACATCATCGGCCTGTTTGCGGCATATGTCGCAGTGTATTTTGTCACAACCCTGATACTTCTCGGGATGCTCATCTGTTACAGATCATTCAACGCAGGTTCTCCGAAGAGCTTCAGGGAGTCACTTGGAATGGCGTGGAGTTACAAGGCAAAGGCATTTGAATGGGCTGTGTTCTACAGTGTTCTTCTCATGATACTGAGGGCCATAGAATCAAGATTCAGGGGGATTGGCGGTCTCATTGTGGGCGCAATTGGTTCATTTGCAATAACAGTGGCCACGTTTTTTGCAATCCCAGCAATTCTCGATTACAATGTTGGGCCGATCAAAGCGGTCGAACAGAGCGTTTCAACAATCAGGAAAAACTTCGGGACAACTTTTGGCGGAATAATCTACATCGATCTTTACACGACAATATTCACTTTAGGCGGATTCCTGCTGCTCATTGCAGCCATATTCCTCATAGGATCAGTTCTGCCCCTGATACTCCTTCTCGCGATTTTCGCCATTTCAATAATCCTGATAATTCTCGGGCTCATCCTGAATTTCACCTACATGAATGTTTTCAAGATGATACTTTTCGACTACCTTAACGGAAAGGGTCTTCCAGAGGGATTCGACGAAGCAACGATCAGGGCTTCTTTCAAGAGATCCAGGTCATCTGGCTTTGGAAGTACCGGCATACAGTAAGGCCGTATCCAGGTTAACCGACTTCAGGTCTCATGTGGGGAACCCTAGATCATGGGGTTATAATAAGTGAAAGTAACAATATAACAATTACTTATCCAGATGAAACCGATCGCATCCCTCCTCACCGGACAGGGGTTAAAAATCGCCGAACTCCAGGATTATGTTATCGACATCATTTATGACCACTTCCAGCCAGATGCCCTTCTGTATGGAGATACAGCAATATGGAGGTGCTTTGGTGGGATGAGGTTCTCCGAGGGCATTGACATTTATATGGATATAGATCCATTTAATCATTTTGTCTCGGCGCTAAAAGATTACAATCTTGAACTCGCTTGGCAAGACCCGGAATTTCCCACCAGGATTCGCGTGGCTGGTATGGAAACAGATCTCCTCCTTGAAACGAAGCATGGTTACGCAGAGAACGAAATGAGAACCTATTCAAGGGTTGATGGCACCACGAAGACAATCAGCCTGCTCAGCCCCACCGAACTGATGATTCGGAAGATGGAAGCATATGGCGGGAGAAGGTACATACGTGATATCTACGATCTTTTTATCCTCACCAGCTGGCTTAACAAGTCCGATTACGTGATAAAGTCCAGGTTCACCAGTTTCTTGAACGGAATACACAGACCTGTTGATGAGAAGGTTCTCAGTTCATTATTATACGCGGGAAGGATGGATTTGAACTTTGATCAAATGATTGAATATATGAAGAGATGGATCCATGAAGTATGAATCTGCATTCATCATGTTCTTCGAAAAACAGAATATATTCATGACTGATGATGCAAGGAGATTTCTGTTGAGACTGAGTGCCAGTGAAGCTTACATAAGGCTGATGCTGCACAATCTTGTTCAGTCCGGGAAACTTTACAGGATAGGAAAAGGAGCCTACACTTTTCAGAGAAATGAAGGCATTATAGGATTCCGGTTCAGACCTTTTTACTATGGTCTCCAATATGCTTTAACCATCAGGAAAATATGGACTCAACAGTCCATTCCAGTGACAATAACAAGGAGCAAGGCGGAGCCTGGAATCAGGGAACTCATGGGGATAAGGATCATTATTCATAGAATAAACGCCAAGGGGTTCTTCGGATTTGAGTATGTGAACTATGGCGGATTATTTGTACCTGTCTCTGATCCAGAAAAGACTCTTCTGGATTTCATCTATTATGGAATTGAACTTGACCCTGAGACGAGGGCTGAACTTGAAAAGAGAGTGAATAAATCACTGTTGAAGGAATACACCGCAAGACCTTATGGTAGAGGGGATAAGCATCAGCCAGAATTTCATTAGTAATTAATTTCGTTGGATCAACGCCGCCCAGGTCCATAACCGTGAGAAAAAGGGCAGAACCCTTGTTTCATCACTTCCATCAACAGATGCTCTCATCGCTGTTCGAAAGGACCCAGAATAGATCAGTCACAAATATAATGCAATCAAAGTTGCTTAATCATCGTTTTTTTAGATTCGTTCCTCAGAGGTCCCTCTCCGACATTATTATTGAATGAGAATTCAATAAAAACAGGAAAGTATGACATGCTCGATCTGCATATTGAATCTACATGAATAACCAACTGCCTGCTCCGCAATATTGGATCCGGTTTTCCTTACGCAGCAGGTTCGCAGTTCAGGCCTCTTTTGTAGTAATGGTTTGCATGGTACATATAACATAATATGCCTGAGATAATAAACAATAATGTATAAATAATATGGTCATATGCACACAACATGATGCAATACGAAAGGGAAGAGATACTCCCCTCAAAATGGTACAATGTTATTCCGGATCTGCCTGAACCTCTCGCACCCCCAAAGAGCGAAAGTTCCGATTCATCCTCCATTGAACTTCTGAACAGGATAATCCCCAAGGAGGTCCTGAGGCAGGAATTCACGTTCAACAGGTTTGAGAATATACCGGACGAGATCAGGGAAAAATATCTTCTAGTCGGGAGACCGACCCCGCTGATAAGGGCAAAGGGGCTTGAGAATTTCCTGGATTATCATGGGAAGATATTCCTGAAGTACGAGGGTGCCACAGTAACGGGTTCCCATAAAATCAATACAGCAATTCCCCAGGTTTACTATGCCCACCAGGAGGGCGTCAAGGAGGTTGTGACTGAAACGGGGGCGGGTCAGTGGGGCACTGCCACCGCGCTCGCCTCTTCACTCTACGGAATGAAATCAAAGGTCTTCATGGTGAGGGTGAGTTATATGCAGAAGCAGCTCAGAAGAACAATAATGAACGTGTATGGTGCCGATGTGAGCCCAAGCCCTTCGAGGGAGACAAAATTCGGTTCCACAATACTTGACAGGGATCCGGACAGTCCAGGATCGCTGGGAATCGGAATAAGCGAAGCGGTTGAATATGCACTCGATAAGGGCATCAAGTACATGCTTGGGAGCGTGATGAATTCCGTCATAACCCACCAGAGCGTCATAGGACTTGAAACACGCAGGCAGATGGAACTCATCGGGGAATTCCCGGACGTTATGATCGGATGCGTGGGCGGAGGCAGCAATTTCTCGGGATTCACCTTCCCGTTCATCGACAAGGTGGCGGACATAGAGATGGTGGCATCTACCGCAACTGAAGTGGCAAAGTTCAGGGACGGTGAGTACAAGTATGATTTCATCGACTCCGCGGGAATACTTCCCCAGCTGAGGATGTACTCGCTTGGTGCAAATTTCATTCCGGAGAAAATCTATGCAGGAGGCCTGAGATATCATGGCGCGGCTCCTGCGCTCTCCATGCTCGTAAAGAACGGGATGATCCGGCATGACGAGGTCAGCGAGGATGAAGTGATCAATGCACTCAGGATATTCTCGAGGACCCAGGGAATCATTGCAGCACCTGAATCTGGTCATGCCATTGCAAGCGCAATCAAATACATTGAGAAGGACAGGTCATCCAAAAAAACTGTCGTCATAAATGTCAGCGGCCATGGCCTGCTTGATCTTTCCATATTCACCAAGGGTGGTGTGTGAGGTGGATATCGTTCCCTATTTCACCCTTGGCTTTCCGGATAATCGCACCCTGCTGGACTTCCTCGGAAGGATTCCGGACAAATCGGTAGGGAGGATGGAGTTCGGCTTCCAGTCTCCGGATCCGAAATATGACGGCCCGCAGATAAAACAGACCCACAGGAGCCTGCGATCCGGCAGTGATATCGACAATGCTGAAATTTTCCGCACAGAGAGAAATTCTGGGATAAAACTCTACGCACTGGTTTACTATGCCGATCATGAGGAGAAATTCGGGTCATTTCTTGAGAATCTTATTGATAGCGGATTCAGCGGGATAATACTTCCCGATATACTCATGGACTATTTCGGAAACAGATTCGACATAATCAGATCCGTCCGGGAAAGCGGGCTTGAATTCATCCCATTCTTCACTCCCGCCACGCCGGATGGCGTCATAAGGGATGTGTCGAAAAGCACTGAATCCTGGATTTATTATGGCCTGCAGCCGTCCACTGGCATAACTGTGCCATTCGATCTTGATAGTGTCGTATCCCGCATACGTGAAATCCTTCCCGAACGGGAGATAGTGTTCGGCTTCGGGATCAAGGACGTATCTGAGGTGATCAGGCTGAAGAAGCTCGGTGCATCTGGTGCAGCAATAGGATCAGTGTTCGTGAATTACCTCAAGAACCGTGATATAGAAGGCTTTGAGACATTGATGAAAACACTGCTGGAGGGATCAGGTGCATAAACTTCTGGACAAACTGGTCGACGGATTCAGTCTTTCCCAAGCTGAGGCGGAGGAACTGATGATGCACTTGATCGAATCCCCGGATCATGAGGTTATGAAAGCGGTGTTTCTGACCGCACTTGCGGTGAAAGGCGAGACCCCGGATGAGATTGCAGGAATTGCCTCTGCAATCAAAAAATATTCGAGAATCGGCACAATACCAGGCAGCACCGATATCGTCGGGACTGGCGGCGACATGAAGAATACCATCAATGCAAGCACATGCGCCTCCATTGTTGCCGCTTCCATGGGAATAAGGATCGTGAAACACGGCAACAGGGCCGTCACTGGTACCTTTGGCAGTGCGGATTTCCTTGCCAGGCTTGGCTATGATTTTTCCTTCACAAGGGAAGAGGCACTTGCCAGGGTCAGGAAACACAATTTCCTCTTCATAATGGCACCCATGTACAATGACAGCTTCTCGAAATTTTCCTCTACCAGAAAGAAGATCAGGATGCCAACCATATTCAACATCATGGGACCCATAACCAATCCCGCGGATCCTGAGAAATCCGTCATAGGATCGATTTCCCGCGACCTCTCGGAAAAATATGCAAAGGTCCTCAGCAGTACCGGAAAAACCGGAATGATAGTCACCTCGAGCGACGGCCTCGACGAGATATCCACAGGCGATGTCAGTTCCGTGATCAGGGTGACGGATGAAATCAGCGAGGAAAAGGTGGATCCTGTGCAGATCACAGGGAGGAAGATCAGCCTCTCCTCTGTGCAGGGTAAGTCTGCCGATGAGATATTCAGAAAAAATCTAGAGGGGCTCTATGGCAAGGATCAGAACTGCGCGTCATTCATAGCGATCAACGCAGCACCAGCATTATTCCTGAACGGAATGTCCAGCGATCTCAAGGACGGCTACGAGGCTGCACTGAACCACATAAATAGCGGATACGTGAGGGATTACATGGAAAGGCTGTTCAGCAACGGGTCGGGGGGTGATGAGAATGGCATTGAGGCCGGCCGTAAAGATCTGCGGAATTAAGCATTATGAGGATGCCGTCATGATCGCCAGATACGAACCGGACATGATGGGGGTCGTTCTTGATCCGAAAGTCCTGCGATCCGGCGACGAGGACCTGATAAGGAGGATGAACAGTCTGGGGATACCCACAGTGGGAGTCTACACAGACGAGAACTCAATAATGCACAGTGATCTCAATGAGGATATTGTCCAGATCCATTTTCCCCATGGTGATCAAATCATTGATTATGTTCACAGCACGGGAAGAAAGGTGATCTCCGTTGTGAACTACAGTGGACCGCAAAATTCTGTTCTGGAGATCAAATCACAAAAAAATGCAGGCGCTGACAGAGTTCTGCTTGAACGAAGGGATGGAATAGCAGATGTCGCCCAGGATCTTGGGTCTGTTCTCCAGTCAGTGACCGCAGGCCTTTCCGGAAGGGTATCGGCGTCAAATGTCAGGAGGCTGCTTGACCTGAATCCGGAATTTGTGGACCTGAGCAGTTCTCTGGAATCGTCTGTCGGCCAGAAGGACCCGGAGAAGGTCAGGAATTTCTTCAGGGAGTTCAGGAACCATGAATAACATTTACAGAAGCCTTGCCGACCTGACCTCGGATTACGAAAACTTTGCATACTTCTGCAAGTACGACAGGAACACGAGGACAAAGGGGGTCGAGAGACTTTACCTTTCGAACTCAGATCCGGTGTTCATCCATGAGAGAATGCTTGATCCGCTGTCCCGCATAAGGGAGTCATTCATGGGAAAATCCTGCGAATCTGTGGAAACTGAATTCCCTGTGGTGTACTCATACGACTACGTGGATTCCCTCTTTCCTGATCTCGGGATAAGTAGATCGGACTGGCCCTCTGTCATGGCGATCCTGCCAGAAAAGGTCATTGACGGCACGCATGAAAGAACTGATCTAATGGAGTTTGTTCCCGGATCATATCCGCCAGACAGGGATCAGGAGATGAAAATAGCAGACGCAATCAGGAGGATAAGAAGCGGCGATCTACTGCAGGTTGTCCTGTCGGAACGCTTTCCCATGAACGAGACCGATCTTTTCCGGTCGCTTGATCATATGTCGAGATTTGACAGATCGCTCTACGTCTTCTATTTCAAATTCGGAAAATACAGTATAGTCGGGAGCTCGCCGGAAAACCTTGTCACGGTCAGGAACCGCATGGTGGAAATTTTTCCCATTGCGGGCACACGTCCCCGTGGTGAAACACCAGAAGAGGACTTAATGCTTGAGGATGATCTGCTCAAGGACGGCAAGGAGCTCCTGGAGCACAGGATGCTGGTGGATCTCGCCAGAAACGACATAGGAAAGATAGCAGTGGCGGGAAGTGTGAAGGTAACGAAATCCATGCAGGTGCAGAAATTCGCCACCGTGCAGCACATCGTCAGCAGGGTGGAGGGGCAGCTGGGCCCGGGAATTGATATGGATGATATCGTAAACAGCGTTTTTCCGGCTGGAACTGTCAGCGGGGCACCTAAAAAGAGGGCGATGGAACTCATAAACGGATACGAGAATCATCCCAGGGGACCGTATTCGGGATCATTGGGAATTGCAGGGCGGAACCATGTCGACCTGGCCCTCACAATAAGGTCAATATTCAGCAACGGCAGCGAGACATTCACTCAGGCGGGCGCCGGGATAGTGAAGGATTCTGTGCCGGTTAACGAGGTTATGGAAATGAGGAGAAAAGCGTCAACTGTCTTTGGAGGTGTGGGAATTGAAAGTTCTGCTCATAAACAACTATGATTCATTCGTTTACAACATTTACCAGATGCTCTTGGCAAGAGGAGACAGCGTGGAACTCAGGAACAATGATGATCTGCCTGCAGGGGAATATTACAGTAAGGTCATCATCTCCCCTGGCCCCGGGAATCCGGTGAACAGGTCTGACTCAGGGAATATCATGGAATTCCTGGAGGCAGGAAACTACGGGACAGTGCTCGGGATATGCTTCGGCCACCAGATCATAGGAAGATTTCTGGGGTCGGACATCAGACTTTCAAAAAGTCTGATGCACGGTGAGATAGACGAGATCATGAACCTCGGCGCACCCCTTTTGAAGGGCCTGCCGGAAAAATTCCATGCGGTCAGATACCACTCCCTTGCCATAAGCCCCTCGGAAAGATTGATTGTAGATGCCGTATCGGGAAGAGACGGCGAAGTCATGGCATTCCACGACAGCGGGATGAGATACTTCGGTCTCCAGTTCCATCCCGAGAGTTATTATTCAGAATATGGAGCTGAAATACTGGACAATTTCATGGTGATATAGATGGAAAGTATAGTTGAGAGAATTTACAGGGAAAACGTGAACAGGAAACCTGTCGAGCACACTAACAGGAAGAGAGGAACACTGAGCATGATAGAAAGAATAAGGATGGCAAACTCTGAAGGGAGGATAGCGGTCATCTCCGAGTACAAGCGGAGATCGCCGTCCGGGTTTGTTAACACCAGAAACACTGATCTGCGGGAATACGCAAAGAGCCTCATCAGAAAAGGCGTGGATGGAATCAGCGTTCTCACAGAGCCGGATTACTTTGGGGGGTCTTACAGCGACATATCCTCCATATCAGATCTGAACATCCCCGTACTTGGCAAGGATTTCGTTTCGACAAGGGAGATGATCCGAAGCTCTTTTTTTGCAGGAAGTGATATGGTATTGATCATAGCGGATTTCCTGGAGCCAGGGCTCCTGAAGGACCTTTGTGATTACTCCGTCAGCCTGGGCATGGAGGTTCTGCTGGAATTTCATGATATGGTGAATCTGGAAAAAATAGAGATGATGAGAAAGATGGACAGGATTGCCGTGGGATATAACAGGAGGGACCTGAGGACGATGCAGATGGAGGACGGATGTTCTTTCGTGCCCGATCGGGAATTCGGTGTTCCTGTTATCCTGGAGAGCGGCATTTCGCCTGAAAATATATCGCAGCTACCGGTTGAAAGGTTCAACGCCCTTCTGATCGGATCATCCATACTCGAGAACAGCCTTGATCCCTCGATCATAATAAACAGGAATGGTGCATGATGGAGGCAAACGAACTGTTTGACAGGATGGTCTCCGGTGAGGGATACTTCCTCAACATTGCCGGCCCATGTGCAGTGGAATCCCAGGATCAGGTTTCCGCGACCGCAAAGTACCTCAGCAGCATCGGCGTACCTGTACTGAGAGGTGGAGCATTCAAGCCCAGGACCTCGCCGGATTCGTTCCAGGGACTTGGTGAGGATGGTCTCAGGATACTTGCACAGGCACGCGAGGAGACTGGCATGCTCATCGTAACCGAGGTGATGGACGTCGAGAAGATCAAGCTGGTGGAGAAATACACCGACATCATCCAGATAGGGTCAAGAAACTCACAGAACTTCACCCTTCTGAGAAGGGTGGGAAGAAGTGAGAAGCCTGTTCTCCTTAAGAGGGGATTCGGCAACACGATTGATGAATTCGTGAATTCCGCAAGGTATGTGGCAATGGAGGGCAACAGGAGAATTCTGATGGTTGAACGCGGCATCAGGACCTTCGAGATGTCCACGAGATTCACTCTGGACATTTCAGCTGTACCAGTGCTGAAGGAAAGGCTGCAGTATCCTGTCATCGTCGATCCTAGCCACCCTGCAGGCGTCGCCAGATATGTCGAACCACTGGCTCTTGCCGGAGCAGCAGCTGGAGCGGACGGCCTCATGGTCGAGGTTCATCCTGATCCGAGGAAAGCTTTGAGCGATCGTGATCAGCAGCTTGATTTTGCACAGTACAGCCACCTCAAAACCAGTGTCGATCGAATCCTTTCCGCAATGGGAAGGAAATCACTTCAGCTGGAGAGAATAATGTGATAATCCCTCCATGAGATGCCTGTTGCTGCGGATTCAGTGCATAATTATGAGGGCTGTCGATATTTATAAATACAATCTTCAGATTTCGGACACCGCACTATTTCATGAGGAATTTTGATGAAAAACGAGGATTTCATAAAGCTTGACTTTGAGCTCAGGGCAGGAGAGGACAAGAAACTATACGCCACCAACAAGGAAGATCTCGCAAAGGCCGAGAACATATACAATGAGGAGGCACATTATGGCGATTACTACGGCATAGTCGGTACAGACAGCTTCCTGAAGAAGATCAATGAGTCTCTGCTGAATGCAGAGATCGGAAAGGAATATGAACTTGAGATACCGCCCGAGGATGCATACGGTATTCGTGACCCTAAGAACATAAAGGTTCACACGGTCAGGGAATTCCAGAGGCAGAATATCGATCCTGTCGTTGGCCAGGAAGTAATAATTGACAGGAAACAGGGAAGGATCATCTCTGTGACGCCCGGAAGGGTGATGGTGGATTACAACAACAGATTCGCAGGCAAGACCATTTATTACAAGTACACCGTGAAGGAAGTCATATCAGATCCTGCAGAGAAGGTCAGGGCGCTGCTCTTCATGAATTATTCCAGCAATGCGCAGAAATTTGGAATCACTGCGGAAGGCGAGGATCTGAAACTGCAGGTACCGGAAGAATCCAAGTTTGATCACTACTGGTTCGATGTGAAATTCACCGTTGTGAATGAGATAAGAAAATACGTTCCTGACAGGAACGTTGTGATCGTTGAGACATACCCCAAGCAGGAGAAAGTTGAGACACCAGCTGAAGAGACTTCAAAGGAAACCCCTGAGGCACCTGCAGAAACCACACAGCCCGCAGAACCATCCACGGAAGCCGGTCCAGAAAAGACGGCAAATGAGTGACGAAGAACTCAGGGAAAAATTATCCAGCATATCCCGGCGCGTGAGCGTGGTTCTCGTTGAACCCAAGTATTCCGGGAACATAGGCGCAGTGGCCAGGGTGATGAAGAACACCGGCCTCCGGTCGCTTTACATAATCGGCGGGCCTGAAATAGACGATGAGGCTCTCATCAGATCCGTCCATGGCAGGGACATTCTTGAGTCATCAAGGCGAATAAACTCCATATCCGAAGTGAGGGATTTTGCAGATTATGTTGTGGGCACGTCAAGTGTTCCCACACTGAACAGGAAGAAGTTCGTAAGGATCCCAATGACGCCGGATGAGATGTGGAGAAAGCTGCTGCCGTCCGGCAAGAGGATAGCCCTTCTGTTTGGGCGGGAGGATGACGGCCTGAGAACCCAGGAGATCGAGATCTGCGATTTCTTTCTCTACATTCCGGCAAACCCGGATTATTCTGCTTACAATCTCTCGCATGCTGTTGCAATAGTCCTGTACAAGCTCTTCGAACAGGTATACACCAGCGGGATCGTTCCTGATCCCATAAAGGGGCAGAACCTTGACAGGATGATTGATCGCATTCAGGATATCGTTCAGATGTCCGGTTATCCCGATCACAAAGCAAAAAATCTTGTGGTGATGATCAGGAGAATACTCTCCAGATCGGACCTCAGCGAGACGGAATTCTTCAAGCTGATGGGCATCCTTAAACTGGTGAGGCTGAAGATGTCCGGCGAACGCAATGATGACAAAGAATCGCAATGAGCCTGAAGATCCCGATCTCACCTTCAGGGAGTGCTGGAACATCTTAAAGTACATGATTTCATTCTTTTTCTGTTGACAGAACCGCCGGATTATGAAAATTATGATTTCTCGCTCCAGTGGAAGCGCAGAGATCTGGTCAATGCTGCTGAACTGGAACTGGTTAGGAGACTGGCGGGGAAACCTGGAGTCTGCCTTGACATGGCAGGCGGATACGGCAGGATTGCTGGTGTTCTTGAGAACATCTGCGGCGAAACCCACCTCATAGACTTTTCATCACTGAATACGGATCGCGCCAGATCCAGCCTGAAGAAAACCATTGTTGTACAGGGTAACATCTTCGACCTTCCGTACGAGGACGACAGCTTTGACCTTGTTGTCCTGTTCAGGGTGATGCATCACATCGAAAATCCGCAGGATCTTTACAGGGAAATCATGAGAGTTGCAAAGGATGGCGCCACTGTCATTGTCAGCGTGCCCAATGTCCGGATGACAGAATTCAGAGGAATCGACACAATAAAACTGGTCGCAAAGGGTGACAATGGACATAGTATTTTTGCCGGCCCTCTTGAGTGCTACATGCACGAGGGATTCAGGCTTGAATCAATTCATGGACTTGGCCTCTTTGACAATGCCGTCGGAAAGATGATGAATTCTCTGAAATTCCTTTACAGGATTGATCTTTACACATCAGCCATCTGGTTCCTCAAGAACAATATCATACTCAAATTCACCGTGGAAAAAAGTGGATCGACCTGAACAGCTCCTTGAATACTGGGAGTGTTACGGAATCAGAAAAGGCGACATAAAATTTTATATCGTGATCAATGCTACAGGAGACCATAACAGGTTCGGATTTGTAAATCGTTGATCGATTGCTTTCGTCCGATCACAGAACATGGTGCTGAAAATGTCAATAAGATCAAACACTAAGACAAGTGATACCCTGAAATCAACCATCTCCGGGCTCCTTGAAATATCGAGAAAGGAGAATTCGGCTTTCTGGAGAGACATAGCTGAGAGAATCAGCATGGGAAGGAGAAGATATGCCAGCGTGGATGTGGGAAAGATAGAGAGGCTATGCTCAGACGGCGATACTGTTGTTGTAGCAGGTTCTGTCCTTGCCGGAGGCTACTTCCAGAAAAAGATAACGGTTTCCGCACTCAGGGCATCGGAGGCTGCCAGGGAAAAGATCAGGATAGGCGGCGGAACGTTCAAGCCTCTTGAGGAACTGGCCAGGGAGAACCCAAAGGGTACGAATCTCAAGATAATCAGGTGATTAAAGTGATTTACATAGATGGAAAAAACTCAATTTACGGAAGACTGTCCACTTACGTTGCAAAACAGCTGCTCAATGGTGAGGCTGTGACCATAGTCAACGCCCAGGATGTTGTAATCACTGGAAACAGGGAATTCATAACAAAACATTTCATCGAAGAGAGGGACGTGGGAAGTGTCAGGATGGGACCTTACTATCCAAGGACACCGAACGCCATACTTCGCAGATCCATAGGAGAGATGCTTCCAAAGAAGAAGACCAGGGGAAAGGAGGCACTCGCAAGGTGCATGGTTTATGTGGGCGTTCCTGCTGAATTCAAAGAAACGAAATTTGAGACTGTTCCGCAGGCCATGAACCAGAAGATGAGCGGTTACATGACGCTTGGCGATATTTCTAAAGTGCTAGGTTTGAAGGTGAAAAATTGAAGAGTGCAAATGTAGTTCTTACCTCCGGTAAGAGAAAGACCGCGGTGGCCAGGGCTACCACGAAGAAGGGAAAGGGGATAATCACGATAAACGGCACCCCGGTTGAGATATATCCGGTGCCGCTTCTCAGGGAGAAGATAATGGAATCCGTCAGACTGGCCGGTGAGAAGGCCACCTCCATCGATGTTGAGGTCAAGGTTCACGGCGGAGGTCCCACGGGCCAGGCGGACGCTTCCAGAACCGCAATCGCAAAAGGAATGGTTAAGTACTTTAAGGACGACGCTCTTCAGGAAGTGTTCAGGCAGTATGACAGAACCCTTCTGGTCAACGATATCAGAAGGAAGATGCCAAAGAAACCAACTGGTTCTGGAGCCCGGGCAAAGAGACAGAAATCGTATAGGTGATAATGTGATAATCCCCGTCAGGTGTTTTAGTTGTGGCAGAGTGGTTGCCTCGGATTACGAGAGGTACAAGGAGAAGCTCAGGGAACTTACCAGTGCCGGTGAACCAATAACATCGGAGAAGATCGAGGGCATCCTTGATTCCCTGGGAGTCGAAAGGTACTGCTGTCGCAGGATGATCATATCCCATACAGACCTTATAGACGAAATAATCCCCTTTTCCTAAAGGGACCGTGGGGTAGCTTGGTATCCTACCAGCTTGGGGTGTTGGTGACTTGAGTTCAAATCTCAACGGTCCCATTTATATCTATGAGTGATGCTTATTTTTAGTGGAAATACAGGGTTCAGGTTAAGGGAATAATAAAGGGACAGGTTCCATGAACCTCTTTCTTCCAACATACCGAGCAACGTTTCATATTTCAATCCAGACCACACTTCAAGGCTGTGAATCTGAGATCATCTGTTTTTGTCAATTTTCCAATACCCCAACCGAAGTATATACAGTCTCCAAAAAACCAGTGCTGGCATTTTTCGGGTTTGGAAGAACGTATATGGTATGGGTTACAAATCTGGGGTTCAGGTTATGCACCTTCCTCTCTCCAAAAATCATCTGGCATGGATTTTTATAATACAAATGCTCCGAAAGGATTTGTTTGACAGTGTGCACCGTACTGGATCCGGATCTGTTGAACAGGACGTTTGCGAAATCTTATTTTCGCTGTTCAAAATTTGAACTTTATTTCCCGTTTATTAGCTCCCGAATAATAAACGCATTATGATCGAACTGAAAGATGTCACAGTGAGGTATGACCGGCGATACAGCCGCCATGCACTGGAACACATTAATATGACAGTGAAGAAAGAAAAGATCGTTGTAATCGGCCCTAACGGATCAGGAAAAACAACTCTCCTGAAAGTTCTCTTGGGTCTTGTCCAGATAGAATCCGGTAAGGCCTATGTGAATGGGATGGATATCAGGACAATAAAAGGTGAGACTGGAGTTTCCACCAATATGGTAGAAGTTTACCGCATAATGGGGGCCACTGTAAAGGACTTGATAAATATTTATTCTGACCTGAAGGGAAGTGATCCGGCAGGTCCTCGGGACATGGTTTATGAATTTGGCCTAGAGGACATACTTGACAAGAAGATACATCAGATTAGTTCCGGAGAGCAGAAAATGATTGGAAATATAATGTCTCTCAGTTTCAATCCTTCATTAATTCTGATGGATGAGCCTTTTGACAATGTGGATCAAGGCCGAAGGTTGAAGCTTCTCGATGCGGTTGAGAAAACTGACACTGAAATGATAATCAACACACATGAATTCGATATGCTGAACAGACTTCAGGGGTGGGGTCTCTATTTTATAATAGAGGGGAAACTGTTTGGGAAATTCCAGGTCTCTCAGTTGAAGAACCTTTATATCAACAGGGGGGAATTATCTGAATCTCTTGCGGTAATGGATACAAGTTTTGGGAAATTTTCCATCACAGAAAACAGTGGATCAGTACCAATTGTATCAGCCAGAAACCTGAATGCTATATTTGACGAGGTGGCATGATGCTTGCCAGATATTATCTCAAGTCCCTTCTTTCGAATAAGGCATTATGGAGCTGGGGCGTCGGTTTCATGGTGTTCTGGCTCTTCATGGGTTCCTATGTTTTCGGCTTCAATATGGTCTCAAAGACTGAAGACCTTGGGTATACCTCTGTATGGTTCTCTTTGATCGGACTGATTTCGGAAAGCGTAATTGCAACCTCCGTTGCTTATTCTATATATTATGCAAATGCGTCTCTTGCCTATGGATTCAGATTTACAAAGCTCAAACCATCATCGTATATTTTCAATCTTATGGGAAGCACCTCATTTATGGGAGGCATAATTGGTTCTTTTATAATCATATTCACTGTGCTGCTTTTGATCAGTAAGCCGTTTTTCTGTTCCGCAATCAAGATACCAGCATAAAAATTGCCTTCGTCATCTATATTTACCTTAACCTTGCAACCGATCCAAGAATCGAGGTCTTCAGATTTACTCATCTTTGCACTCCCTCAATTTCAATCCTTAAAATCTGTTCCCTGTTGATTATCGCTGAACTCTGCTTTTCCCTAAGTTCATTGTTTTCATTCGTAAAGCCTAAGATGACAATGGATATCATTTTCTTATCCATTATGTAATCTGTTATAAGGCCATTCAATGCCTTGTCATTTATCATAATTAGTTCCTGTGGAGTTTTATTAACTTCCTTACAAAATGCACCAAGTCTCCTGAAGTAAACATCCCCAGTAACCTTTGAACCTGTTGTTACATCTTGTCTCTATCTCACAATATCTTTGTCATTCAACAAATCCCTGTATTTTTCACGTGACTTGATTTCAGATGCCTGGAGAATATGAAGGCATATACCTTATTAATGATTTCTAAACTGAATATAGAATGGGCCCGACCGGATTCGAACCGGTGACC
>JBMFWA010000003.1:0-108317 GCA_049965715.1 Thermoplasmata archaeon
TTTGGAATTATACATTTTATAAACAATATAATAACTCACTTGCATCTTTCAACCCGGTACCTTCCGGAACGGTTTGGGATTTTGCTGGTCTCCCATTCAATGTTCATCTAGCTGAAAATACTATAACAATATCAACCATGGAACTGTCCCTTACATCCACACCGCTGTTATTGAATTCGTTTGATTTGAGTTATTTAGGGCTTTATGTAGATTATTAAACCAAGTTTGGTACCGTGTCAGGTACTTTAATTACTAGGGTAATAAAAACTGAAAAAGGTTAAGAGCTAATAAATACATCATGCTATATGGATACTCAGCCGTCTTATAATCTAACCTTACGCAATCTATTGAAGAATGCCGTGGAAAGGAATCCAAACCAGATAATATCCTATCGGGGGGAACTGAATTTCACTTATGAAGAATTTCTTGAGAGAGTGACCAAACTTGCCAAATCACTAATAAAGGCAGGCCTGCAGAAAGGCGACCGGGTCGCTGTGATTGACTGGGATACCAACAGGTATCTTGAGGCTTATTACGCCATCCCCATGGCTGGTGGAGTCATTCATACAGTAAATATACGGTATCCCCCCGAACTGATTTTCTATACGATACAGCATGCTGAGGATAAGTTCGTCATAGTGAGAGATGAATTCGCTCCAAGACTTGAAATGAACAGACACCTTTTTGATTTCATCAAGCTCTGGATCATTTATTCAGAATCAGGTAAGATATCAACGACACTGGAACCAGCATGCAATTATGATGATCTAATAAGCGAGAACAGCAAAACGGACCTTCCCGAAATCCATGAGGATGATCTGGCCACGATATTTTACACTTCAGGAACCACGGGCCTTCCCAAAGGTGTCACTTTTACACATCGCCAGTTATTCCTTCACACTCTTGCCCTGGGATCGGCGACAAATGACGACCCCATAAATGCCACTAGCGATGATGTTATAATGCCCCTTGTTCCAATGTTCCATGTGCATTCCTGGGGATTGCCCTACTTTGCCATAATGCGCGGCATGAAATACATTCTTCCAGGCAAATATGACCCTGGTGAAATCCTCAAAATAATAGGGAATGAACACGTTACGCTAAGCGCAATGGTTCCAACAATACTGTACATGCTTGTGTCTCATCCTGATGCTTCCAAGATTTTGCCGGGCGCAAAACTGAGAACACTGATTGGAGGTGGGGCTCTTCCCAAAGGGCTGGCGATAAATGCGAAAAAGATGGGTGTTGAATCTGTATCAGGGTATGGAATGTCTGAAACATGCCCGGTTCTTACGCTTGCGACGTTCAACGTGAATGTGAGAAAGTTGCCTGAAAGCGAAAGGGAAAAATATCTCACCAAAACTGGAGTTCCTATACCAATGGTAACTCTGAGGGTGGTCGATAAAGAAGGGGTTGATGTGCCAAAGGATTCCACTACCATAGGCGAAATAATAGTTCAGGCTCCCTGGCTTACCAAGGAATATGTGAAGGATCCTGAAAATACAAAAAAGCTTTGGATAAATGGATGGATGCATACCGGTGATCTCGCCGTGATGGATGAGTTCGGTTATATCTCGATTGTTGACAGAGAAAAAGATGCTGTGAAATCCGGTGGCGAATTTATACCCACTCTTGTTCTGGAGGATCTTATGAGCACCTGCGAAGGCGTCAGGGAGGTTGCTGTAGTTGGTAAGCCGGATGAAAGATGGGGAGAAAGACCTGTCGCGTTCATAGTGGCATCACCTGACCTCACCAAGGAAAAGCTTGCGAATCACTTTGACACGCTTCTGAAGGCTGGAAGAATAGAGAAATTCTGGATCCCTGATGACTATATCTTTGTCACGGAACTGTCTAAAACCAGCACTGGAAAGATTGATAAGAAGCCGTTGAAGGAAAAAGCCAGGAGTATGTGATCGCCCAATTGCGATCGGTGCTTCCACATTAATTTGAAATGACAATTTCTTTTCCTGGTAAAGTCCAGAAAATTAATATTATATTAAATGCTCTTTCCTTGAAATGAGTTTCGATTCTGGGAATGATTATTCAAGCTCTGACGATGGCTGGCAGGGCACTTCTGAAGAGGATCTGCGGAGAATTGCAGAGGGCACAAAGTCGCTCATCAAGGTTTTCGGGGTAGGCGGTGGCGGCTGCAACACTATAAACAGACTTTACAGGGAAAGGATATCCGGCATCGATCTCATTGCTTGCAATACAGACGCCAAGCATCTCAGCAAGATCAGAGCAAACTACAAAATACTGCTTGGAGAAAACCTCACACGAGGACTGGGTTCCGGCGGGGATCCCAGAATAGGTGAGGCAGCTGCACTGGAGTCCGAGCAGGAAATCATAAATTATGCTCATGGTGCCGAAGTGGCATTCGTTACCACGGGACTTGGCGGAGGCACAGGTACCGGATCGACACCCATCGTGAGCAAGGTGCTCAAGGATCATGGATCACTAACCATAGGGGTTGTAACGCTTCCGTTCACTGCCGAGGGACCCATCAAGAGAAGGAATTCACTCATTGGCCTCAGGAAACTGAAGGAAGCATCCGATACAGTGATAATCATACCCAACGACAAGCTTGGAGACATAGCCCCTGATATGCCACTTGAGAAGGGTTTTCAGTTTGTGGACGAAATTGTTGTGAATGCGATCAAAGCTGTCACGGAAATCATCACCAAGACCGGCCTGATCAACCTGGATTTCAATGATCTTCGTGAGGTTACGAAGAATTCAAAGGAGGCAATGATTGGTATAGGAGTTTCCAAGGATCCCATAGGAACGAGAGCTGTGGAAGCTGTCAGGCTTGCTGTAAATTCACCGTTCCTTCAGGTGGATCTTTCAACCTCAACAGGCGTCATCGTGAACGTTTCCGGTGGGAACGACATGGAAGTGCAGGAAAGCAATGATGCAGTTGAAGAGATCAGAAAACTGGTTTCCAGCAATACAAAGGTCATACTTGGTACAAGGATCGATCCTTCACTCGAAGGAAAAATCCAGGTCACAATCGTTGCAGGCGGAGTCTCATCGATGGCGATAAAGGGTAGCGACAGCCTCAACAACAACGATGGCATAGATTACATAGTGTGAACTATTTCGTCTTCGAAACGGAATTCCCATTTTCTGGACTTCTTGAATTCCTCTTTTCTCCCCGCGTTCTCAAAAGGTTGAATATCTGTGAGAGGGTCAGGACACAGAATATCAGTCCGATCATCAGTGCTATGAAGAAAAAGACAACTACATCCAGGAACACAGGAATTCCCTGAAATGATATAACGCCTGCACCCTGAGCTATACTCAGAGGAAGTATCCCCTGGGTGAAATTGAGGATCATGAGCATAATGCCGTCGAGGATCGTGAAGAGGAAGAGACGGTTAATCTGCCCGAATATAGGCATTTTCAGGCTGTCTCCCGTAAAATTAGGGACGAATCCTATGAGAACTGTATAAGCGGTCAGAAGCAGACCGATTATAGCACCATAGAATGACAGCGTGACCTTCGTGGTGAAGAAGAACACGAAATTGGTCAGGAAATTGCCAAAGTTGTAGAGCACGAGATACTGCTCCGATATGAAAAATGTGAGAATAAATGAGATAATAACTATGCTCTTCACCTTATACGTTGATTCTATCGCTCTGGTGAGCTTTACTGCTCTCATTTGTCGTAGGTTATTACTATTATAATATAAAACTGCTTATTACATGAATTATTGTGTTTGACGGAAGATACTAAAAATTGGTACCAGTGAAGCAATCAAATCAAATTTATTAAGTGATCACACCATTTACTGTTATGGAAGATCATTCTGCAAAAGTTGCACTGATAACCGGAGGATCGGGAGGTATAGGCACAGAGGTCGCAGCTAAACTCTCAGAGAGTTTTTCACCAGTGATTACAGTCGACATAAAGGATAACATCATCGACCATGCAAAATCCCTTTCGCAAAAGTATGGAAGGAAGTTTATAGGGCTGAAAGCCGATGTTTCAAATTTTGATTCGTGCATACAGTTGGGAAAAGACGTCGACGCAATCACGGACGGTCATGGCGTGGACGTGCTGGTGAACAACGCAGGGATCACCAGGGACAGCCTGTTCGGGAAGATGGATTACCAGCTCTGGGACAGCGTCTTGAAGGTTGATCTCTACAGCATGTTCAATGTTACCAGGCAGTTTTCTGAAAAGATGAGGGAAAGGGGATATGGACGTATCATAAACATATCCTCCATCAGCTGGCGCGGCAACGTGGGTCAGGCGAACTACGCTTCTGCAAAGGCTGGCGTCATCGGGTTCACAAATGCCCTCTCAAGGGAACTTGCGCGTCACAACGTAACTGTCAATGCAATATCACCGGGTCTGGTGGACACTGAAATTCTCAAGAGCATTCCGGATAAGATAATGAAGGAACTTGTAGAGAAGATTCCGATGAAGAGGCTTGCAAGACCGGAAGAAGTTGCAGACCTTGTTGCATTTCTGGCATCTGACAGAGCCTCATATATCACCGGTGAAACAATAAATATAAATGGAGGATTCTTCTTCTAAATTTGTGATTATATTAGCAGCCAGTGATATTCATGCCAACCCTTTCCCTTTAAGGGAAATTCTTAAGACTGAAAAGTTCGATGTATCAATTTTTCTTGGCGATCTCGTTGATTACGGCCCTTACCCTGCCGAGACCATTGATCTGGTCAGGCAGAACTTTGATATCGTGGTTCAGGGAAACCATGATTTTGCGGCAGCCAACAATGCTGACTGCCTGTGCGGCCAGGAGAACCATGAACTTTCAGTGTACACAAGAGAAAATCTGACCATGCCAATGCTGGCAAAGAGTGATCTTCAGTATCTTAAGTCCCTTGAGCCCTCAGTTACAAGAGAATTCGACGGTATGAGCTTCGACCTGAGTCATGGATCGCCTTCCAACAGACTGTACGGGTACATGTATCCCTGGAAAATTTCCTCAGACTTTCTGAAAAACGAGATCGGACGCCAGACGGACGCGAATATAGTCATGGTGGGTCACACTCACTACCAGTTCTATGTCCCTTTCCAGGGAGAGATCATACTCAATCCCGGATCCGTCGGGCAGCCAAGAGATGGGCCATACCCTTCATACATGCTTATAGATACTGACCGCATGCAGTTCACCATGAAAAGAATCAGATACGACTGTTCTGAGATCAGGAACAGGATTATCTCCCTGGTGAAGGATAAAAGAATGCTTGATCAGGATCTGAAGCTCTTCAGATTCTCCTGAGAATTCTCCCTGAAATCCTTATAAAGCTTTCCGATGACTCCTTCTCTGTAATTTCCAGGCCGTATGCTCCCAGAAAACCGACCATCCCCTCGCATGTGCATATCGCGGCCTGGTGGCTGTAACCGATTCCAGAAAGAACAACGTTCACATTCTCGCCTGACACTTCCATGCTGAGGAAATCCAGCGGCAGGGTAGATGAATAACTGTCCAGCATTTCCTTGAGCTTCACCAAGTCTGGAGCGTACTGTTTAACAATATTTCCTGCAACTGTGCCACGTTCCCTCCATTTCTCAAGCGTCAGGTCATGGGAATGTTCCAGTGACACTCCTGCCATGTAGTCGAGCAGTATGGATGGAACTGGGATTGCATCAAGCGATCTGATGAGCTTCAGAAGCTCGAGCGATTTCAAAATGTCCTCGCTTCTCAGGCCGAGCCTGCTGATCTCGATATAATCCCTGAGGGCTTCTGCCACAACTGAACTTGTGGTCTTTCCCTTCTTCTCAGCCTCCTCCTCTATGTCGTTTACCAAATTTGGCTTCAAAGAGACGTTCAACCTGCTCATCTGATTCCGCTGCTAGTATAGACTGAAAAGGGATAAAAATCCTTCATTGCACATGCCGGATACATTATGCGCAATATTGCACAGGGATGATCAAACATAAACCTTTAAACTTTTATAATGAAGTAGGATTAATCATTGAATATCAATATTGGGTGATAAAGTGTATACATCAGTTCTGATTGCAACCATCTTTATCTTTCTGGCCAGCGCTCTGCTGTCTGTTCTGCTCACCCTGAATTTTTTCAGGAAATCGCTGATCAGTTACATATACTGGTCAGCAGGAATGTGGCTGTTCGCGCTTGCATCATTTCTTGAGATTCTATTTTCTGTGGGAATTTACAGTATCCCACTTATAGACATTTATCTGTTCTCAGTAGCTGTTCTTGTGCAGCTCCTGTCCCTCGGCTCCCTTGGACTGCTCAAGCGTGATTCCATTCTCAGGGCATATGCTGGTTATTCCGTAGCAGCTGACGTGGTCCTTATCCTGTCTCTTGCGTTTTTTCCCGTGGGCAACATATTGACTAACGGCGTTGTGTTCGGTCTTCTGCCGCTTCTGGTAACAATAGCATCTTCAATCATAACATTCCCTGCCGCAGTGATACTTATTATTGTCGGTGCTCTGTCATACAGAACTGGCAGGGATATCAGGATGCTGAGCATAATAGCCGGCACCATTGTCGTGAGCATCGCTGGCACACTGTATATAGCTGCATACCCTGCATTTCTTTATTATGCTGAATTTCTTGGTATCATACTCCTGTGGCTTGGATTTGTGGACTTCAGGTACCTGTTCCGCGTAAAGGAGGTGAACAAGTCTGTCAATGGTTAGTTTTGACCGGTTTCTCTTTGCTTTTACCATAGGTTCACACATTATTCTGGTTGCAATGAGCATCTCCCTGATTCTGCTCATAGCTGTCCTTGAGTACTTCAATATCAGGAAGAAGGACGAGATCAATTCACAACTCATCAGGAGACTGAAGCGTGTGTTCATCATCTCATTCGGAGTCGGCACAGCCTCTGGGATAGTCGTTGCTGTTGAACTCATCAATCTTTTCCCTGGTTTCATGACCGTCGTGTCGGAAACGGGCATCATAGGAGCATTCTACCTTGAGATTTTTGCATTCTTCCTGGAGACCATCGCACTCGTAATCTATGTGTATTTCGAAGGCACGTTCAAGTGGAAATATGCAGATTTCACCCTTGCTTCAATAACTGCTTTCGGTACTCTGCTCTCTGGTGTTCTGATCACAATGGTCAATGCCTGGATGAATACACCAAACGGTTTTTACTTCAACACTGCCAACGGTATGTATGCCCCTGGTGCAGGAGTTGTAGTGACAAACGTATGGGCACCGCTGGCCACTGTATCTACATTCTCCGAGATAGTTCACGTCCTTTCCACGACTGTGTTTGCGGGAACCATGCTCATGGGCTCTTACTTTGCATACAGGTACATCAGGTCCGGGAATGATTCCGAGAGGGGAATGTTCAGGTCGGTCCTGCGCAAGATAAGTGGTATTTCTATTATCGGCATCGTTCTGGCAGGCATAACAGGGTCAAATGAAATGGCAACCCTTCTGCAATACCAGCCGCTTAAGTATGCTGCCCTGGACCTGAATCCGACTCCCGGTACTGGTTTCTCCGAAAGACTCTTCGGCAGCATCTCAAATGGTCATGTTGTTGGGGCAATCCAGATCCCGGGGCTTCAGGCACTTCTTGCCAGGGTTGAGACTGGCATAACCCAGCTTCCAGGATTGAGCAGTTATCCAGCATCTGTCTGGCCACCCCTCTGGACTCATGATACGTTTGACATCATGGTTACCGGGGGACTGATACTTGGACTGTTCCTCTTTATTCTCTTCCTGTTCTTTGCATTCAGGAAGGATTACGTGAAATACAGCGCTATGCTTTATCTCCAGGTCATTTTTGGATTCTTCGCCTTCTTTGTATATGAGGATGGATGGGTTACCGACGAAGTGGGAAGGCAACCATGGATCATATACAACATGATGACCGTATCGCAGGCTGCAAATTATTCCACCAGCCTTTTGATACCGGGCTACCTTATAATTGCATTTTACTTGATTGTCATACCGTCAGCATTCTACTTCTTCGCAAGAATATTCAACTCCACGCCCCATTCGGAGACCTCGATCCCGGTACAGAGCGGGGGTGTTGAACATTAACTACATCTTTTACTTCGACTTCGCAGTGTTTTCCATTTTCGCAACGCTGTTCATAACAGAGATCATGGGAAGTGTGATGATCCTTATTGGATGGGATAAATACCGCAGGGGAGTGCTTGACTACATTGTTCCAGTCTGGGAGGTGACAGGCACGTTCGCAGCCTTCTGGGTTGTGGCGTCAGACTTCGCATTTCCGAAGATTCTCATACCGCTGGCAGATATCTTTCCATGGATGATCATGCTGTTCCTCATTCTCTTTGTCGCCAGGAACTCAACCATAGTATTTGCAGAATTCATACTCAAGAGAGGCTGGCTGGATGAGAGAAAACTCTATTCCGGATATGCACTGTCCACCCTGCTTATTGCACTTGTTGTACTCATAGTGGTTTCAGGCATCATTGGTGGCACGGGCATCAACCTCTCCACCCTTTCCTTCAGCATTGGATCGTGGGCATCAAGCGCTGGCGGATGGCTGTTCCTTATTGGCGCGGTGATCATCGCGCTGGGACTTGCACCTGTCTTCTACAACGTAACTGACATGAAGAGGCTTGCTGTCCCGTTCACTGCGCTGGGAATCATCGTTTCAACTCTATCATTCTATATCCTCAGTCCTGGATCATTTTCCATAATGGTTGTTATTCCGGTTGTAATGACAATTCTCGTCCCACTGTTATTCCTGATCCAGCCGCTGAGTAAAATCGTGACCAACAAGCTGTTCTTTATAGGATGGGGGTCCACTGACATATTCACAATGAGCTTCATGGTATACCCCAATGCATTCGGGGACAGACTTCCTGTTGATGCTTTCACCACCAGTGGTCCTCTCACGGGGATGTATTTCATCATAAGCTTATTCGGTGTTATAATTCTGGGAATACTTGTGATATTATACGCCTATGCGGTAAAGAGGAAATCCATGGCGGTCTGAGTGGTCGCGATGATGTGTCCTGACTTACGGTTCCGTGATCCTGGCCTTTCTCTTTATTTCCAGCTGGACTTCCTGTCCTGGCCTTATTGATTTCCTTTCCTCTGAATATCCAGCAAGCATTTGCAGTGTCTGGCCGTTTCCGTATTTAATGCTGACCCTGTAGTTAACTCCCTCGAAGCCGATTGTCTCAACAGTTCCTTTGAAGCCGGTATCAGAATTGGAAATCTCAAGATCCGCAGGATGGACTGCTACTGTTTCGTCCCGGATATTGATTATGTTGTATCCAAAGAATTTCGCCGTCTCCTCTGACTGCGGGTTCAGGAATATGTTTTCAGGAGTGTCCGTTTTCACGATCCTCCCCCTGAATATTATGCCTACAGTGTCTCCAAGGTACAGGCCCTCCTGTATGTCGTGGGTCACGTATATTATTGTCAATCCAAGATTTTTGGAAATGCTCTTTATCTCTCCCCTCACCTCCGATCTCAGTTCAGGATCCAGCGAGCTCATGGGTTCATCCATGAGGAGGAGGTCCGGTGATAGAACTATGGAACGCGCCAGAGCCACTCTCTGTTTTTCTCCGCCAGAAATCCTTGAAGGCAGCCTGTCAAGGAGATGCGCTATCCTCAGAACTGACGCAATCTGATCAACCTTTTCACTGACCGTCCTCTCGTTGATCCTTCTGGATCTGAGCCCGTATGCTATGTTGTCAAATGCTGACATGTGCGGAAAAAGGGCAAGATCCTGGAATATCAGCCCTATGTTTCTTTTATCAGCTGTCAGTCTGGTGACATCCCTGCCTGAGACTATTATCTGGCCGGAGTCTGGTGAATCAAGCCCCGATATATTTCTGAGCAGTGAGGTCTTTCCAGATCCGCTTGGGCCCATGAGCGTGAATATTTCACCCCTGTTTACGCCCATATTTATGTCTCCGAGCGTGAAATTGCCGGTATAGGATTTCCTGAGGGCATTTATGTTAACGTACTGCAATGAAATTTTCACCGATCCTCTGTATGATGTAAAAGAATAGAAAACTCAACATTAAAAGTAACGAAGCAGCTGCATAAGATGCGGAAACCATCTTCAGGGACTGCAGGGAGTAAATCTCAACACTGAGGGGCATGAAGGTGTATGTGGACAGGAAGTTGGTGGCAGTGAACTCTCCCATGCTTATGGCGAAGCCGAACATCAGCGCGGTTCCCAGCGCAGATCCTGCCAGGGGCAGCTCAATTTCAAAGAATGCGTTTCCTCCCAGGGTCAGCGGAGCCTCCCACATTGAATCGGGAATCCTCGAAAAACCGCTGGATATTATCCGGAGCACAATGGGCACAGCAACTGCAGTCTGGACCAGTACAATAAGTATCCAGGTGTAACCTGATGAAATGCGCCCCTGAAACATTATTGATACGGAGAAAGCCATGACAATCCCCGGAATAACCAGCGGTATAAACTGGAATGAATCCATTATGGAATCAGGGGAGACTTTCAGGCGTCTTTTGCCTGTGATCCACATTATCCCGAGCAGGGTCGAGAAAATAGCTGTCAGTGCACCGTAGAACACAGTGTTGAGAAAGGGAACCAGGGGTGATATTCCAAATGTGGAATGAATCGTGCTCCCAAAGATGGCGATATAACCGGAAAAGCTTATTCTCGTTCCCCAGTTGACATCAACAGACGATACAAGTACTGAACCAAGAATGAACAGTTCTGTGAGGCTGAAGATATACAGGTATATCTTACCTGCACGGTGCCATTTGCCGTGCACCGGCTTTTCGAAAGCCTCTTCCTGTGTTCCGGTAACTCTTCTCTCCTTCATCCAGATCAGTGAGTATATCAGCACCGGTATCACAAGAATGACTGTCTGAAAGAGACTGAAGATCACCCCAAGGTTCACGTTGCCCAGAGTCTTCACAAGGAAGTATATCCATGCCTCAATGGTAAAATTACCCGTACCCCCAATAATCAGAGGGGCGGTGAATCCTGCGAAGGAATAAAGGAACCCCAGCAGTGCACCCGAAAGACCGGCGAGAATGCCCTCCCTTCCCCATACAGTACGGAATATTCTCAATGTACCTGCACCCAGTGTTCTTGCAGATTCTTCAAGAGATCGATCTGTCCTTTCAATGGCAATGGACGTGAGGAATGCCACCAGCGGCGCGTTGAAAAACGTATTGACGGCTACAATACCCGGCAACCCGTATGATATGTATCTGAAAATGAAAATTCTGGAACCAAGGAATGAAGATGCCCCGAAAACCGAAATGAATGCAATCACAACAACTATAGACGGAAGAAAGAAAGGAAGCACAATCATTGACCTGAAAAATCTTTTGAACCTGAATCTGTACCTGCCCAGGAAGAGCCCAAGCGGGAACCCCGCCGCAAACGAGAACAGAGCACTCAGTGACCCCTGGACGGTGGAGTTATAAATTGCTTCGAGCCCAAGCCTTGATACTGCACCTGACCTGAACAGTGAAGCAATATTGAGATCTTCAGGAAAAATACTGAACAGGTTCGCCACTGGAACGATTATTATGAGGATCAGAAAAATAGATGGGGAAAAGAACATCGCCCACCTCAACAGGTTCCGAGAATGCCTGTCCATTATCCGATTGCCAGCCATTCGGTTTCCCAGGTCTCGAAGTTGTCGTATATCGCAGTGGCATTGATGTAGTCGTTAAGCGGCACGATGGAGTTCTGATTCATTGTGACGTTATAATACGGAGGCATTGAAATGGTTGAGTTTGCAGGATACATCCACTCATTGTCAGGAATCTCATTCTGAACAAGACCTCCAAGGAAATAGTTCACGAACTTCTCCTCAAGTGAAAGATTTCCTGACCCGTTCACAATCCCGATACCGTAGATAGTCCTCCATCCGTAGTTAGTGCCATTGTGGACGGTTACCGTTGAACCCGTGTCGTTTCCGTATCCAAAGTAATTGTTGTAAGCCGGATCCGTGAGGTAGCTTACAAGCAGGGATTTGTTGGATGCGGACTCAAAATGACTGAACGCCGAGCTCCAGTCCGTATATATGTTCTGGTTCTTGTTCAGCACTGGCAGAGATGAATTCCACCACTTGGTCCAGTTCTCATGGAGAATGAATTCATAGTATGCTATCTCCCAGAGAAGAAAACCTGCACCCGTATTGCTTGTCGTGGGATTCTCCACAATGAGATTGCTGAGGTTACTGCTGGAGAGAAGATCCTGGAAAGTGGGCTGGAACACGCCTGATCCGGTGCCAGTCCTGTTGTAATCAATCCCCAGATAAGAATACTCATATGGAGTTATGTACTGGGACGCATAGCCCATCTCTTTCAGCAGGGTGGAATTTATGTAACTATCCGCCCCTGGGGTATATTTAACGAGAAGCCCGTCTTTCACGGCCTGAATGCCGTTCATGTTGGTGAGCCCTATGGCAATATTAGCCTGCGGATCTGATTTCTGAGCTTCAAGCGTTTGAAGTATGCCGGCCTGAGGCTTTTCGACCTCTATTGTAACCCCGTACTCTTTCTCGAACGTTCCAAAGATCTTCGCATATGTCTGGTTCGGGTTGGAGCCGTACTCCATGAACGAACCGTAGGTGTACACCACGAGAACGTTTCCAGATGGTTTCCTGGATTCCAGACCATAAAAAATGGAAAACCCGGCTATGACGACGATAACTGCTATGACGATACCGATTATCTTCTTCTCAAAAGGTTTCAACCTTCTGCCTTCTTCTCTTGTAGGATTCATTTTATTACTCCTACCAGAGCAGCGACTAACAAAGCATGCTTTCCTCCGCCGGAATTACCCGGATCAGGTTCAAGGGTCGGCAGTTTTATGACTGTCCTCTCAGCTTTTACTTTCGCTCCCCTAGCTTTCTTAATATTACAAAATGATTAATATCCTTTTCCTATGTGCATTCGCTATTTTCATAAATGTATTCGCTGTTATGGAAATTTGAATCATGTGAATATCTTTTTCCTGTAGGATGTTCTGCCAAGCACCATGATATCCAGGAAGAGGTTTATTCCCAGTATGATTACGGACACCAACAAAATGTCAATTAAGAATGACTCGCTGCTGAACGCTGCAGGAATGGGAATGGGTGACCGTATAACAGCCATTTCAGGATATGGAAAAAGAAGCGTCATCACCATTCCACCGGCATCAAGCAGGAGAAGGAAGACGGATGTACCGATCTGCCCGAGGTCAAGAACATCGTACAGCAGATATGTCAGGAGTATAGCAAATACTCCAAATATCACAACCGGAGCCTCAATAATATAGAGCGCCGCGGCACTAACAAAACCAAGTCCTGCAACCACGATGGCCAGCTTCTGCCATTTGTCCAGATCAATCAGTTTCGTCTTCTTGAGCCATATGGCGGAGAGACTTATCAATGCAAGGCTTATGAGTATCATGAAATCCGTTATACTCACAAGAAATCCGCTGTTGACTGTGTAAAGCACTGCGATCAGCAGAAGGGTTATAACCCAGGAGAGTGAGGCAATTGCCTTCGGAAGGAAACCGTCCTCCCCTAAGGCGCCCAGATGTCTTGATGCAGAGAAGAACGCAGGAACAAATGTTGTTACAGAGGCTATGAGGAATATGAACGCCATGATCACTTCCCAGTACACGCCGGTGAACTCCCTGGCTATGTAAATAGCCGGAATAGACTTGGTATCAATGACTGAAGACGAGGGCTTGACGGAGAATACAGCGACGGCAAAGAGAATATTAACCAGAGATGAGATTATCACTGTCAGAACCACAGCTGCAGAGATATAGGTTTCCTTCCCCACCTCTGATCTGCCGAACAATTTTTTCCCGAATGGAATCCTGGACTTCTCAAGCCCTTCCCTGTTAAGGGTGAGGATTTCCTGAAAACCGAAGAATATGATGTACAGGTATCCGGTGTTGAGAAGGATGTCCTCGAGCCAGTTTGATCCACTAAAAGACAGCAGACCTGACATGTTCCAGTGCCCCTTAAAGCCCAGATTCAGGCTTTCTATCACAAGCATCAATACCATGAAGATAACGAGGATAATCTGTATGTTTCCTATCTGCCTGAGAAATCTCTTCTCAAAGAGTGCATTTATTATGAACCAGAGAACAAAAACCGCAGCAATCAGCAGGACTATTGCGTTCACTTCGAGAGATGATATGCCATAGCTGTTGAACATCCTGGCCATTACACCGAAATCAAATTCAACAAAAAGAAGCGCGGAATAAGCCGCCAGCGCTGTGTTTGCTATCCAGCCAGATATGCGGGTGATGAAGTATCTGAGACTCTTGTGCCCGGCCGAATGCCTGACTATCCCCGATCCTCCAACAACATCGATTCCTTCCCTGAGCGTATATCTGTACTGGTATGAATATACAAGTCCAAGACCTACCGAGAGAGAGCCTGCCACAGCCAGTGAGATTATGGAAATTATCGCATACTGCATCACGTTTATTGGTATCAGTACAAACAGCGGCGAACCTATCGTGGAGCCGATCCCGATAGCAAGCATTGTGTAAAATCCATACGTTGGATTGTTCTGCCCCCTCACAAAAGGACGGAGAAATCTCACTTTCAGGGACTCGGGAAGCATTGCAATCAGAAAAATGCCTGATATGAATATCAGAATGACCAGTATCATCCACAGAATTGCCGATGCACCGACACCATAATAGGCGCTTCTGTTCACAAATATATCCGCGATCAGCATCGATGATAATAAGACAAGAACAACCCCGCCGGCAAATGATACTGTCTTGGTTATGAGACCGACCTTTCGCCTTCTCAGGAGCAGTTTCCTGACAGTCGGTGAGAGAAGTAGCCTGTCTTTGTAATCGCTGATTCTTTTGATATAAGCACCACTTGATTTTGAATCCCCGTCATCATTCCGATCATCGCTCAGAGGATTTCTGTCTTCAGTCATTTTCTCTGAATCCTGAGGCCCACTCTCTTGAGTTCATATGCTGCCTGCTTCAGGGAAAAAAATGCTGCAACAAGAAGGAGCACCGCAATTACAAAATCAAGGAATACCGTTATCGGGTATGATGAGGACAGTTGATAAAGCCCGTCCTGTATCCCCTGAAAATAGCTGCCAGCTGTTGACATGGAATGGTATCCAAGGACTGCAGGTATTGAAAATATCAGCCCGAAAACGGACAGAAATACTGCCAGCAGCATCTCTCCTATCCCCATAACGAATACAACATTTTGCCTGGTTGGTATGCTTTCTGAAAGCATTACCCTGAAATTTCTGATGTCTTCATCAGGTGACTCTATGAACTTCTTCTTTATCACGGATGCCGGGTCCTGAACTGTGGAGCTCAGGATCATCATGGCCTTGATATCAAGGACTGCCTGATTTACCAGATTATCAAAACTATCCTTTCTTTCTCCTTCCACAGTACCACAATAGGTGTAGCCCTTGTTCCTTAAATTTTTTGTTGAACATTCTGTGTATCTTATGGAAACCAGATCAGAAAATGAGGGCCATTGCCCTAAGGTCATTGAAAGTCTGTCAAATCTGAAATCGTAACGTCATCAGATAATACAGGACTGACATGATGAGAAACGGTGATACCGATCTGTGGACAGATACATGGTTGCCAAC
The DNA here is from genome assembly GCA_049965715.1 of Thermoplasmata archaeon. Taxonomy (GTDB): domain Archaea; phylum Thermoplasmatota; class Thermoplasmata; order Thermoplasmatales; family Thermoplasmataceae; genus JAKAFX01. The sequence continues at coordinate 15,527 of JBMFWA010000003.1, forward strand.
ATAATGCATTGAAAATTGACCTGAAGTAATTATTATGTCCTATGCAATTACAGGTCTGTCAATGTCAATAGCAGGAATCACTTTCAAACCTGAAGATGTACTAAAAAACCTCCTGAATAACCCTGTACAGGCAATAGTCTCAATGAACCAGTACAGTGATCTCAAAGTGAAGTCAGAGGCTGTGAAGGCCGAGATAAAGGCGAAGACCGCATTGCTGGACACGCTGGTACCCGACATTTCCTCATATCTTGATTCAAAGGTATCGTCATTCGGGCTTCCTGACATCAAGGAGCTTGTGGATAAGATCAGGTCTTTCACCGATTCAGCGGTCACCATGTATAAGGGCACTCTCTCCGAGTCAATGGGTAAAAATCTTTCGGAGATTGAAAACGCAGCTAACCAGGAAAAAGAAAAGGCTATCAAAGCTATTGAGTCATATTTTCTTAGTTTTTCTCTGCCCCCTGATACTCTTAAGATATCAATGAAACTTGTAAACGGGTCTTATGACGGCAGGGCCTCTTACCGGATCGTCACAAAGTATGAAAGTTCACTTATAAACCCTGGAAAGGAAATGAAGAAGAAGCAGAATGTTGTTGAAGATATAAGCCTGAATTATGAATTTTCTCTCAGGACTGCAGATCTTGACCTGTTCTCATCCATACTCACATTCTCCACTCTTTATAAGGGTTTCAAGCTTCCTGTAAGGTTTGCGTCGACGTGGGCAAGCAAGGAGCCGGCGGTGGATTTTGAGAAGATCGATAAGTATTACCTTGCAGAGGCAGACCTGTCTGACAAGAGCCTCACTGTGATATTCAGGGATGATGAGAAGGCTGCATCTGCAAAGTTCTCCCTTACGACTTATGAGGACAACACACTCCTTGGAGCAGAATATTCTGACAGTTCGCAGACAGTGGATATAATGAACCAGCATGGACTGACTAATGCGCTCGATGTAAATACGCTCACGAATGTGCTCAAGCTGCTCTTCACCACTTTTCTGGAAATGGAAAAGCATAAGCTGAGACTCACGAAACTGTTGCTGGACGATAACGACATACTGGCTTCACTGGACCTGCCTTACCTGCTGATAGGATTGTGCAAGATTGTCGTTTCCAGGATCAATGCACTGAAATTACAGGCGAATGAGTTCGATCCCATAGCATCCCTGCTGACTGGCGATTATACCATGGACAGACTCAAGCTGCTTGGAGATCTGGCAACGCCTGTCTCAAAAATAATAGGTATCGATTCGAGCAGGGCAAATTCATGACTTCAGTTTCTTCGCGAGATCTGTAAGTTCATCCATTATGGAATCAACTGTATGTTCGGCAGTCTCCTGGCTTTCTGATCTTGCAGAGACTTCAATCTCAATACCGGGAAAATTATTTTCCCTGTTCAGGGGATGGCTCTTTATGTACACCAGTCCATTCTCCCTCTTCATCACTTCATTGACATAGGGAGCAAATGTACTTTCCATGATACCAAACAGCTTGGTGCTTTTTTCACAGTAATAAGAACCTGGGTTCTTAATTCTGTCAATGATATGATCCAGCATAGCCTCCATTTCTGCTGGCACGCCTGGCAGACTTACAAGCATTTTCTGATCCGCATGAAGCAGTATTCCCGGTGCAGCCCCGACCGGATTCTCGATTATTTCCGATCCCTCTGGAACATATGCCATTTTCTTCCTCTCGGGTGTCATTTCCAGATTGAGATGCGAATACCATCCCTTCAATTGTTCCATGGCCTCCTCAGAATAAATCATTTCCCTGCCAAGTGCAGAGGAAATGCCCTTCAGGGTCATATCATCAAACGTCGGACCCAGCCCCCCTGTGGTTACCACAATGTCTGAAACGTCGAGGGCAGACCTGATAGCCCATGATATGGACTCGAGGCTGTCGTCAACCACGAAACCCCTGAAAACCTCATATCCTGAAAATGTCAGAACCTTCCCTATCTTTGCGAAATTGGTGTTGATCGTTCTCCCTTTGAGGATCTCGTTTCCAATTGTAATGATGCTTGATCTTTTCACTGACATATATCTATTCTACCTTTGTTCCACAGTTAGGACAGTACTTCATGTTGTCGTCCAGAGGGTAGCCACATTCCTTGCATTTCTTCTTTGCTTTTGCTGGAGGGCTCCTGGTCACTGTCTGGAGTTGGGTTGATCCTACGTCTTCTGCATCAACAAAAGTATCCTTGTATCCAGATCTATCCGGATGGGTGTCCCTGTTTGATCCGGTATTCACGTGCATCACCCCCACATTGGTTGTCCCGGCCTTTGCGCGTGCCATCTCAACCTGTTTTCTGTGGGCCTCCTCTTCAGATCTCCTGATTTCCTCTTCATGTATGCGTTTAGAATCAACTGCCCATTTCCTTATATTCTCATTCCATTCCTTTGGTTTCTTGACCTCGAACCTGGATGATTCCCTGTGGTCACCGACATTGTATTCGACAGTGATTGTTTTCTTTGTAAATGCCTTGAATCTGGGAATAGCATCCGACAGGTTTGTAATCTCGTAAAGAGGGATGTCAACCACCACCTGCGGGGAGGTTGCCTTGAAAACGCCACGTTTTCCTTTTCTTTCATATATCAGCCTCCTGTCAGTGAGAAATAGGGTTCCTTCGGATTCTTCCTCCTCTCCCTTAATGAGCGTTACATATTCCTTCATTATCTCCTTTTCATTAGGCTCGTAGATAGGCATTGAAGTTGCATTCGAAATGAATATAAACCTTTTACCATGGTCCACTGGACACTTCCATGGGAATGTTTCGCCATACTGCCATGTCTCAGAATACTGCCACGGAACATTCTTCTCTATATTTTATTCCTGTGTGAAGTTTTAAATATTGATGGGATATGAGTTGGCATCTTATGAATTCCATATTATTTTTTGGTGTGATGATACTTGTCTTTACAGTATTTGCAATTGCACCTGCGGTTTTTGCTGTCCTTCACACATATTTCGGAGGGAAGCAGTTCAGGGACTTCAAGGAAGAGTTCAATCCAAACGCGCTGAAGCCTTTACCCAACACTAAGATTGTTTTCGTTCTTCTCACAATTGATACAGCCTTTATCATCACCCTGGCTTCCATTGAAATCATTGTTGATTTTATAATGTTCATTTTGCAGCTTGTATTGATTGGCTTCAATATTTTCGTATTCCTTGGATCGCTGGTATTCATGTCCGTAATGCTGTTTGCCATTGCCTACATGACACTGAAAGATGTGATTTACAACAAGATCAATGCCATAAGATATGAGGTTGTATCCGAGAGTGATTTCAAACCAGAAATTGACTTTGACCCCATATTCAGATTCAAGCCGCTTAAATTTCTCATATCCAGAAATTTGAGCAGGGAAGGGCTGCTGAGTTTTGGTGTGCTCCTCAGCAAGAGGCGGTTTATAAGAAGCGGGAAAGACAGGATAGAATTTGAAGAATACATAATTCTAAAAAATACAAAGGAGGATGCGGGAATCGTGGTAAAGAACGTGAATGTGCTCACTGGCAGCATAAATTTATTAAAAGTGTCCCCAGAACTCCCCATTGAAATCAAGAAGAGTTCATCCACAAGTCTTAGAATCAGGTGCAGCATGAGAAAAGATCGTGAAATCGCGCCTGTGGAGATAAGGATAACAGTTTCCTAAACGATGGCAATAAAATTATTTCTTCAGGCGATAACCGCCATCTACCGGGATCACCGCACCATTCACCCATCCTGAATCCTGCGAGACTAGCCATTTTATCACCACTGCAATATCCTCCGGTGGAGTCTTTATGTCTCCCAGTTTTCTAGTGGACCTCCAGTCTCTGCCTGCTTCAAAACTGCTATCAATGTAATTCGGTGCCACAGCGTTTACCCTTATCCCCCTTGGAATCAACTCGGAACAGAGCAATTCCGTCATTCTGGCCACACCGGCTTTGGCTATCGAATAGGAATATGCCTTCGGGTCTCCATGATCAATAGAGCCTGTATTTGCCACAAGAACTATGGATGATCCGTTATGCAGATACTTTATTGCAGATCTGACGGTGTACGTGGTAAAGAAAATATGATTCTGTATCATTGATTCCAAGCCGGTTGGATCTGTTATGGTATCGTTTACAAACCCTCCTATCATTACAACAACATGATCAATACCTCCAAGTCTGGAATTGACATTCTCCATGGTTACATCAGCTGAAACAGGATCTGTAATACTGCCTGGGACACTGAAGATCTCCCCCAGTTTCTCAAGGGAGGATCTGATCTGTTCAAGTTTCTTCTCGTTTCTTGATGTTATCGATACCCTGTAGCCATCCTTCAGCAATATATATGCTGTAGATTTCCCAAGAAAATTGCTGACTCCAATTAATGCAATGTTCCGGTTCGACATAATTTACAATGATCAATGGGAATTAAGACTTTTTGAAATTGAAAATATGACAAGACTTGCGACTGAGGCTTCAACGAGTGTTGTCTATTTTAAACGGCAGCGACGGTTACGGAAGAAAATGCCTTTGAGTATTGTGCCAGTTTTAACCGATCCTGCCCATGGTGTCAAAAATAACATGAAGACTATTTACTTCTGATGCTCTTGATAGCTTCCCACTCCTGATTGCTCAGAATGTCAAGAAAGTTAAACTGCCCCGACAGCCATAGACTCTCTCCACCATCGATGGAGATTATGTCCCCGTTTATGTATGGACAGCCATCCGAAATCAGAAAAGTGGCAAGATTCACCAGCTCCTCCATCTTACCGTATCTTTTAAGAGGTATTCTGTCAATCAGCATTTTTTTGATATCGTCTGTGGGGGCAAGCCTCGACATGGCACCTTCTGTCGGGATGATTCCGGGGGCAATTGCCACATGTCTAATACCATATTTTCCCCATTCCGCTGCGAGGGACTTCGTCAAGGAGATCACTCCTGACTTTGCAACGGCCGAAGGAACCACGTATCCCGATCCTGTTGATCCATAAATTGTTGATATGTTGAGCACCACTCCACCCTGTTTCTCGTGAATCCATCTCCTTCCCACCTCCATGGTCAGATTCACTGTTCCGTTCAGAACTATTCCAATAACAGCATTAAATGCGTTGAGAGACAGATCCTCTGTTCTGCTTATGAAGTTCCCGGCAGCATTATTTACCAGTGTGGTGATTGAACCAAGCTCATCCAGAAAGTATTCTACAGAATTTTTTACCTGTTCAGGATCACGAACATCACACTTGGAATAAACCACTTTTGTGCCAGATTTCATTATTTCTGTAGCTGTTTCCTTCAGTATTTCCTCTCTTCTGCCCAGAATCGCGATGTTTGCACCTAATTTTCCGAATCCGGCGGCCATTTCCCGTCCTAACCCGGTCCCTCCTCCGCTGATTAGAATGGTCTTTCCGCGCAATATCTGGTCCTTAAAAACATTCATCCAAACTTTATTGCCACATTCTTAATAAACGTGTTAACAACTTATTGGATCCTTGCCGCAGAACCATGTTTCTATGTATTCTGCCAACCAATCTTATCACATTCCTGATGCATTCATTTCGAATGGGTATTATCACATGAATTAGGCATATCCCGTAGGGAATTCACCTTCTGCCTCAGTGGAGTTGGAGTCCATGGAGATCCAGCCGGCAACATTTTAAGCATGAAGCTCCCAGCTGAAGCAGGATGGAGAAGTTACTGATCTCAGGCTGAACCTGGCTTATCTGGCTGTTTCAGTGAATTTCTGCTGCATACCTCGGGCATATTTTGCAGGTTTCATCACTGTATCTTTTAAAATAGTATATGTATTTACCTGTATATGTATACCAATATCAAATTCGATTTTAACGACATCAGTGTAGCTGTCATCGGAGGGGCCTCCGGCATAGGCAGGGAGGTTTGCTTTCAGTTTGGCATTAGGGGGGCGGATATAGGAATTCTTGACATAAACAGAAATGGCGCAAAGGAAATATTGGAGCGACTGGAAAAGAACTCCGTAAGATCTCAGTATTTCTATACAGATGTGACCAGTCATGAATCATTAAAGGATTCCCTTGATGGCTTTGTCAGCACATTCCAAAAAATAGACGTAATGATCTATACAGCCTCCATAATCAACAGAAAACCATTCCTGGAACTTACAGCCGACCAGATTGAAAGGCTTTTCGAAATCAACCTGCACGGACCCATGAAAGCCGCACGTCTTGCCCTTGGTCACATGATAACTGAAGGCTATGGCAGAATCGTTTTATTCTCTTCTGCAAACTCAAGTGGGGCAAAGAATAATTCTGATTATGCAGCCTCTAAAGCAGCCCTGGACTCGTTCACGAGATCCTTAAGCGTTGAAATTCGAGACATGCAAAGAGACATTACCATCAATTCAGTCGTGCCCCCTCCCACTCTAACAGATCTCTGGAGCAACGGAAGAACACAGAGTCAGATAGAACAGGCAATAAAGAATGGAGAAGTTTACACAACCGAGGAGATGATTTCCACCATAATGTTCCTGAGCAGCAGAGAATCAGGCCCTATAAGTGGACAGATAATTTCACACAAAGCAAACCTGCTGAGGATACCAAACAAGTGATTTGAAAGACTGCTGGGAATTACTACTCATCTAATTATTATTGTATACAATAGTAGAAATATTTTAATACCCACAAAGGATAATTAACGATGGCGCCAACTGATCAGCACAAAGATGAACAGCACTTTGTCAGCTTTTACAATTTCGACGCTGAAGTGCTGGGCAATGTTAAACTCCCGGATAAGGTTGAGATTCATGATGTGACCTTGAGGGACGGGGAACAGCAGGCCGGAATAACCTTCAGGCGTGACGACAAGATCAAAATTGCAACCATGCTGGCAGAGTCTGGAGTTGACAGAATAGAAGCGGGAATGCCTTCTGTTTCAGCCGAGGACGCAAGGGTTGTCAAGGAAATTTCCCATCTTGGACTTGGGAGCAGGATTTACGCATTCGCAAGATGCATGAAGCAGGATGTCGATAATGCAATTGCAGCGGATGTGGACGGAATAGTCATGGAAATTCCCTCAAGCGACCATCTGATAAAACACGCATATGGATGGGATGTGGAGAAGGCGGTCAAATTGTCCGTTGAGGCGACTTCGTACGCGCACGAACACGGACTGAAGGTAACATTCTTTACCATCGATGCAACAAGAGCGCCCTTTGACACATTCTGGAAAATAGCGGGACAGGTCATCAAGGATGGGCATATGGATTCATTCGCTTTGGCTGACACGTTCGGGGTACTTAACCCTCAGGCGACGACCTTCTTTATAAAAAAAATCAAGTCAAAAACGGATAAACCGGTTGAGATACATGCACACAATGATTTTGGGCTTGCGGTTGCAAATACAATTTCCGCCGTTCTTGGCGGGGCATCAACCATCCATGTTAGCCTCACTGGAATAGGTGAGAGAAGTGGCAATGCATCACTGGAAGAAAGCGTGATGGCTCTGAAATACCTTTATGGTATCAGGACTGAGGTAGACACCAGGATGCTGAGATCCCTGGCAGTTCTTGCAAGAGAAAGATCCGGTGTAAAATTTCCCCCGCAGAAACCAATAGTGGGTGATGGTATATTCTCGGTGGAATCTGGTATTCTTACAAGCTGGTGGAGAAGACTCGAAAAGTCGGGTATGCCTCTGGAGATGTTTCCATTCCTGCCAGAGGTTGTGGGTCATTCGAATGTTGAGATAATCAATGGAAAGAAGAGCGGCATTGACACTGTTTACTATAAGGCTGATAAATTTGGAATAAAACTTGATGAACCTGAGGCCCTGGCAGTCCTCAGGAAACTAAAAAATATCTCATTGGCAAGAAAAGGTCCAATCAGTGATGAGGAACTTAAGGCACTGATGGACAGAAATCTATAGGGAAGTGAAAAGATATGTATGTAGTGGAAACAACATCGTTTGTAAAGAGTCCATCTGACGAGATGAAGAAGATACACAGGGAATATCTGCTGAAAATGCTGAATTCAGGCAAGCTCAAACTGGCCGGCCGCATGGTCGACAACACGGGATCATTCCTGGTATGGGAAGCAGAAACGGTCGAAGAAGCAAGGGCGCTGGCATCATCGGATCCCTATTTCAGCAATGGCCTGACCACCTTCATACTGAAAGGCTGGAGTATATTCTGGAATGGATTCGTGAAACCGCCGATCATTCCAAGGGATTAGATCGTTTTAAAAAACCATTTTTAACTCTTAATCCACATAAAGTTTCTTGAAGGCAGTCTTTTTAGCGAAATCAAGGACAGCATCCTCATGCCTTTCCATGGCCTCCTGAGCTCTCTTGGGATCGCTGTCCAGAATTGCCTCGATGATCTGCTGATGATCCTTGAACTCGTCCGTCCTTCTCTCAACGGAGACAAGCAGGCTGATCCTAACTATCTTGAGATGCAGCAGCGTTTCTGCTATAAACTTCTTAAGATAGACATTCCCCGCGATATCTGCTATCATTTCATGCAGATGCCCGTTCAGGTTTGCTATCTCCTCTGGGGTTGCATCCTTAGATTCGGATTTCATTTTCATAGTCCTCATCAGGAATGACAGGGATTTCTTTTGAGCTGAATTGATTTTTACAGCACACAATCTGGCAGCATTTCCCTCCAGAATCCTTCTGACCTCGTAAAGCTGGATGATGTCTTCCTTGGATATGAAGGAAACAGAATATTTATTCCCTTCCTTGGTCAGCAGACCCTGGTGCTCAAGCGCAAAGAGAGCTTCCCTGACTGGAGTCCTGCTCATTGGGAGAATTTTTGAAAATGCGTTCTGTGATACCGGTGATCCGAGCTTTATATTTCCAGTGATAATACTGTTCAGGATCTGGTCATAAGCTATCCTGGAAAGATTTGTACTTTCAGCCATCTTAATAACGAATCCTCATTCTGGAAATTAATTTATTGCTTGAACTTTGGAAGATTATGGTCTTCAATATGGGAAGCTCGATATTATGAAGGGTATTTAGGATTCAGAATTCCAGAACCACCCTGCCTATTGAAGTGCCGCTCCTGACAACAGATATTGCCTCGTTTGCTGATTCCAGAGGAAACCGGTGTGATATGATGGGCTTTACCAGGTGATTCTTTATGAGGTCCACGGATATTCTCAGGTCATTCCTCGTGTATGATCTTGATCCCTGTATTTTGATGGCATCCAGGGCTATTTTCTTATAATCAAGATTGATCGTTGATGAAGAGTAGCCAACTACTGAGAATGTCCCCCCTCTCTTAAGTGAATTTATAGCGACCGGCACCTCCTTTGGATCTCCTGCAAGATCCAAAACATAATCGGCACCAATACCAGCCGTGTAATGTCTTATTTCCTTCACGTAATCTGCCTGCGTACTGTTGATTACAAAAGATGCTCCCAGTTCGCTTGCCATCTGGAGTTTTTCATCTTTTCTGCCAACAACAATGACATTGGATCCACCATTTTTCAATATCTGAATCGCAACCATAGCCAATCCGCCTGTTCCAATTACGACCACATCCCTGTTCATAAGGTCACCAAGGTTCCTTATGGCAAGCAGGGGTACCGCCACAACGCCACCCGCCAATGCTGCATATGGAAAATCCATACTGTCAGGCACCGGTATCAGGTTTCTTAACGGCACATCAACATATTCTGAAAATGCACCGTTTATTGATATGCCAAGACTCCCCTTCAGCGCAAGACAAACATTCTCCCTACCTGAAAGGCAATTCTCACACTCTCCGCACGTGATGTGAGGATGTACAACAAATTTCCTGCCAACATAGTTCTTGTATTTCTCAGAGTCTGAATTTACCTCCTCCACCTGTCCTGCGGGCTCATGACCCGGAACGAAGGGAAGCTCGGGGTGAAAACCCACCCCATCCACCAGCTTTACGTCAGTGGCGCACACACCGTTCGCTCTAATCCTGACCCTCGCATAGTCGCGTTGCAGAGGCTTCATCTCCGAAGACATCTCCACCAGCCTCTTTCCGTATTCCACTATGGCCATGTAATGATTGATTGTCACAGTCCCACCGGTATAGGTGAAAATTCATCGTGATGCAGTATTTCTGACTTCGTGAGTTTGCCTGAAAGTACCTTCAACAGGGCATTGAATATTTTGTCCCCCCCGAAATCGACAGATTTTCCCTTGCTGATTATCTCGCTGACATCCACGTCAATATGATCCTTCATTTTTACGATAGACATGGGGTTGCCCGTGATCTTCATTACAGGGGCAACCGGTGATCCTACAGGGTTCCCCATTCCGGTGGTAAACAGTATCACAGAGGAACCTGCAGCGGTCAGGGCCGTGAGAACTTCAGTAGCCGCAGATGGCGAATCCATGAAATAAAGCCCTTTCGCCGGTGGTTGCGTTGCATAATCAAGAACTCCCATGATTGGTGAAGATCCGGATTTCATTATGGATGCTATGGACTTCTCCTCGATGGTGCTAATACCGCCCTTGATGTTGTCGGGAACCGGATTTGTACCAATGAGATCAACACCAAGCGAGATGGCAAGATCTTCGTTTCTCCTGGCTGCCTCCATAATTGCCCTGGAAACATTGCTATCGATTCCTCTCTTGGCGAGAATATGCTCTGCCCCTATTATTTCTGTGGTCTCAGAAAATATGGCTGTGCCATTAAGTGATATCATCCTGTCCACGGCCTTGCCAAGAGCTGGATTAGACGCGATACCGGAGGTTGCGTCACTGCTTCCACATTTGAGCCCGAGGGTGAATTCTGAGATAGGTATCGGTTCTCTCTTATATTCAGAACTTTCCTGCACAAGTTCGACTGCTTTGCTGGAACCTTCATGGATAGCATTGAGTGTACCCCCGTTGAGAACCAGTACGCTCTCAACGGTCTTTCTGGATCTCTTTCTAAGTTCCTCAACAAATGCCCCGGTTGTCTTCTCCTCATATCCAACTACCAGTACAGAAGACACGTTGGGATTCAGGGCATTGCCGAGGAGTGATTTCCAAAGCCTTTCCTTGTTGATCCCGATCTCGTTTCTTCCATGGGGATGTGAGATCAAAACAGTCGGGGAGACTATATTATGAATGGTTCTTGCCGCGTTGTTACAGAATGAGTTCAGAGACAGTACTAGTGTGTGATTTCTCGGAGCTGCCTTCTTATCAGGATTCCAATATCCGTTCACTTCAATCATTTCTGTTCGCCCTCAACGATTTTATGTTATGAATGTGTACATGATGGCCGGCAGGTATGGCCTGTGTAGCAGTGCCTATAACCTCTCCATATTTTATTATCTCCTGTCCAGCTTTTATGTCAGTCAGGGAAATCTTATGGCCGAATTCGATATTTTCCTCGACCTGCAACTTCCTGCCATCGAGTTGCAATATCTCGCCTTTATGAATGTTTGTGATAGCAACTGCAACATTGTCCCTTTTAGACAGTTGAATAATCTTCTGTTCCAATGGATCACTGCCCCTATTATAGGGAAGCCACCACTCTTGATGGTGCTCCGCTTGAGCCAGCGATCTTTATCGGGAAAGCATAAACAGTAACTTTCTTTCCGCTGATCGGATCAAGATTGTCAAGGTTTTCTATAATGGGAATCCCTTTTGATAGCAGTTCAAGATGCAGCGGGTCTCCATGCCTCTTGCCACTCCTGATTGGAGCGTCAGGACCGGGGGTGTCAAGACCGAGTACAGAGACGCCAAGCTTGGTTATGAGCTTACCAGCCTCAAGTGAAAGATATGGATACGAGGTTTCGTACTCCCTCGTTGGCCATTTCTTGTACCATCCAGTGTTGATAAACAACATTTCTCCCTTTGAGACCTTACCAACCACGGGCTCAAGATCCCTGGCAGTTACCTCCTCCAGGGGATTTTTGTGCAACCCTATAGTATAGCAGTTTCCCATCATGTCCTCCAGTGGAAGTTTCTCCACAGATATACCTGGTTTCCAATAGTGATAAGGCGCGTCAATGTGGGTTCCACAGTGAAGGTTCATTCTAAGATTGTTCTGCGTACCGCTATTGACAGTCACCGTGTATTCTATGAGTTCAAATTCCTGCCTGTTCTCCCCAGGCCAGTCGGGAACCGGCATGTTCTTTTCAAAATCATGGCTCAGATCAATCAGTTTATTCATTTTCACACCTATCTCAGTAGCAGGTTATAATAATTAATAACTATAAAAGCATTTGTGCTTTTGTATACGCACAATCTACAGCATTATCGAGAAAAAATCATTAAGACTGTCATTTTTAACTGAATTCAGTATACAGTATAGAATAATCTTTAATACCATAATACATACTTGCATGTGAAATTTCTCATCATTGGAATCGGATCAGTTGGTGGATTTCTGGGTTTTAAACTGGTGAAATCTGGAAAGGATGTTACATTTTTAGTAAGGGAACAGAGGAAGAACGAGATCGATGAAAAAGGGATTACAGTGATTCAGCATAACAAAACTGCAAGTGTCAAAGTCAGGGCTCTATCATCAATAAATGAGACTGATCGATTCGATGTAGTTATCATCTCTGTCAGAAACAGTGATCTTGAATCCCTGAAGGATACTTTGATAATGTTGAGAAACACAGGTTCCAAATTTATCTCGCTGTTGAATGGGGTGAGACACATTGACTATCTGACACCACTGGTTGGGTTAGAGAATCTGATTGGGGGATCAGCCTCCATGGAGACAAGGCGCGATGATAACGGAAATATAATTTTCATAAGTCAGGAACCCACCATAACCATTGGAAGTGACTCGCCTGACAACGCCCATATGATAGCTGACCTGAAGGCAACCTTTCATAAAGCGGGCTTCAAGGTGATCATAAAGGACAGCGTGTATCAGTCTGTCTGGGAGAAGTACCTGTTTAACCTTGCCTGTAACATGACCGCGGTATTTTCTGCAACAGTTAAGGAAATAAAGGAAAACAGATATGCGATGGCCTCTGTGATAAATTTAGTAAATGAGGCGTTCTCGTTATCAGCCAAAATGCGGGTTGGTCTTGAGAATGGGAGCAAAGACTTCGCCATAAATAACTTTCTGGCGATGCGTGATGATTTCAAATCATTAATGGCTGAAGATATAATGAACAACAGAAACAACGAGTCTGAATTCCTGTTCGGCTACCTGGCTAGATTATGTGAAAATAACGGTAAGAACTGCCCGACCATAAATGTTTCATACGCTGTTCTTGCCCTAAAATCCAGGAGACGCCCAACAGACCATGTTCTATCTGAAAACTGACCTGTACCAGTTATAATAGTCTCTCATAGCTGCCGGCATCTCATATTGGGGATTATATCCCAGTTCTTTCTTACTTCTAGCAAGGTCAAGGGGAGCCTCTGCCTGAATTGATGTCTTGAATTTCAGCATTTCCCCTTCTGCCTCAATCCGAATTACGGAACCTGGTATCTGAGTTTGAATTATTGAAATAATTTCCCCGGGCGTGTATATCTTTCCCATTCCAACGTTGTATATCCTGCTTTTAAGGCCCTTCCCCACGGTTGCTTTGTACACAGACTGCGCAACGTCCTTCACATACACTATTTCTCCCACCCAGGGGCTCAGTGATGCAACCTTCCCTCTGGAGAGGGCCTCCATCAGGGACTTCATCATGTTGGATCTTCCACCTCCACCGGTACCCTGCCATGGACCGAATACTCCGACCGGTCGAAGTGCAACAAAATCAAGACCGTACAGGCTTGAATAATTCAACCCAAGGTTTTCACAAGCCAGTTTTGTGCTGGAATATATGTTCGTGGTTCGCGGTATGTTATCCTCTGACATTTTTCCTATTTCAGAGGCGGGACTGAGATTTGTGGTGAGAGTTGCAGAACTCAGGAAAACTACCTTCTCAAGTTCCAGTTTCCTAGCTGTTTCCAGTATATTTGCTGTTCCCATTATATTCAGGTTTATAGCATCATATGGATTGTCCTGGGCACCCGCGTTAAGCATGGGATTTGCAACTGTGTGTACAATTCTGGTTACGCCATGCGACTTTACGGTTTCTGTTAAAAAATTCCGGTCAAGCACACTGCCCTTAACCACGTGCGCCTCTGGATCGGATATTATGTTGCCTATAGCTTCTAACTGCGGATTGTACTCCATTATGACGAAATCCTCATGATTCTCTTGAAAAAGATAGGCGGAGTGAGATCCTATCACTCCTCCGCCAGTTATAAGGGTTGTCATTACTTATTTTCCCAACTGTTCCATCTCTATGGTCTCGAGCGATTTGCCCTTTTCCTCCGGTGCGATGAACAGGAACACGAGGAATGAAATGAACATCATCACCCCGAAGAAGACAAACACAGGAAGCACACCTGCAAGCGACGGTTTGGGTGATATGGTGAGTCCCACCCCAATAAGCAGCGCAAGAACAATCGTGCCCACTATTTTACCGAGCGCTCCGAATCCATACCCTGATCCCCAGCCGCTTCCCCTTACCTCCTGAGGCCAGACTTCAGATCCAACCACTGTGAGCACGGGCCAGTTCGCATCGAGGAAGAAATAGCTTACAAGCGCAAGAATATAGAACAGGGAAACTGCGCCTATGAGATAAGAGTGGAAAATTCCTCCCAGAACAAGGAAAATGACAGCTCCCATGCTGGTGAAGAATCCGGCAAATCTCCTGCCAATCCTATCGAGAAGCACATCAAATAACACTCTTCCAGTAAGCCCTGACAGTGCCACGAATATGAAGAGATATGATGCCTGATGAGCGCTGATACCAAGGACGAACACAAGCAGCGCGGGTCCCCAGATTGTAAAATTGTAGGATACTGACTGGAGCGTAAAGCTGATAATCCACGTTGTAGCCAGAGGTTTTGGATACCTGAAAAGCTCTTTCCACTTTGTCTTCTTGTTGAAGCTCGCGAAGTCCTTCACATCAATCTCAACCTTGTTTGGATCTATCTTGTATACCTTGCCCACCACTTTCTTTGCGTCCTCTATTCTTCCCTTCGTGATCAGCCACCTTGGTGACTCATACGCGAAGAATATCAGAAGAGGAATCAGTAGCAGCGGTATGCCTCCTTCATAAAGAAGTCCCCTGAACCCTATTATGGGTTCAAGATATGCTGAACTGAGCGAGGCAAGGAGAGTACCGACGGGTGTTCCTACAACAACGAGTCCGACGAGGAAGCCCCTTTTGTCTGCAGGTGCGAATTCTGCAACATACGGGAAGACAATTGCAAAGGATCCACCCACTCCCAGACCAATGAAGAACCTGTAGAAAGCCAGCAGCTGCCAGTCACCGGTTGGAACGGCGCCTGAAAGAATACTGAAAACTGAATAGATCACCACCATCATTATCAGGTTTATCTTCCGTCCATAGGCATCCATCAGCTTTCCAGCGCCAAATCCACCCGCAACAAGTCCTATTCCAGATGCCAGAATAAGCCATGTAGCGTCTCCAACGTTGATATGCCACGGCTTGGAAATAAATGTGTTGATGAAGCCAATTATAAAGAAGTCAAAGAAATTAAGAAAACTTCCCACAAGAAGCGCCAACACAAGGAGTATCCATAGCCTCGAGGTATATCTGGCATATTTGTCAATACCCTTTAACTCCATGCAAGTACCAACAGTAGTACGTATTTAAATGTTTGTCTTAGTGTATACCATCAATCTGACGAAGCAATGGAAGAAAACATGTTGTGATATTCCAATGATCGAAGCATGATGACACGTTTCTCGGACAGACTATCTCATAAATGATAAGCAATTTCTGATATTGCCTGGACGTAACAAGGAAATGCCCTGTTTCATTCATTGAGATTGAAGATTCACGCTATTTGATCTAACAAATATTCTTGACAGAAATATGTATACAATTAAGAAAATAATGACAAGGATGAATACATTTGTTCGTATCTTAGGCACTATGAACAAAATCACATATAGGAACATGGAAACAGCTGCGGAAACAACTATATTACTGATCACCTGGTTCCTGAATACCGCGAATTCTCTGTTCACTTCCTCATTCTCATAACCATGATCCAGCAGAGTTGCACGCGCATTTATTGCCGTCTGGGAATACTGAGTGATGATCAGCCCCGACTCCCAGAGAAGCACGCCGATACCCAGGGCGATTCCAGATATACTTCCAATGTATGGGAATACCGCGATCTGGCTTGCCAGAAATCCCCGGGAAAAGAGTATGACAAAAAGTACCGGCACAATGGAATAGTATCTCAGTGATATTGATGCCCTTGTCCTCTCTGGAATCATCACTGCTGCAGTGACCATAATTATAGGGAGAACCGCCAGTATTATTGAAAGCCCTGAAGGTGCCAGCAGAATTATCAACAGGGATGGAAAATACATCAGGACCGCACCAGCAATGTTGACAAATGAAAGCTTCATCAGGCCATCCCCTTCAGAACGCGAGTGATTGCACTGGAAATCTTTTCCGAAGAAGGGTCCCACGCCACAATTGAGGCACCGGACGATAAACGGTGATACATCTCCTTCTTGGTTGGAGCTATCACCTTCTGTACAAACTTCTTTCCAAGATCGATGCCCGAGTAACGCAGAACTATCCCTGCAGAAATGATGTCAAGTACCGTTATGCTCGCACAGTGCGGTTTCAGCATCTCCAGTATCGATGCCAGGTTGCTGGCATTGTCTCCGAGCACAGATGTTGGAATGATGACTGCAGGTCTTTCCTTCCTTACAAAATAGAGAGTTTCCTTGTCCAGGGCGTATCTGGATCTGGGAGAACCTCTGCGCTCCATCTCCATGAAATCTCGGATCATCTCCCGGTAACCGTTTTCGTTCCCTGATAGCCTTTTGAACTGTGTTTTCTCCCCTGCCGCATACTGAAGAGTCGAGAAAGACACGTCCTGACCCCTGGTCAGCAGGGCCCTGGCCATAGAAACCGTAAATGATATTGAATATTCCAGCGCATTCTCTATGTCAGTGCCCTTTACCATTATGTATCCCATATCCATGAGCACCATGTAGGACTGGTAGCCTTCCTTGTAAAACTGGTTCACCATTATCCCCGGTTCTGCTGTGCTTCTCGCTGTGGCTTTCCAGTTGATTATCTTGTACGAGTCCCCTATCTGGTAAGTCCTGACAGACTCAAAATCGTTGGATATAGGGCCAAAGGTGCTTTTCAAATCTCTTGGTATTGGCTTATCGGTTGAGAACGTCATGGATCTGAGATCAGGGATGTCCAGCTCAGGGAGAATCATGATCTTCAGGTCTATGCCTGTTTTACCCTCGATTATTTTCATGGAGGCATTGACAGGATAATACACCGTGCTCACTTTTGAATATGCATAGACCCCACGCCTCATGATTTTCATCTTATATGAGACCTTGATCTCCCGGTTCCTGCCGTTTGCGTAAACAAGATGAACATTTGTTCCTTCGGTCAGTATGCTGTTATCGGGAGCTGGCAGATTGAGTATGAAGAATCCCAGACCTCCCCTGACGCTAATAATGAATTCAAGATCTATCTCTGCCCTGGTTTTTGATGTAATTTCCCGTTGCCCGGATCGAACGGTTATCTGCGGCTCAGAATACAATGACAGAACTATCAGCAGAAATATCAGCGGAAAAATCACAGATATGATAAGAGGAGGAAATGACGCGACAAATGAAGCCACTGCTATCACTCCCAGAATGAAGACAAGCGCCAGAAGGGTTCTGTCCCACTCCTTGATCATCTTATTTACTTTGGAACTTCCAGTTTGCCAAGATATTCCTTTACTATTGACTGTCCGGTTCTCTCTTCGTAAAGAACGTCTGGCTTGACCACTATCCTGTGTGGAAGCACAAATGGCGCAACCTCCTTGATGTCATCAGGGGTAACGAAATCCCTTCCTCTCAGAAGAGCCATTGCCCTTCCCAGTCTAAGCATTGAGATGAGTCCTCTAGGGCTTGGCCCAGCGATTACCCTCTCATCGCTCCTCATCTTTGAGAAGGAGGATATGTAATCCATTATTTCACTGCTTACAGTCATGCTGGTTTCCAGATAGGTTCTTATCTGGTTTATTCTGTCCGCACTCATTATAGCCCCTATGGAGGAGCTTGGATCATCATTCTCCCAGGAGATCCTCCTCTCAAGCAGGGTTCTGTCATCAGGGTAGCCAAGCGAGATTCTAACCATGAACCTGTCAAGTTCAGCCTCCGGAAGGGGATATGTTCCCTGAAACTCGATTGGATTTTGAGTTGCGATTACAACAAACGGTTTCTGGAGATGCATTGTCTCGCCTTCTATGGTAACCTGGTTCTCCTCCATTGCCTCAAGAAGAGCTGACTGTGTTTTTGGAGGAGCCCTGTTAATTTCATCAGCAAGAATGATGTTCGCAAAAACAGGCCCTCTGGATATCTCGAATGATCCTGATACCTGCTTGTATATCTTTGTTCCAGTTATATCGCCAGGGAGCAGATCAGGAGTGAACTGAATTCTTGAAAATTTCAGGCCCAGTGCTGTCGAGAACAGTTTTGCAAGGAAAGTCTTTCCAATGCCCGGGAAGTCCTCTATAAGCGCGTGACCTGAAGATAGAATGGTTGCAAGGATGATCTCCACGCTTTTTCTACTGCCGACATAGTATCTTGAGATGCCATCAATCACGCTGTTTATATCCTGCGAATATTCTGAGCTTTCCTCAATGTCCAACATTTTCACCTGCCATCGTTTCGATCACCTTCCTGATTATCATGGATCTGTTTTCCTTCTCGTCGTTTATGGTTTTCTCGGCAAAGGACGCGCTGGTGTAGATAATCTCGGGTTTGCGGTAATGAATGATGGGGTCCAGGATAGAGACTATCCTCTGGTATCCTATGCCGTACAGTGTCATCAGATAAGAGAGAGAAACAAGAATGTTCTCTGACTTTCCCTCAATAACAAATTCCCTGGTGTTGTTTATCACAAACCCGACTGTTTCATCCGTAGCAACCCTTGGAACAAAATTATGCTTTGAAAACAGAGTGTCCTTCTTTTCCTCAAGAAGCAGATATGAAACCTTATAGGATTTGTAAACTGCCCGGATAACCATCAGCACAAGTACTGCGACGAAAACAGTGATTATGTATACGTTGTATAGTGCAGGTTTCGGATACACAATCACGTCAAAGAAAATACCTACAGCGACCCAGTAGGTCAGCCACCGGTCAAGGGACTCCTTGAAATAGTACGATATTCCCTTCAACAAATTTCTGCTGGAATCCCTGAGTATAAACCTTGAATCTGATATGGAAGCTGCAACAGAATAAAATATCAGTGGAATGGATATATAGACAGTATAATAGTATAACAGAAGGAGTGTTGCGATTCCCAGAATAGTGATCTTTCTTGAAATCCCCCCAAAGAATATGGCATGAGAGGGAAACGCTTTCCTGTCCAGAGAATACGAAAGTCTGTTGAGCAGAAAACCAGATGCCAGTAGCAGGGCACTGATATACATTATCAGTATGTAGCTCTTCAGTGCAGTGCCCTCCAGCAGCACATTGAAAAGTATTAAAAAGACAACCGGAGACATCATGGGATAAAGATAAAGATCCGAGAACGATCTCCTTAAGCTCGATTCCGTTCCAATCCTGCCCTTGATCCTGAGTACCTGAACTATGCTGAACGAAAGCAGCAGAAAAAGGACTGACCATATGAATGAGAGAAAGAATCCCAGGATGAGAAGAACAGCGAGGACTGATACGTTTATGGCCCATTGTCTTCCAGTTTCCGGAAAAAAGATCCTAACGACTCTGCTCATCAGAATTTCTCCTGCATACAAAACCCAGAGCCTTTGGCCTGCCTCTCATCAGCATCCTTATATAGTCCTGGAATTCCTGCCTGCTCATCTTCCTCTTCCCGTAGAGAGATCTTTCAAAGTGCTGCAGAACAGATCTTAGAGCCAGTCTGTCACAGGAAGGATCTGAATCCATAACCTTGCCTATGACTTCAGAAGGCGTGAGACTTGTTCTGCCGTCGATATTGTAGAGGAAGTTAAGCCTGAAAAGGTCAACAGTCTCCTGTTCGTAGTCAACCGATCTCACAACTTTGAAATCCTCATAATCTGCCTTCGATGAAATGAATCCTGTGCACCTTTCTGTCAGCATGATGTCCAGCTTTGGTCCTTCATACAATTTGGACTCGCTATTGGACGAAACAACGGTGATGTTCGACGGGCTTGTAATGGAAAGGCTGTTCTCGCTGTCCCATATCAGTGGGAGATCGCCGTCTATTCCAAACTCCAGCAGGGTTTTCTCCTCCTTCCACGGCCTCATTATCTCAGTGTCCTCCGTGAATGTTATCTTCCTTTCAGTTTCCTCTTTAATTGCAGATCTGTTCAAGGGCGGAAATTCAGGAACTGGTGCTTCCTCCTCCTGAACATCATGCTTCCTCTGATCCTTCTTCCTTATGCTCAGAACCTGGGTTATGACGATTACAAACACAATGACCACTATTCCGACGAATATGAAAAGATAGATATTCAGTGGAAGTGGTATCCTGTAAGTATTGCCTGATCCGCCACCGCCTCCGCCGGATTGAGTTGTGGTATTTCTCTGCACCGGATGTGTTATGTTGATACTCGACCCGCCGAAGTGATGAGAAAAGTGCGGGAAATATATCCAGAATGCAAGAAAAGAGAGATTCACGTTTAAATGGGGAAGATGAAACGAGAAAAAGTTGCCTATGGTGGGGAATGACACACCACTTGTTGGAATTCCTATGGAACCGATGCCGGTGCTTGATCCTGATCCGCTTCCTGCACCGCCAGGCCCTCCTGATCCAAGGCCGTTCTGCAGTCCATGATATGGCGATGACCCATAGGTTGGAAGATCTGTCTGCACCATGGACGAATATAGTATCCATCCCATGAAAAGTACCAGGACAACCAAAAGCACTAATGTGATCTTCCTCATCACTTTCAGATTGACATCACAAAGGGGATTTATTAATGTTGCCTTTCAGCATTTCTCATCCCTCAGCAAGATTTTTACCAGAAAAACTATGAATCTGCCCGTCGCTGTTCCGGCAGCTTTGTTTTTATCAATTTTGCATCGAGAACATATATTTTCTGATAATTAATCTTAACTGGATTAAGATCCAGTTGCTCCAGGAAATCTTCTGAAGCAACACCGAATTCTGATATCTTGAGGAGGAATTCCACAATGGATTTCCTGTCGGCCCTTATTCCCCTGAATCCTTCACCTGTGAATCTGCCCAGGGATACCTCGTCGATCATATCGTCAGCATCTGCCGCATCTATAGGAAGCAGGCGAAATGTTACATCGCCATACAGCTCTGTATAAATTCCACCCATGCCTATCATGATGCAGAGCCCAAAATTCTTATCCCTCACTATCCCGGTGATCATTTCGAGCCCTCCTTCTACCATCTCCTCCACAAGAAACCTCGATCCCGGGAATTTTGCCCTCATAGAGGTAAACTCTGATTTCAGGTCATCCATATTCCTTATGCCAGTGACCACCCCGCCAACCTCGGTCTTGTGTAATATCTTATCGTCCGAGACCTTGAGCACAACTGGAAAACTTAGATCCAGGGCAGGTGGGAGTTCCGTCAGGGTTATGCCTCTGGGCACCAGTATTCCAAGTTGCCTGAACGCTTCCTTCAGCACACTTTCTGTCGCTTCCTTCTTCCTGATACCTGCGACTAATTCTTCCAGTGTCATAACAACCCCCTGGATTGAAGGAATCTCCCATACTCGCGCAGAACCTTCAACGATTTTACCACTCTCTCAATAGAAGGATAAGCGGGTATCCTTGCATGTTCAAATTCCACAAGGAGCTCCTTCCCTAGCTTTGAACCTATAACGCCTGCAACGATTGGTTTTTCTCCATTGGAAAGTCTGGAGATAACCTCGACAATATCCATGTTCATTTTTGGAGTCTGGGGAAGTGCATAAGCTACAATTGCGTCCACGCCGGGGTCCCTCTGCAGCAAGGACAGTACTTTTTCATAGCTTGAGATGTCTCCGTCTGCAGTGAGATCCACGGGATTCTCGGCAGAGCCAAAGGACACTATCTCTTTTCTTATTTCGGTCCTGGTGGCCTCGGAAAGTGCAGCCATCCTGAGCCCTATCCCATGCCTTTCTGAAGAAATATAATCAGAAGTGATGACACCAACTCCCCCTGCGGTTGTCACCACGGCAATCCTATCGCCAGCAAAAGGCTTTGAGTAAGCAAGAATCCTCGAATAATCAAGCAACTCAACCTCATCATAAGCCCTTGCGGATCCTGCCTGCCTGATCATTCCATTCACTATCATGTCGTTGGATGCAAGTGCACCCGTATGCAATGATGCGGCCTTCGCTGACGCCTCTGTTCTGCCCGATTTGAGCACGACTACCGGTTTGACCCTGTTGGTTTTGCGCAGAAGATCGTAAAATCTGCGGCCGTTGTCTATACTCTCAAGGTACAGTGCTATCGACTTGGTCCTGGCATCGTTCCTGAAATATTCCAGTAGTTCATTCTCGTCCAGATCGATCTTATTCCCTATATTGACAAAGGCTGAAATCCCTATTCCGAACTCCGATATTGAATCCATTGTAAGCAGTCCGAGAGCGCCACTCTGTGAAACAAATGCAATGTCCCCGGCTGCCGGGAAAGAGACTCTTTCCGGTGGCGTCAGTGCGGTGTTGAGATTGCTGTACGGAAAATACACCCCAACGGTATTGGGACCGATTATCCTTGTGCCTGATCCCTTTATCATGTTTCTGATGGTTATCTCCATCGCCTTGCCGGATTCACCAGTTTCAGAAAAACCTCCAGGGATTATAACCGCAAATGGAATCTTCAAATTCACGCATTCTTTCACTTCGCCCGGGACAGACCCCGCCGGTACCGTTATCACGGCAAGGTCCACTTTTTCATTGATCTCGGAAAGTGATTGGTATGAATGGATACCCTGGATATCGCCAGGGTTCCTGTTGACGGGGTATATTTTTCCCGTGTATCCAGAGTTAATTAGATTCTTCAGTATGGCGTAGCCTATTTTCACCGGGTTATTACTGGCACCGACAACCGCTACAGATTCTGGGCTGAACAGTCTTTCAAACAACTCAATCAGATTGGCAGGATATTATTAAAAATTTTACCTAAATCATGCACAGCCATTTGCATAGATTCTTTTAACGGCTCAAGGCTCGGAAAGATTGATATCTGCCTTTTGGCACTCAGGTGAAATACGAAATATCAGTTACAGATCATGGTTGGATGGAGACCGTAGCCTTCGATCAGCTGCCGGGAACAAAAAAACTGGATATAATAACGATCCTTTCGTCCATGGGCGTGTTCATGGACGGATACGCGCTGTCAATTTTCTCCACCGCCTACATATATCTCATGCACAGTTTTCTGGACAGGGCAATCTTCGTTTCCTTTGGCGCTGCCGCAATCTACATTGGCATGTTCTTTGGAAGCATAATATTTGGCAGGATTTCAGATTCGGTCGGCAGAAGAAGAATATTTGTTTACGATATGGCGCTCTCCTCTGTCTTCCTTCTCCTCACTGCGTTCTCATCCAACCTGCTGGAATTTTTCATATTTGAGGTGATTGCCGGGATAGGCATAGGCGCTGATTATCCAATCAGTTCATCAATACAGGCTGAATTTTCCCCAAAAAGAACCCGTGGCAGGTACCTTGTGTTCAATATCTTCTCCTGGACCATCGGATCAGTGGTTTTCTACATAATATCAATACCAATCGTGCTCTATTCCGGTGGTCTAGCATGGAGGCTGATGTATGCCACGGGTGCTGTTGTCCCTCTTCTTGTGATCATATCCAGGAGATCCATGCCGGAAAGCCCTTACTGGCTGGCTGGGAAGGGAGAATATGCTGAGGCGGAAAAGGTGACCACGTGGATGGGAAAGGATGTCGGCATTAATACACTGCCAGCCCCGTCTGTGCAGAAAGGAAAAACATCATTTTCCGAAATTGGAAAATTCTTCCCGCTGATTCTCTTCACCTCACTGGCATGGCTTTCTTATGACATAGCGAGCTACGGTGTCTGGAACTACACTCCTTCACTCTTTATTCAGTCCGGCGGTGGTTACGTTGATACCATAATAGCGACGCTGCTTGAGGAAATTCCTGTTGTTGTGGGAACGCTGATCTGTCTGATCTACATCGACAGGATCGGTAGAAAAAAGCTTGAATCAATCGGGTTCGGTTTTGCAGGGATATCACTGGTAGTATTCGGTCTGTTCTCTCTCCATGGCAGTTTTCCATTTATGTACATATTTGCGGCCTTTGCGTTAATGCACTTCTTCCACAATATTGGCCCCACCAACATCACATACCTGTACCCTGTAGAAATATTCCCAACAAGAATCAGGGCTACCGCCATGGGTATATCCACCGCGGCGTCGAGGATAGGTGCCATTTTAGGAGTATTTGCCTTTCCACTGTTGATCAGCGGCCTCAATATTTCTTATGGACTGCTGTTTTTCGCAGTGTTCGAGTTTATTGGCCTCGCTGTGACTTTAATTCTGGCGCCTGAAACCAGGAACAGATCACTGCAATGATAGACAGCCCCCATTGACATGTTTCACATCCATAGGCAACGAGTCACACCGCTGGTGAGGGTATTGTCTCATGGCAGTGTATGCAGAATGAACGCTAATTTTAGGGAATACTTAACTTTTGAAGATACATATACAGTGATATGCCTGATCTATCTCCTGGCAAGAAACATCTTATTCTCCTTACCACTTCGCTGGCAGCTTTCTCCACTCCCTTTCTTTCAAGCGCAGTTGCATTCGCTGTTCCCAGAATCGGTGTATCATTCCACCTTACTTTCTTACAGGCTGCGCTTATTCCACTGGTTATCCTGATACCGCTGGCATCATTCATGATATTCTTCGGCAGGATATCCGATGAAATTGGAAGGGTCTCGGTGTTCAGATATGGTCTTGTTCTGTTTGCGGTTTCTGCTGCACTTGCTCCATTTTCAGCAACTTATTACATTCTGGTGGCTCTTCTCTTTGTCCTGGGGGTTGGTGCCGCTATCCTGAGCACCAATTCCACAGCAATAGTCAGTTACGTATACTCTTCTGGCGGAAGGGGGCTTGCCCTTGGGATCAACGCTATGTCTGTCTATCTGGGACTTACTTTTGCGCCATTCCTCGGAGGTCTACTTATAGAATTCTTCGGTTGGAGATCAATATTCTATTTTGTTGCTCCGGTGAGTGCAGTTGCATTTTTTATATCACTGGGAAGCATGAGAAACATTGAGATCAGAAAACATGAATATCGGTTGAATGTCAGGGGTACCATAACTTTTGTGGGATTCATTCTATCCCTGACTCTCTATCTTGCCCTCGGGAATATTCTCGGATTCCTGAACACCTCTTTTTTGATCGCCTTTTCATTAATCTTTCTCATACTCTTTCTGAATGATGAGAATCGGTCTGTCGAACCCGTTCTTCCCCCGAAACTCTTTAGAAAAAACCGTACATTCGTGGCATCAAATATCACAGCGTTCCTGAATTATGTGAGTACATTTTCCATAGTATTTGTCTTCTCCATATATTTGCAGGTAATCCTTGGTGTAAGTCCATTCCTGTCCGGGATACTCCTTCTTCCAGAGCCTGTCATGATGGTTGCACTTTCTCCGGTGGCAGGAAAACTGTCTGATCTGGCAGGATCAAGGGCAATAGCATCCATCGGCATGCTAATCATCGGAATCTCATTTCTGTCCCTCTACTATTACCATCCGTCCGGCAGGGTTGATCTGATGATACTGCTTGGGATCCTTGGAGTCGGTTTTGGCCTGTTTTCCGCTCCGAACACAAATTCTGTCATGGGGTCCGTTGACAGGGACTCTTCGGGGACAGCCTCAGGCTTCCTTGGAACAATGAGGTTCACAGGGCAGCTGTTGAGTATCTTTCTTGCCACGCTTGTTCTCTCAATTTTTATGCCGAAATCGCTGATAGTGGGTATGTTTTCCGGAATAGTAATCCGGATCACGCCACTATACTTCAGCAGTTTCACCTACGGCTTCAGGATTGTCATGCTGATATCCGGAATTCTGAGCCTGGCGGGATCGATGATCTCCATTCTGAGAAATGCCGGCTAGTAAAGATCGATTCAAAGCATTTCTTACAGGCCGGTGACTGCATTCTGGACGATCAAGATTATAGTATATGTAAAGATACAGCGATTAGGATTGAATGAGTAGAAAAACATCTGCACTTTTAAGGTTTTTAATAATTGTTGCGTTTCTTGTCATATTCTCCTTTGTGCTTATTTACTTTAAAGACCCCGGTTTTTTCTGAATATCTGAAAGAACCTGAAACTTATGTGTTCCCGTGCCAGAGGGTGGGCCTTCTGCATGACTGCCTTTACGATGGTATTATCACCAGCCGCTTCAGAGTAACATCTGCCACAGTCAATATGCATTAAACTGCTTATGAATATCACCTGCCCGGTTAGCGCGTAAATGACAAACTTGCCCTGATTTGAATATACGATCAGTGGAAGGCGATAACGCTTAATACCCATCAGAAATATTTGATGTAATGCCAGGTCACCGCAGGAAAATGGAGCGTTTTGAGAAATTGATAACATTTGATGATGCCATTGATAAGATGCTTTCCGTTGCGTGGAAAGGCATCGGAATTGAGAAGATTCCGGTCACATCTTCCTGCGGTAGGGTTTGCGCGACTGCTATTCAGTCTGCGGTTAATGTGCCTTCTTTCGACAGAAGTGCTGTAGACGGCTATGCAGTTAAAAGTGCGGAGGTGAGAGGATCATCTAAATTCAGTCCTGTCATCCTGAGGGTTAAGGGCAGCATAGAGGCTGGGGATTTCTCGGAAAAGGAGAATGACAGTGGTTCCTGTTACGAGATATATACCGGGGGAAAATTACCCAGAGGTGCTGATGCAGTTGTGATGGCTGAAGATTCCGTAAGGAAGGGGGACCGCGTTGAGATTCTCGAGGGGGTGAGAAGGTTTGAAAATGTCTCAAGGGCTGGTGAGGATATTGGGATCGGTCAGGTTATACTCAACAGTGGCCAGCTCATAAGGGCACAACACATAGCATCAATGATCGCGATAGGGCTCGATGAAATTCCCGTCTACAACAGACTGATCATGGGAGTGATCTCAACGGGAAATGAGCTTATGGATCCCGAAAGCCGCGTGAAAAACACAACGCAGCCTCTCCTCGTGAATTATTTCAGATCCGGCTTTATTGAAACGGCTGATCTCGGCGTGGTACCTGACGATGCTAATGTTCTTATGGAGAAGTTGAAGGGTCTCAAGGAAAAGTTCAACTTGCTTATTGTTACAGGGGGTACAAGTCTTGGCATGATGGATATTGTTCCTGACGTCCTCGATGAGATGGGTCGCCCTGTTTTTGGAGGTGTCAGAATCAAGCCCGGAAGAACGATCTCACTCTATGATCTTGATGGTATACCGGTATTTTCGGTGTCGGGCCTTCCTGTGGCAGCCCTGATCTCAGTTGAGGCTTTTCTTCCATATTATCTGGAACATATGATCGGCCTCAGGTACTCAAGAATCTCTGTTATGGCAAGAATCTCCGAGAGGGTTGCAAACAGGGATTCCATGCGCTCCTACCTCCGGGTCAGGTTGCACAACACTCAATCTGGTATGGTAGCCGAGCCTCTGAGGATAACAGGATCGGGGATACTTTCCTCTCTGCTCAACGCAAACGGCCTTACAATTATACCAGAGAATGTGGAAGGAATAGAGGAAGGGGATACAGTGAACGTGTCCGTAATTGGAGATGTGTTTTGATGGCTGTTATATTTCATAAACTCACGACAGTCGAATCAGCAGTAAGGCTGGCCGATGAATATACCAATCATGTCACTGATACAGAGAAGGTGAAGATATCAGATGCCCTTGGAAGGGTGCTGTCAGAGGATGTGTATTCACCCATCGACTCACCACCGTTTGACAGGTCAGAGGTGGATGGCTATGCTGTTTCATCGTTGTCAGTTGAAGATGCAGAACAGGATCATCCTGTTAAGCTTGAAATCGTCGGGAGTTCCCTGATCGGTGAACCGCCAAAGGAACTCGTGAATGATAGGGGATGCTTCAGAATAGCTACCGGATCAGTTGTTCCGTTCAACTGCGATGCGGTGGTGATGTCTGAGTATACCAGGGAGACTGGTAACTCTGTTGAGATACTCAGATCGGTCAGACCCGGGGAGAACATTTCGCTATCTGGAACCGACGTATCCATGGGGGAAATGATCCTGAGAAGGGATACTTCTCTTGGTCCAAGAGAGATCGCCGTGCTCAGTTCCACTGGTGTTGAAGATGTAACTGTATACCGTAAAATGAGGATTGCCATAATATCCACCGGCAATGAGCTCGTTGAACCCGGCAGGGAAATATCTCTGGGTATGATTTACGAATCAAATGGAATTGCAATAAAGAATATGCTGGACCAGTACGGAGTATTCGATTCTCAATATCTGGGAATCATCAGGGATGACATTGACCTTATCAGAAACACCATTGATGATCTCATCAAAAAAAATGATGTGATAATTACAAGCGGAAGCACATCAGCTGGCGAGGGGGACATGGTTTACAGAGTGCTTGGTGATCTCACTCCGGGTATCCTTTTCCATGGAGTTGAGATAAAACCTGGAAAACCGACCCTCCTTGCAGCAGGAAATGGAAGACCGGTGTATGGACTTCCTGGTTTCCCTGTTTCAGCAATCATGGTATTTGAGACCATTTTTCTTCCTGTGCTTCTTAAATCAGCACACTTGAAGAGATCGGTGAGAAAGGTGAGGGCAAAGGTGCCGGTGAGGGTAAGTCTTTCACTGGGTAAACTCAATCTTATTCCTGTGAGCCTTGTTAACAGGGGCGAAAATATAGCTTACCCTCTTCTGGGAGACTCAGGGAGTGTATCAAGGCTGACGAGATCCGACGGTTACATCTCCTCTTACGGTGACAGGCCGTACATCGATGAGAACGAGAATCTTGATGTGATATTGTTTTCCCAGGATGTGCTTGTTCCAGACCTGAATTTCATAGGAAGCCATGACATTGCTCTTGATTCCGTATTTCACAGGCTTGATCTGAATGTGAAGATCATCAATGTTGGATCACTCGGCGGTGTTGAGGCTATAAAACGTGGTGAGGCGGACCTTGCAGGGGTTCACATACTTGATCCTGCAACCATGGAATACAACAATTTCAAAAAAGATCAAGCACTTAACGAGAAGGCTGTTCTCGTGAAGGGATACATCAGGGAGCAGGGTATAGTTGTTCAGAAAGGAAACCCTTTGAAGATCCGAAGCTTTGGGGACATTGTTGCCAGGGGCGCAAGATTCGTCAACAGAAACAGCGGATCGGGCACCAGGATACTTATCGAGAAAATCATGAAGGATTCTGGCATTGAATCTGATTCCATAAGAAATTTCAGGTATGAGGTCAGGACGCACAACGCCGTTGCAAACGCTGTCAGGACTGGCAGAGCTGACGCGGGAATTGCAATCAGGCACGTAGCGGATATGTACGGACTGGATTTCATTTCCATGGGTTTTGAGGAATACGACTTTCTTGTGCTGAGGGAAAGCATTGACAAACTAACGCCTTTTCTGGAAACATTGAAGAGTAAGTGGTTCAGTGATCTGCTGAGCAGAAAATTTTCAGGGTATCGAGTGCATCAGACATAAATTCTTCATACCGATTTATTTCCACTCCAGCACCATTGCAGCGTGAATTGCTGCAAACCTTCCCATACGGGGGCAAATCGCATTTATCGATGGAAACTTCTTCCTGCATGTGAACCCCTGTTGCCGCGCATGATTGGATATTTGTGTGCGATTTCCCTCCTTGGACTGCTTTTACACTCATAAGAATTAAATAATATATATGACTGTTTAGAATGAGATGACCAGGGTCAAGTACTACGCGAATCTTAGACTGATTACCGGAAAGACGGATGATGAAATAGATGCCAATGGAAAGACTGTTGAGGAAATAATTCAGACTCTCTCTTCAAGGTATGGTGAAAGCTTCAACAAGTTGATGTTCAGTGACGGCAGCCTCAGGGGAAATGTCATAATACTCATAAACGGGCAGAATATCATCTTCAAAAATGGTGTAAAGGAGAAACTGGGAAATGACGATCTGCTCGATATCTTTCCCCCTGTTGCCGGCGGATGATCAGATCTTGTAGTATTCAAGCCCCAGTTTGCTGATTGTCTCGCCCTTTGGATAACCTTGTTCGTCCCATCCCCTGACTTTATAGTAATCTTTCAGGAGATAATCCAGAGGTATCTTTTCCCCCTTGTTGGGACCCTTCTCCAGTGCGACCTTCAAGAACCTGTCCGGGAGCTTGTCATCCTCTGGCTTGATGCCGGCCTTCAGGTTGAAAATCCTTTCGAGGTTCCATGTCCTCTCTGCAGCGGTCATGATCTCGTCTTTGGTGTAATCGAAGCCTGTCACGTCGTTTATAAGGGCAAGATAGTCGTCAAGGTTGAGGGCAAATGACGGAAACTGACAAAGACCTGAGGAGTCCATCACCTCTGTGAAATCCTGCACGTACTTGACCAGCGCCGCTTTTCCTTCCTTCTCTGTCGGTTTGGATACAGGCTGGACACCCAGGATCTCGTTCGATATGGTGTAGGCCCTCATGTGCGATCCGCCAATGTTACTTGTAGCATATTCAAGCCCAATCCCATAGGCGCCCCTTGGATCGTACGCTGCAACCTCCTGTCCCTTTACACTCATTGAAGCGCTCTCGTCCCCATATTTCCTTGCAAGCCTCAGTGAACCCTCGGCCAGATCGTTGCCAAATCCTTTCCTGTATGCAAGGTTGCTGGTAGCTTCCAGCACAAATGACTGATTTCCGAATTTGGGCTTGGTAGGGCCGACTTCCTTGTCCGGGATCTTCCCGTTCTCGTACAGTTCCATGGCTGCTGAAAGCGTGTTTCCTGCCGTTATTGTATCATATCCAAGCCTGTCCGCATTATCATTAGCGGCGATTATATGGTACAGGTCATGCACACCCACATTTGGCCCCAGAGCCCATGTGGATTCGTATTCAGGCCCCTCCGACTCCCTCTCATTATACCGTGAAACCCTGCCGCAGGCAATCGGACACGCAAAACATGGGGTATTCCGTATCAGATATGTGGCTGCCAGAGTCTCGCCGCTGACCATCTCTGCAAGAGGGTCCGATCCTGAGTCAAGGTAATTCTTGTTTCCGTAAATTCCAGACTGGTTTATTATGTTCACAAGTACCTCTGTTCCATATGCCGGAAGTCCCTGGCTGGTGACAGGGTTTTCCTTTATCTTTTTGAGCATCGCGGTCAAGGTCGACTTATATCTGCCTGCATGTCCGATTACAGGCATTTTGCCTGTTGATGAAACAACAGCCTTGAGATTCTTTGATCCCATGACCGCCCCCACACCGTTTCTTCCAGCAGCTCTGTGTTTATCGTTCATTATCGATGCGAATTTCACAAGATTCTCTCCAGCTGGTCCTATACATGCGACTGATACATTTACCCCTGTCTCCTTTTTCAGTTCATCATCCGTCTCAAAGACATCCTTACCCCAGAGATGGGTGGCATCCCTTATCTCTGCTGTGCCGTCATGAACATAGAGGTACACAGGATGATCAGCTTTTCCCCTGAATATGATCATGTCAAAGCCTGAGTGCTTCAGTTTCGCCCCGAAAAAGCCTCCGGAATTGCTCCTCGTAATTGTGCCTGTGAGTGGGCTCTTGGTTACAGCCATGTACCTTGCCGCGGTAGGCGCACTTGTACCAGTCAGAGGACCTGGAGCCATTATCAGTTCATTATCAGGTGAAAAAGGATCAACCTTTGGATCAACCTCGTCGACAAAATATCTTGTTGCGAGCCCCTGTCCGCCTATGTACTCTCTTGCCCATTGCATGTTTGTGTCTTCAATCTTTACCGTGCCCCTTGAAAGATCCACCCTCAGGAATTTACCTGTAAAACCGCCAAAACTCATGAAACACCTGTGTTATATAACCGATGTCATTATATACGGTTTTCCTCTAATTATGGTTCCATTCTTTTCATCTTACCAAATTCAAAGTTGATTAGATTGCCATCTGGTGGTTTTCGTAAGCGAAGAAAATAATCGTGCTGATCTATCCTCACTAGGTACACATGGTATTCAGGATTTTCCCAGTGCCTGAAGACATAACCTTCGCTGTTAGAGAAATATATGGATCCGTCTGTTACCTCGTAATAATCACCGTTAAACACAATGGTGTTACCAAAGCGCAACATTGATCG
Organism: Thermoplasmata archaeon; assembly: GCA_049965715.1. Lineage (GTDB taxonomy): Archaea > Thermoplasmatota > Thermoplasmata > Thermoplasmatales > Thermoplasmataceae > JAKAFX01. The sequence goes on from JBMFWA010000003.1 coordinate 47,719, forward strand.
ACTGCTGACATGGGATATTTCCATCACCGATTTGACACTCTCAACCACCCGTCCGCCATTCATAAATGTCAGAGAGTCAAATCCGAAATCCAGATCGGTCTGATCGTGAGTCACGTAAATTATGGAAAATGAATAATCTTCCATAAGGTCCTTGAGTTTAGAAAGTATGGAAAGCCTTGAAACCTGATCCTGCATAGAAAGCGGCTCATCCATAAGTACCAGATCAGGGTCGCTTATTATGGCTCTCGCCACTGCAACTCTTTGTGCCTGCCCCCCAGATAATTCCGTGGTTTTTCTATCCAGAAGTTCCTTTAAATCCAGTTCTGAAATAAGCTGCCTGTATATTTCGTCGTTTCCGCCACCATGGTTTATGGAAAAACGGAGATTCTTCTCAACATTCATGTTTGGAAAAAGTAGCAGGTCCTGCGGAATATATGATATTTTCCTTTCCCATGGGGGTTTATGGACAAGTGATTCTCCATTCATTTCTATGCTGCCTTCTGAGGGGTTGAAGATGCCGCATATGAGTTTCATGAGCGTGGTTTTCCCTGAACCGTTGGGTCCCATTAAGAAGTTTCTGCCACCCGGAAATTCTAACTTTTCAACGCTGATTCTAAATTTTCCAAGTTCAAATCTGAGATGGTCAATAGATAAAAGCATCTCTACCACCAAATACCCTCAGAAGAGCAAGTGCAATGATGCCGGAGATTATAAGAATTGCAGAAGAAGCTGCAGCCGGAGGGAGACCGCTTCCTATGAACTGCCCATAGATGAAGACACCCGCAAGCTGTTGATATCCGGGAAATATATAATATGCAACGATAAGGATCGACCCTACGGCGGAAATTGCCCTCGCCCATGAGAGTATTACGCCCCGGATAATCGACTTGAACAATAGCGGTAATGAAACAAGAAAGAAACTCTTCATTTCGTTTATTCCCAGCGTTGTTGAAACCTCCTCAAAATGAAGTATATCTCGCCTGTAGCTTGCGCCGATAATTCTGATGGAGTAAGCAGAGGAAACAAAAAGAAGTGTGAGAATCACCGCGAGAAGGGAATCGGAAAAGGTGTAACCTGGAATGAGGCCGGCAATGAGATGCCCCACAGGCATCTGTGGCTCGAATGTTATCAGCATCATAACGCCAACGACGGTGCTTGGTATCATAATTGGAACCTCGATGATGCTGTCAGCGAGCCTGTAGCCAAAACCCCTCTTCCTTGCGAAGATGAAGGCATAGGGTATTGAGAAGAGGACAGCGATTAAGGCTACACCCAGTGCGATTACATATGTGTAGTAGATGCTTGACATTATGCCCGAACTGGTATCACTTATCAGATAGCCAAGAGAGTTGAAGGTGAGTATTCTGATCAGTGGAAGTCCAAGGAAAAGCAGGTAGACGATTATGAAAGGAAAAAAAATGTAAAGCAGCCTGTTTCTCATATCTTCAAGTCAATTACCTCTATAAAAAAGAATGTTTGGATCATCTTATCCACAGTCAACTGTTATCTGAATTCTACTCATATGCCGACTGTGGAAAGTAAGATGGTATTGGAGCGACTGCTGCGCTAAGACTTGCGGGTATGTGCTGAATATTGAATCCGAATGCCACCGGAATGGGATCAAAGTCACTTTTTGCAAGGAAATTCTGACCAGCCCCTGTTATCAGATAATATATGTAGGAGTAAGAGGCCTCCGTATTCGCGGTCCCATTGAGAACAGTTGCAGCATAGAGGATAGGAGCACCGGGTAGATCACCAATATTGTCGTCAGGTGTGGTCGGACCTGAGGAATTGACCATTTCATAAAAGTCAACATGACTTTCTGATATGTTTCCAAGATTGATCCAGGAGCTCAGACCGTTGCCGCCCTGAGAATTCTTGAAATAAGACAGTCCCTGGTTTATAGCCTGTGACTTGTATGTAAGAGCATAGTCTGCAGTCCCGGCCTCCAGCAGGCCGTCAAGACCAATTTCTACAGTTGTGAGTTTCGTATAGCCTTTTGAAAGCATATACGAAAATATCTGATCATAGAGCGCAAGAGAATCGTTGTTTGGGTAATTGCCTCCGTAACTGTGTTCTGCCAGGTATCCGTTGACACCAAACCAGTTATTCCAGGCACTGTTATATTTCATGTAAAGAGAGAAGTTGTTCCCAAAGGCTTCCTTAACATACTGACCATAGCTGGAATTATCCCAGCCCGTATAAATGAGTCCTGCGAGCTTAATCATCTCTATGGCCTGAAAGCCGCTAGGATCAAGCTGGGATGTGGATGCAGCAACAGTAACACCCGGTGAGGTGATGCTCTCAAACCAGAAACTGTTTGCAGGAATTTTGTACGAAGGATTTAGCCAGGTGATGGCCATTTCATTTGTTGCGAATATGATCATCCAGTCGGTGTAGTTAGGCATCAGTATTGATGGAATCACAGCTGCAGAAGCAGAAATAAACACGTCATAATGGATCCCGCTCTGCACGTTTCTTGCACCACTTACGGAACCTGAGAAAGTGCTTCCGACACTTACTCCTGTGGAATTCTGATAATATGGGTTAAAATTATTCCCGAGGGAATATTTTAATGACCCCGCGGCGAAAACTGATATACTGGATGAGGGAGTACTTGAGGTTCTTGGAACGTAATAACCAACGGATACCCCCACAAGGATTCCAACCACCAGAACTACCAAAACTGTCAGAGTGGTTTTAGAAATTTTCATGATAGGTTGAACAATGAATACCCATAAAATAAAGTTAACGGCTAAAAATCACACTAGACCTCTATCTGAAGTTCCTCCACCACGTTTTCCAGCGGTCTTCCATTTTCATCAATTCCTATCTCTTCAAGATATTCACCAACCATGTGTTTGTAGTCCACTGTAACACCAGCGGTGGGGCCGCTTTCCAAAGGTGGACTGCCAATCACTCTTGGAGGCGGTACTGTTTTTGCAGGATTAATCCCTTCCCTGTAGTTGAAAAGATGCCTGAGAACCTGAATACGCTTTCCTATCTGCATCAGTTCTTCCGAACCAACATCCCATCCCATGATTGCTTTCAGCAGTTTTGAGTAAGGATAACTGTTGGGCCAGACCGACGTGGAGAATAGACACATTCCTGTTGCGTTAAGCACCTGCGCGCCATATACTGAAAGTGCCTGCATTTTACCTTTTCCATGATATTTGTATCTCTCAATTTTCTGGCGTGGAAAATCGTATTCAAAGGGAAGGGTCAACTCACCTCCCTCATCAAACCCTATCCCGCCGGCAGTGTGCCTTCCTGGCGTTGGATCAGCTATATACGTTGTGGCAAGGCTTGGCATGAGTCTCGGATCATGCATTGGAAGATCCTGTCCCCCTACGTTTATGGCGTATTCACTGGTTCCCTTACCCCAGACTGACGATGCATACTTTGATCCCATTCCCAGAACTTTGCCTATCCCTTCACCTTTTCCTATCATTTCAGTCAGGCGTACCATTGCGTCCGGATTCCTGAACCCGATCTCAAAACCGACATCTTCCTTAGTGATAACACCCTTTTCAAAACATTCGTTGGCGAATGCAATGACTGCTCCTACAGAGATGATATCCATGCCTGCACGGTTGCATATCTCGAACGACATTGACATTGCATCGAGGTCCGAATTGAGATTGAGTCCACCAAACGATCCAGTTCCTTCATATTCCAGCCTGTGACCGTCTATTTCCCCATATTTGGTGCTTCTTCTGACATGTCCCCCGCAAGCCAGAGTGCATTGCGCGCACCCATAGGACTGAAGCTTGTCCTTTCTGATCTCTTCCCCGCTGATCTTCCTTGCATTCTCTGAACCAAAGTCCACCAGACCGACTCCGCCCCAGTTCTTTATCGGTGTGTCACCGTTCAGGTGTGAGGACTCTGTTATAGCTGTTGTTCCGAAAAGTTGCCATGGCCGGGCCAGATCAATATTTTTTCTGAACTGGATCTGGATATCTTTAATTGTCTGTGTGAGCAGGGAAGGGTCTGCCGCTGGAACCTTCATTGTCCCCCGGACAAAAATGCCTTTCAGTCTCTTGGATCCCATGACTGCCCCTAAACCAGATCTACCAGCTGCTCTGCCATAATCGTTCATGATAGACGCGACATTTAACATTTTTTCGCCCGGAACGCCTATTACAAGAGCCTGTCCCCTGGGATCATTCTTTTTCAATTCGTCTTCAGTCTGATAGGCATCCTTGCCCCACAACTGGCTGGCATCCTCGATGCTGGCTTTACCGTCAATTATTTTTAAATAGACCGGACTGTTGGATGTCCCCCGGACAAAAACGGCATCAAACCCTGCATTCTTGAGCTCCGGTCCAAATTTTCCCCCGCAGTTTGCATCTCCCCATCCACCGGTAAGCGGAGATTTTGCTACGACCTGAAATCTTCCTCCCAATGGCACAGCGTGACCGTTGAATATTCCGGTAACTACCCCGAATATATTGTCCGGCCCAAGGGGATCAGCATGTGGTTTCATCTCCCTGTTGAGGATGTATGCACCAAGGCCGTATCCAGTGAGGTATTTCCTGTAAATATTTTCGGGAATAGTCTCCTCGCTAATGCTTGATTTTGAAAGATCAACCCATAGGATTTTTCCATTTACACCTAACATATTTTGACAATATGTTCAAAGTATAAGGCTGTTTCCTGACAGACGGAAATCTGTTCCATTTATGCAGGAATGAGACAGTATCTCTGGTAAGGCACAATCAACTCCCATTTTTAGAGCCCTTAAATATCTAAGACCGGATCATTTTTGCTGATCTGTGGCCTATGATAGAGAAGTATCAATAAACCAACCAGGATTATACAAAGTTAAACACCTTGCATAGAAAGTGCGGAGGGCCGGATTCGGACCGGCGAATTCCTACGAAAACAGATCTTGAGTCTGTCGCATTTGACCAGGCTCTGCAACCTCCGCATTTTTACCGACATATTCTAATGAGATATCTTTTTTCCTATGATCTTCAGAAGTTTCTGAGCATAGCTGTGAGCGAGATTCCGACCACAAAAGTATAGCGTAAAATATCTCGGTATTATTGCTGGTATATGTCTGAAAGGGAACCGTCAGTATCCATTCAGATCGTACTGGGTGATGACTGTTTCAGGATGCTGGAGATATTGAATCCGGACAATGATCAGTCCATACACTGCCTCTGCGAAAATGGGGTTCTAAAAGTGGACATTCCCGTAATCAAATATAATTCTATATTTAACGTTTCCAATGAAATATTGAAGGAAATAGAGATATTTGAGAACGTTAAAAAAATACAGTGAATTACTCCTCGACGTCGAGGGATAACTTCTCTGCAAGCTCTTTGTAACGATTCCTGATTGTTACCTCAGTGACGCCAGCAACCTCTGATACCGATCTTTGTGTCCTCCTTTCATTGTTCATGAGGGATGCAATGTATATTGCAGCTGCAGCCACGCCCGTCGGACCCTTCCCGGAAGTAAGTTCATTGTCCTTTGCCATTTTCAGGATCTCGTTGGCCTTCTTTCTGGTGTCCGGTGAAAGTTTAAGTTTACTGCAGAACCTGTTCACATAATCCTCCGGCTTAGACGGGAGGATGTTCAGCTTGAGATACCTGCTCATTATTCTGTATGTTCTTCCTATCTCTTTTTTCTTAACCCGCGTAACAGATGCAATTTCGTCCAGGGTCCTGGGAACATTGGTAATTCTGCATGCAGCATATATCGATCCTGCCACTACTCCCTCTATACTCCTCCCGCGTATCATGTTTTGCTTGACAGCCTTTCTGTAAATTACAGCAGCGCTCTCGCGAACATCGTTTGGAATACTGAGGTTGGATGCCATTCTCTCAAGTTCCTGCAACGCCTGTGAAAGATTCCTCTCAGCGGCGTTTGAAACTTTTATCCTTTTCTGCCATTTCCTGAGCCTGTACAGTTGAGCCCTGTTTCTGGTTGGAATTGACTTCCCGTATGAGTCCTTGTTCTTCCAGGATATATCGGTAGAAAGTCCCTTGTCATGTATTGTGAATGTCATCGGGGAACCCACTCTTGATCTTGAGTCGTTCTGCTCAGAATCAAAGGCCCTCCACTCCGGACCCTGGTCAAAATAGCTCTCATCAATGACTATTCCACAGTTGTTGCAAATCAGTTCACCTCGTTCATAATCCCTAATAAGCTGTGTGGAACCGCACTCCGGGCACTTAACTATCTCATCTATTTTCTTCTTCGCTTGTTTTTCATCCATATCATTCACCTCTCAACACTTTATATACAAATCATCCTCGGGCTTCACGCCGCCCTTCATCTTAATCAGTCCGTAGGGTTCCTTAACGGGCCCCATAATCCTAACTACCTTTCCGAGCACCCTGCCGGACTTGTCAGTGACCCTTGCGTCCATCTTGAGACAATCCTTCAGACGGACCAGTACCTCGTCACCTTTCACAGATACTACCTCCATTTTACCTTCCATTCCAATCACTCTATAATGTGGAACATTTGCCGTTCTTAGAAATGTTTATATGTATATTCTTTAATAGTATATAAACATTTGTATAACATTTTGTTTACAAACTACTCTTTAAACCATTGTTTAAAGGTCTTGTCAGACAGTCCCAGGAGAGGCAAAAAGATCGTAATTTCCCTAGGAAAAATAAAATCTGTAACATTTGTGTAAGTGTTACCTGATAACTCTTATATTGTGATGAGAGAGTCTCTATTTTCAAGAGAAATTGACATATCTTCCATATTTTAGCTAAAACCTAAGATCTTACTGAGGAGCAAAAGGTTTAATAGAGAAACGAATGTTGGAAGAGCAATAATTATATTGGTGTTAATATGGAATCAACAGCTAAAGACTTGCAAGGAAAAAAGTGTCAGGAATGTGGTTCTGAGCATCTTGTCAGGGACTACGAAAGGGGAGAGCTCATCTGTAGCGACTGTGGTATTGTAATTGAGGATTCTCTTATAGATCAGGGACCTGAATGGAGATCTTTTGATTCCGAACAGGATGACAGAAGAGCCAGAACAGGATCGCCAATGACTTTTTTAAGTCACGACAAGGGACTGGCAACAGAGATTTCCTGGTCCAACAAGGATTACTATGGTAAGCGTATTCCCCACAAGAATAGAGCGCAGATATACAGAGTCAGAAAATGGCATCAGAGAATCAGAGTCAGTAATGCTGCAGAAAGAAATCTATCGCTTGCGCTTCAGATGCTTAATGATAACGGTGGAAAGCTTGGGATTCCAAAGGACATAAAGGAAACGGCAGCACTCGTTTACAGGAAGGCAGTTGAAAAGAATCTGATAAGAGGCAGGAGTATTGAAAGTATTGTGTGTGCATCTTTGTATGCAGCATGCAGAATGGTGAATCTCCCAAGGACTCTGGATGAAATATCAAAAGCGTCCGAGGTAAATAAGAAAAAGATTGGAAAGGCCTACAGGCATCTTGCAAAGGAACTGAGCCTTAATCTGAAACCAACAACACCTTATTCTTATGTTGCCCAGTTTTGCAACAAACTTGATCTTGATAAGCAGGCGATCGTGATAAGCGAAGATATTGTGAGAAAATCCATTGAAAGCGGAATTTCATCGGGTAAAGGGCCTACCGGTGTCGCCGCTGCCTCCATATATATTGCCTCTGTGCTTGTTGGAAAGCCAAGAACGCAGAAGGAGGTTGCCAGGGTTTCCGGTGTAACCGAAGTTACAATCCGTAACAGATATAAAGAGATCAGCAAGGCGCTCAACATTCCTGGATTAGAGTGATAAATGCGTATTGACGTCATTGACAACGGGGGACAGTGGACCCACAAGGAATGGCACCTGTTGAAGTCCCTTGGAATAGAGAGTGAGATAAGGCCAAACACTGTGAGCTCGGAATCACTCAAGGATAATGACGGGCTTGTACTTTCAGGTGGTGCGCCCAGCATTGTATCTGAACTCGACAAGCTGGGCAATATATCCTCATTTATTGACGATAACAACTTTCCCATTCTTGGTATTTGCGTTGGTGCCCAGTTTATTGCGCTCCATTATGGTGGAGAGGTTGGACCCGGGACAAGACCTGAATATGGTAAGACGAAGGTTGATGTTCTGAACAAGATCGGTATTTTCAAAGGAATGCCTGACAGTGTTACTGTATGGGAAAATCACAATGATGAGATTAAGAGGCTCCCATCAGAATTGACTCTTGTGGCCAGGTCCAGTAACTGTGCCGTTCAGGCTTTTGCACACAGGACCTTGCCAATTTATGGTGTACAGTACCATCCGGAAGTGAATAACACCGAGTACGGCCGCGAACTGTTCGTTAACTTCGTTAACATATGCAAAGAAACCGGACCAGATAAATTTAAGAATAAAACATCTATTTTGTGACGTACATGTTGTCAAGGATCTCAGAACTGACTGGCAGAGTGGTCTACAACCATCAGGGAAACCCTGTCGGAAAGGTATCTGACGTGATACTGGATTTCGAAAGGAATTCGATATATGGGTTATACATCGATGAGACAAATCCAGAACTTGTGGAAGGCGGCGCCCCCATATCGATACCATACAGGCTTGTCAAAGCCATCGGTGAGATTATACTCCTGAAGACATTTCCACAGTATATAAGGGTGAATCCCGAGCAGCGCTGATCTCATTTGTGAAGGAAGTATCCTTCGTTATTTTCACTGGAGAGGTTAACGTAACCATACCTTTCAAACTGAGATATTCCCTTTACAAGCAGGTGAGATTTTTCTATCACTCCCCTGTCGTTTACTCCGTCTGGCCTCAGTACTACAAAGTCGTCTGAATCAGGCGGACACCAGTGGATGATCCTTGCTGTCTTTGGATCGAACCTCTGCTCCAAGCTGTAAACCAGATCCTTTCCTTTCAGCGAAACGTTGTAAAGATCCTTCAGTCTGACTGTGGGATAAGTCTCAAATTTAGCCAGATCGTCAGACGAAATAAAAATTTCCGTGCCAGATTTCATTCTGAATTCCCTGAATCCCATTTCCTTGTGCTCAGGATGAAATGGGATCTTCACATCAGTTTCCGGTGAGTCTAGCACCCTGAACTTCACGGGATCCTTCACGAAAAACAGCCTCTTTGCGTTCCTGTCTATAATCTCCCGGTTCATGGAGTTGAATATTTCCCATGAAAAACTGGCATCAATCTCCCTCAATCCTGATTCTATCCAGTATCTCCTGAAGGTTTCAGGCTGATAGCCCCTTTTCAGCAGACCCCTGATTGTGTTGAGCCTTATGTCGTCCCAGCCTGAGAATTTACCCGCAGCAATATCTTTCCTTATGACAGATGTTTTAAGCCTTTCTCCTGGTATTGAAATCATGCCATAATGATAGTAGAGTGGAACTTTCCACTGGTTATAGTCGAAGATAAATCTCTGCCTTCCTGTGTTGTTCAACTGATCCTTTCCCCTCAGGACATGGGTCAGTCCAAGGTAGTGATCATCCACAGCGACGCTGAAATTCATCATGGGATAAAGATAGTATTTCTCGCCAGTCCTGGGGTGTTTGGCCCTGCCTATCCTGAAGGCAATCCAGTCCCTCAGTGAGGGGTTCGGATGGCTCAGATCGGTCTTTATCACGACGGTAGCTTCACCCGCCCTGTATTTGCCTGCAAGAATTTCCTCAAACCTCCTCATATTTTCCTGCGGTTCTATATTCCTGTGTGGACAGCTCTTGGATTCAAGTTTTAGGGCCCTGAAGTCCTCCTGTCTGCAGAAGCACACATACGCATAACCTTTCGCAATCAGTTTTCTAGCTTCCTCATAATAGATATCAAAACGATCTGACTGGATGACTATCTTATCAACCTTTACCCCCAGATTTTTAAGATCTTCCGGTATCATCTCGTAAGCGTTCAAATCGATATTCGCAGGATTCGTATCCTCCAGCCTCAGTATAAGTTCTCCGCCGTATCTCCTGACGTATTCATCATTTAGGATTGCCATTCTTGAGTGCCCCAGATGAAGTGGACCCGAGGGCGATGGTGCCAGCCTCATGACAACCCTTTCACCCACCTCATCAAGGTCAGGAAGACGTTTTTCTTCTCTGGGTTTGTCCTTCTCGAAAAGTTCGGGGAAGAATTTCGCAGCATCGTTGCTTATCGCATCTTTTCCCATGGAATTAACCTGCGATACAATGCTGTTGATCATGGATATCAGTTTCTTTGGATCGGAGCGTGCCTCGGGATGTTCTCCGAAAATCTTCGCTGAGACAGCCTTCACTTCAGCCTGCCCGTTGTGCAGAAATGCATTTTTTATTGCCTGAAGCCTGATATCCTCCTCTAAGGTCATCTAAACCTACCTTCAATCTGCTTGATCATGAGAGTCTTAAGATTATCTATGCTTTTCTGATCATTTACGGAAACCGCAACAGCTTCAACCGCGGATCCTGAAATGTCGGCTTTGCTCTGTATTCTTATGATCGGTTTGTCCAGCAGTGACTTTATCTCGTTGTATAGCTGTTCCTGATCTTCAGCAGAGTATGATGTGATCTCGCTCCTGTCGAGGAGGAAAAGTATCACACCATCTATATGCTTCAGTGCAAGAATAGCTTTCATCTCCATCTCGTTCCTGTCATTCATGGACCTGTCGAGGATGCCCGGAGTATCGATGATCTGCACTACGTTGTTACCAAGCCTGGCATGACCGATGTATATTGATTGGGTGGTGAACGGATATTCTGCAATCTTTGGCTGGGCATTGGTCAGCACCGATAGCAGGGAACTCTTTCCCACATTTGGCATCCCTGCAATGATGAAGGTTGGAAGGACGGGATCAATCTCGGGTATTTTTCTCATGTAATCACGGCACTTTGCCAGAAAATCCAGATCTTTGCCTATACCGTCGATAATTGATGAGAATCTGCCGTAAAAGGCCTTCAGTGACTTATTCATTGCCGGGGCGTACTGCGCCCGTTTCACAGACCTGATCGTCATTGTGGAAATATCCACGATTTTCTCCTTTGCCCATTGAATCCGCGCAAGACTCATCTTATACTGGTCGACGTCAAACATGAGGTCAACAAGTGCGTAATAAAAGGGATGGACTCTCTCGATTGTTGGAAACTTTTTGATTATTCTTGACAGATGACCGGTGGAGATTTTCTCGACAAGTGCAACCTTTGATATGACCTCTCCTCTGACTTTATCCTTCAGTTCTTTCTGATATGGAACCTCTATCTTTACGGCCCTTGAGAGTGATTTATCAAGAATCTCTTCTGATTTCAAAATTGTAGGAATTTTATTAAACACAAAACCTGAATGCACTTCTGATAATTATACTAGCGTTATTCTTTGATTTCCTTGATCGCAGCCTCGATTTTCCTGATCATATCGTCGTTCATCTCAAAGACCTGGTGGGCGTACCTTGTATGTATTCTAATCCTTGGCATAAGGTCCTTTTTTTCTGCGGCCTCAAATTCGAAACTGCAGTCGTAACCTATGTCCCTGCATCGATACAAGTACTTTACCATGTACGTTTATAGGCAACCAGTATAAAATGGCTTCATGTCCAGCGCTTCCTGGATCATTCTGCAATCACTGCATCCTGTGCCATAAATTCACGGTGAATGAATAAATAATTTAAATAAACGTAAAGTATCGGAGATGATGCGTGACGAAAAGTCCCCACTCTTTGATTTCTCCAATTATGCTGTTTCATTAAAGTACCAGTTTCTGTTCTATCTGAGAAGCAGAAGATTTATCGGCCTATTTCTTCTCGTTTTAATTGTTTCGGTTGCCGTTTCTCTTCTACTTATCAAGTATGAGTACAATTTTTTGAAGGCTGGGGATTCTGCATCTTTCTTTAACGGCTACCTGTCAACGTTTGCGGTAACGCTTGTGGCACTTGTGGCTGCGTTCTTTGGCGGTGACATGGCCTCCATGGATTTCGGCACGGATTCGGCATACTATTCATTGGTGCAGCCCATAAGGAGAAGCACCCTGTTTCTTGGGAGATATACTGCCGCGGTGATTTTGACTTTTGTCATAATCCTGGTATACTATATTGCGGCGATTTTCACCTCTGTTTACCTCTACGACAGTGTTACACTGCAGGTATTGACTTCTCTCTATCTTGTATTTCTCCTTACCATGGCTCTTGTGGCGTTCGCCGGATTCTTCAGTTCAATTTTTAAGAGTCCTCTCGTAGGTATAATAGTCACAGTTCTTTTCGTGGTACTTATCATACCTATAATTCAGGGTATACTGTCATCCTTTGCTGGAATAGAGCCATGGATGTTCATTACGTACGCAGGCAGTATCGTGTCCCTGGTTTTCCTTCCAAACTATCCCCTGAAGGAAGTGGAGAGCGCCAGACATTTCACAACGTATATCTATAATCCTTCATTCAATGAGTCGATTTACATTATGCTGGGGTACTTCGTGATATTCCTTGCATTGACAGTTCTGATATTTTCAAGAAGGGAGATTAAGGGGTGATAAAATTGCCTAGTATTAAAGTTGAAAACCTGTCCAAAACATACGGTTCATTCAAGGCACTTGATTCGATTTCGTTTGAATATTCCGGCAACAGGGTGGTCGGTTATCTTGGTCCCAACGGTGCAGGTAAGACCACCACTCTGAAGATCATGACAAATCTCCTGAGGCCGGATTCCGGAAACGTATTTATAAATGACATCAACGTCAATCATGATTCGGTGGTTGCACTGAAGAAGGTTGGTTCACTTGTTGAAAACCCCTCCCCATTCCCTTACTTTACTGTCGAGGAATCCCTCAGATTTGTGGGCGATTTGAGGAAAGTCCCCAAAGATGTCACAACCAGCAAGATCAAGGAACTGTCGGATCTTTTAAGGCTTCCGCCTCTAAAATCCAGGATTGGACATCTCTCAAAGGGACAGAGACAGAGAGTGGTTCTCGCATCAACGCTTATTTCTGATCCGGAGGTGCTGATACTGGACGAACCAACCTCCGGGCTGGATCCATTTGAGATGAAGATCATCCGTGACCTGATCAAGGATCTGAAGAACGATCACCTTGTGCTGATGAGTTCACATCTTCTTTCCGAGGTGGCAGAGGTATGCGATGACGTTATCTTCATCGGTAAGGGAAAAATCCTTGCGAAGGAAAATGTTGCAGACATCTCCGGAAAGTTCCAGACCAGCCAGGTGGAGATAGAATTTCTCGGCGCAGACCTGCCAGATGTGGTAAAATCTCTTAAAAATACTGGTTATAATGTCACAACAGCCAATGGGAGTAAAATAAGAATCAAGTTCAGTGGAAAGGATGAGGAGAGGGCAAAGATTCTCGCTGATGCAATGAAACTGGCACCGGTTATATCATTCGTAAGCGTTGGTTCAGCCCTCGAAGATGCTTACATTTCCATTCTTGGTGGAACCGCATAAGGTATAGCTTTCTACTGAAATCTATTATACAGGGATAAAATATTATGGTATGTTAACAGAGGATCACAGGCATATATCCTGTGGTGGAGACCCTTTCAACTACCTGAAGAGTGTGATGAAGGGATTATATTTTCAGCTCGATCCCGGGCAGGACGCAAACATACTAATAGAAAAGGAAAAGTTCCCATATTCGAAGGAACTCTTTGATGGAATGGCCAGTGCTTCCAAGCTTAAGATCACCCAGTACGTGGAAAAAAACGGTGAAATAAGCATGATTGTCAGGAAGACGGAAAGCTGAACATCCTGACTTATCGGATTCTTCCTGTCAGTACTCCGGAATACTTCTGCCGAGATAGTTGAGAACAGCCTTGTGTTCACCGGTTCCGGGAAGGATGGAATAGCATACCTTCTCAGTGAAATGAAACGATTCAAATTTGAATTCATGAAAATGAACTCTCACCTTTCTGCCTGACACCTCGATCGCATCAGATACTGAATCACCGGAAACAGAACCCATTATCGTGAATGAGGAGTGTCTGGTCAAAGAAGCGGGGGCACACCTCCCAAAATTTATGGATTTCGAATATTCTATGATCTGACCTGCCTTTAAAGGTCCATAACATCTGAGTTCCAATTCTCTTTTCTCGCGAATGAATTCATGGACTCTTTCTGAATGAACCGGGATCCTTAGAATCCCGCTGTCCAACTCCATCAGATACAGGCCGAGTATTCTTTCACCATGATCAAGATAATCAACATGCACTGTTGGTACAATCGTCTTCATCTCAGCTCCAACGCGCAGAAATGGCATTGTCCCGGGAGATCTCTCATGAAAGTCGTAATTTCCGGTTATCTCATCCTCTGATAATTCATGGCACGATTTCACACCAATGTGTTCTTCCTGTCCATAGTCTGCAAGAATATTGGGATTGCATACTATTGAGTTGAAATAATGAGTCCACCCGTTTGACTGAAACTTACACTGCTCCGGTTCTCCGGACTTATAAATATAAATCAGGTCCGGGATCGATGGAACAGATTTATTTGATATCAGGTTCGTTGGGCTTTTCAAGACTGTCAGAATACAATAAGAAATGGGTTATTTAACATGCTGTGATATGGTTACTGTCAATAGGGTCGTTTGAATGGAAAATTATGATGCATCGCAGATACAGATACTTGAAGGCTTAAAGGCTGTAAGAAAGGTTCCCGGGATGTATATCGGTTCCACTGATGAGCGGGGTTTGCACCACCTGGTCTACGAAGTTGTGGACAACAGCATAGATGAATCGGTGGCAGGATACTGTTCCAACGTCCACATCACAATTCAGCCGGACGGGTGGATTACCATTGAGGATGACGGCAGAGGTATACCCACAGATATACACCCGAAATACAACAGGCCTGGCCTTGAAATTGTTCTGACGGAATTACACAGCGGCGCTAAATTCGACAAGAAGGTGTACAAGATCACCGGTGGCCTTCACGGTGTCGGAATACACGTGGTCAATGCGCTGTCGTCAAAACTGATTGCACTTGTAAAAAAGCCGGACAGGATAGACTACGAGGTTTTCAAACAGGGAATTCCTGTCTCTGGTTTGATTTCTGTCGATCATTCCAAACTTTCCAGTATAGAAGACAGGGATGTTTCAACTGTGCCCATAAATCTTGAAAGGACACATGGTTTCATTGCCAAATTCCATCCTGATCCCGAGATATTTGAAACAACAGAGTTCTCTTACAAGACGATACTTGCAAGAATGCGTGAACTCGCTTTCCTGAATCCACAGATAACCATAACAGTTGAGGATCAGGTTTCATCTCACAGGGAAACTCTGCACTATGATGGCGGACTTGTGCAGTTTGTGCAATATCTCGGGGAAGGACATGCGAATGTACACAAGGATCCGATATCTTATCACGAGGAACAGGAGCAGGGCATAGTCGAATTTGCTTTCCAGTACAATATGAGTACCTCAGAGATCATGCAGAGTTACGTAAATAACATCAATACAATCGACGGCGGCACACACGTTGCTGGCTTCAGAGCCGGCCTCTCCAGAGCGATACAGGATTATGCAAAATCAAAGAACATGATCAAGGGCGTCGATACAATAAACGGCGATGACGTCAGGGAGGGCCTGGTTTCTGTACTGCACGTGAAGATAAGGGAACCACAGTTCGAGGGTCAGACAAAGTCCAAGCTTGGTAATGCCAACATCAGAGGATTTGTACAGTCAGTTACTGAAAGATTCCTCAAGGATTATCTCAACGCATATCCCAATGTAGCCGAACTTATTGTGAAGAGAGTCATTGCAGCTGCTGAGGCAAGGGAAGCTTCGAGGAAAGCAAGGGATCTTGTCAGAAGGAAATCTGCGCTGGAAAGTGGAGGACTTCCAGGCAAGCTCGCTGATTGTTCAACCAGCGACCCTTCCAAGGCGGAGATCTTCATAGTTGAGGGGAATTCTGCCGGAGGCACCGCGAAACAGGGGCGAAACAGGGAATTCCAGGCTATTCTTCCTCTCAGGGGAAAAATACTCAATGTTGAGAAGGCAAACGATCTGAAGACTCTCTCAAATGAGGAGATAAGGAATCTCATCACGGCGATCGGTACGAATATCAAGGATGACCTCGATCTCACAAAACTGAGATACGGGAAAATAATCATTATGACAGATGCTGATGTCGATGGAGCCCACATAAGAACCCTGCTACTGACATTCTTTTACAGATTTTGCAGACCGCTGATACACAACGGAAACATTTTCTTCGCTCAACCCCCTCTCTTCAGAATTCAGAAAGGAGACAAGGTGAGATACGTTTATTCAGAACAGGATAAAGACAGGATCGCCGAGGAGATGGGAAGTAATGCCGTGGTGCAGAGATTCAAGGGTCTTGGTGAAATGAACCCGGAGCAGCTCTGGGAAACTACGATGGATCCGGAAACCAGAAGACTGGTCGAGGTCACAGTTGAGGACGCTGCAGAAGCCGACAGACTGTTTTCCATACTAATGGGTGAAAAGGTGGAACCAAGGAGAAAATTCATTGAAGACAATGCCAGTGAGGTCAAGAATATCGATCTTTGAGGTGATTTTATGACAAAACGACCTATAGAAGAAGAGATCAAAACATCATACCTGGAATATGCAATGAGCGTAATAGTCTCAAGGGCCATTCCAGATGTCAGGGACGGCCTGAAACCAGTTCAGAGAAGAATTCTACATTCCATGAACGAGCTTTCTGTCACACACGACAAACCGTACAAGAAATCTGCGAGAATCGTCGGAGAGACCATGGGTAAATATCATCCCCATGGCGACACTGCCATCTATGAGTCCCTTGCAAGGATGGCACAGGATTACAGCTTGAGATACACACTCATAGACGGTCAGGGGAATTTTGGATCTATTGACGGCGATGACCCTGCAGCAATGAGATATACTGAGGTCAGAATGTCCCCTATGGCGGAGGAACTTTTCACTGACATAGACAAAAATACCGTTCCGTTCAGGCTCAATTTTGACGGATCGCTGGAAGAGCCTGAATATCTTCCGTCCAAGGTTCCACAGCTACTTCTCAACGGATCGTCGGGTATAGCGGTCGGAATGGCAACAAATATGCTGCCTCACAACCTAAGGGAAATATGTGATGCAATCGTATTCAGAATAAATAATCCGGAAAGCACTGTTGATGATCTGCTCAAATTTGTGAAGGGACCGGATTTTCCAACCGGAGGGGAAATTTTCTACTCCACGTCTATGATTGATGCCTATCGGACAGGAAGGGGCAAGGTTCACATAAGGGGAGAAATGGACCTCTCGGAAAACAAAAAAATCATAGTTAAAAGCATTCCGTACAATGTCAACAAATCGCAATTGGTGGAAAAAATTGCAGATCTGATCAAGAATGAGATCATCAACGGCATAACGGAGATAAGGGACGAGAGTGACAGGGAGGGTATCAGAATAGTCTTCAGGGTGAAGGACGAGGAAATGAAACCCCTGGTGATGAAACAGTTATACGCACATTCTGACCTTGAGATGTCGATAGGGATCATCAATCTTGTTCTTGTCAACAACCAACCGGTTGTCCTGGGACTGGTGGGGCTAATTGATCATTTTATCAATCACCGCCTGTCTGTGATCCTTAAGCGATCACAGTATGATCTTGATAAGAACAGGGAAAAGGAGCATGTCCTTGAAGGACTGGTCACTGCACTGAATTCTCTGGACAGGACCATTCAAATAATAAGATCTTCAAGGGATGCTGCTGAGGCGAGATCTGCTCTGCAGCTTGAGTTGAAGATATCAGAGAAGCAGGCAAATGCAATACTGGACCTCAGGCTCCAGAGACTGACCTCACTCGAGGTCGAAAAGGTGAATCAGGACCTCGAGAAGCTGAGAAAGGAGATATCAGAGCTCAGAGGAATCATAGACAGTGAGGAAAAGAGAAGGAGCATACTTATCGAGGAATTGAAAGATATAAGGAAAAGATATGGAGATGAAAGAAGGACAAGGATCAACTATTCTGAAGAGACGGAAATCGCAGATCGAGATCTGATACCTGAAGAACAGTGTGTGATAGTGCTATCCGATTCCGGTTTTCTCAAGAGGGTTTCGCTGGATGAATACCGTTCGCAGAGACGAGGAGGAAAAGGTGTGATCACTGCAGGATGGAAAAATGATACCCCGAAATCTATAGTCTCGGCAAGTTCCCACGACCTGATATATTTCTTCACAAACACCGGCAGGGTACTGAAGAAGGAGGCATACATGATAGAAAAAAAGAGCAGAACTGCCTCGGGAATCATAGGATCCGCCATACTGCCACTACAGGAAGGGGAGACTATCAAGAGTCTCATTGCAGAGTCAGGCAGCACATCAGGCTATGTTGTGATGGTTACGCGTAACGGGCTCGTGAAGAAGATCGGGATTGACGAGATAAAGAAAATAAGGGACTCAGGGGCAAGGGTCATCACACTGAACGATGATGAGGTTGTATCAGTTGAAGCAATTCCGGAAGACAGGAAAATCTTCATTCTCTCAAGTGGCGGCAAGGCCTCTCTGTTTGAATCCAAGGAAGTGAGGAAAACCGGGCGATCTTCAATGGGTGTCAGAGCCATGAGGCTTGGACAGGGGAATTATGTCATCAACTCTTTCTCAGTGACCGGTGATGAGCAGGTACTTGTAGTGACTGCAAGAGGCATAGGAAAAAGGACATCGATCAAGAATTTTCCAGTCCACCATAGGGGCACCGGCGGCGTCATGGTGCTTAAGGAAAATAAGAGAACCGGAAATGTCGTTGCGTCAATAAAGGCAAAGGAAGACGATGAACTCATTATAATAACAAAAAATGAACAGACCATCAGAATAAAGGTGAGTGACATACGTGAGCTTTCAAGGCACGCGGCAGGTGTCAGACTCATTTCCCTGGAGGATGATGATCGGGTCATCGCCGTAACAACTGTCTGATATTTGAAAATATAACATTAAATATAATAATGATGATTCCTTCGCAACACCATGAACAGTATCGATGATTCCCTTGACATGATCTGTATACTGAGGCACGGGAACCAGGATCCGATCGAACAGTTCAGCGACCGGTTCAGACTGTTTGTCCCTGCTATCCCCAGAGTGAGGGAGGGGAACATGGAACTGCTCTACCATGTTCCAAAAACGTCCTCTGAAGATAGAGATATGAGGCTTTTCCTTGAAAAATTCGGTGCAAGGGATAGTGGCTATTTCTACACCATGCTTGCCACTGCCAGGTTTTATCCGGCCATAGGCTCCCTCAAGAGGATATATGATATCCCCACCACCGTCTTAGATGCGGCTTTCCTTGATAAAGGATATCACATTATATACTTCAGGTTCAATCATTTATTCACCAGGGCTGTGACTGAAACTGTGCTTGAATTGCAGGCCGACCAAAAATCTCAAATGGATCTGATCTACCTTGGACCGAATGATAACAGCAGAAACGCTGAAAATGAGTACAGAAATCGCATAGGGCTTGCTTCTATAAAACTGTCCATGGAATACCCTTCACCCATCCATAATCTTTCAAGGTTACCGCTTTATTTCGCATTCAAGGCAATATCATCTCCGGGCGATCTCAGGGGATTATATCTCTTTGAAGGTCCCTCTGCTTCAGGGTACGCGTTTTCAGATAGCGCAGTACGAATTTCTGAAAATTTCGTGGAGGACAGAGTTGCCCATAAATACTCCCTCAGAATGTTTGAGCTCCTGATGAAGTCGCCTGTTCTTCTGATAAGCAACAGGGCATATTACAACGGCACCAATCTCGACATTGAATTCACTCTCTCGAAAAATACCGCACGCAATTTCCTTTCCATACTTGGAACTATTCTTAAGGAGTTCCCGGAATCCAGGGTCACAATCCTGTCCTACTCCTCTGTATGATTGAATGACGTCTGATATCCGGCTTGTATTCCATCTTTGGTTGTACGAGTGATTTGCTGTATCTCGCTCATAAGATTCAAATAAATTATTTATAGCAAAAGGAATTTAGTGGGAGGGGGTGTCTCTAAATGTTAGCTTTCATCGCGAGGAGAGACTACGACGACGATGATGATGACGATTCAGACGACGACGATGACTTTTAGATAGCCATCAGGTCTTCTTTTTTTGTGTATTACAATATTTGTGTGATTCAACCTGTTGATGTAACGACACCAGCCCGAATTTTTTGCCACTGCAATAATATTCAAGGGAATTATTAAGCTGGTGTGTAATCTGCATGTTACTATTATAGGGGATAAAATTGGCAAATGTGTTTGACCAGCTGGATGACAGGATTAAAAAAATGCTGGAAGAACGCGGAATGACTGACCCCACCGAAGCGCAGTCAATCCTCATACCATCGATTTTAAGGGAATCCAATGCAATACTGATTTCTCCGACCGGCTCAGGAAAAACTGAAGCCGCAATTCTTCCAATATTCCATAAAATTTTGAGAGATAAACCTTCACCCGTTTCAACCATTTTTGTAACGCCCTTAAGGGCGCTTAACCGTGACATGCTCGGAAGGCTTGTGGACTATGGAAGGCACCTTGGGATCCGGATACAGGTAAGACACAGTGACATAAACATGACGGAAAGGAGAAAAATTGTAACTGATCCTGCAGATGTTCTGATCACAACACCTGAGTCTCTCCAGATCCTTCTGAAGGGGAAAAGGTTGCGCGAGGTCGTAAGATCATGCAGATATCTGATCGTCGACGAATTGCATGAACTTGCACAGTCTGAAAGGGGTTCACAGTTCGCCGTTGCAGTTGAAAGGCTGGACAAACTCTGTGGAGGATTCCAGAGGATAGGGCTTTCCGCAACAATCGGAAATGCACAGGAACTTGGGAAGTATCTATCGCCGGTCAAGACTCCAGAAATACTGGAATCCTCTCCTGTCAAGAAGCTTGATCTCTCTGTAACTCTTGCACCAAAGGGAGACAGAGACCTTGCTGAGAAGCTGGGTTGTGATGAACAGTACGCCGGCTCCATCCGGTTCATCTGGGAAAGAATAATGGAGCATAACGGAACCCTGGTCTTTGTAAACACAAGGAGCATTGCGGAGGACCTCTCGTTCAGGCTGAGATTATGGCTCGGAGATATACCGATACTGGTGCATCACGGATCCCTTTCCAGAGAGACCCGGGAATCCGCTGAGATTGCCTTCAAGAAAGGTGAGATAAAAGCCCTGATCTGCACTTCATCCCTGGAACTTGGAATAGACATCGGCTCTGCGGATCTTGTGATTCAGTTCAACTCGCCCAGACAGGTCAACAGGCTGATTCAAAGGGTCGGCAGGTCCGGCCACTGGATAAAGAAGACGTCAAAGGGATTTATCGTCTGCAATGATGTCATCGAGCTGGAAGAAGCGCTTGCAATATCTGAACTGGCACTATCGGGATACATAGAAGATGTGCGGGTCAGAAAAGGATCTCTGGCCACGCTTGCCAACCAGATTATTTCTGAACTTAACTGTGTTGGGAAAATGAAGATCAGAGAATTTTATGATCTGGTGAAGAGAACCTATCCTTATCAGGATATGAGCGAGGATGAATTCAATTCTCTCATTGATTTCCTTCACAACATCAGGAAAATATGGGTGGAGGGGGATGAGATGGGAAGAAAGGGGTCCTCTCTGACGTATTTCATTGAAAATATCTCAATGATACCCAGTGAAAAAACCTATAAGGTAATAGACGTGACGAACAGGAAGTTCATTGGTACGCTTGATGAAAGATACGTTGTCAACGAAATTGAACCTGGAAGCTATTTTGTAATGAAAGGGGCCACCTGGAGAACCAGGATGATCGAAAAGGAAAGGATTCTTGTGGAACCCTATGCAACGGCTGCGATTGCACCAAAATGGACAGGGGAAGACATACCTGTTCCTCAGGTGGTTGCGGAGATGGTTTCATCCCTGAGGAACGGAAAAGAATTCCATGTGAACGTTGATGACTTTGGTAGAAATGCGCTGATGGAATGGCATTCAGGGATTCTCGGCAGATCAACCAGACCAATGATCGAAGCAAGAAATGGAGAAATAATAATGCAGATCCTTCTCGGCACAAAGGGAAATTTTGCGCTAGCAGAGATAATGTCAGGAATGCTGTCAATGATAACGGGCGAAAGCATTGAAATGGATTATTCCCCATACAGCATCTACTTCAGAACTACCAGGAACATGAGCGCAAAGGAGATACTCAACGTGGTGAAAAGCATTGATCCGGAAAGGCTTGTATCTTATGTTGAAGGCCTGTGCAGACGTTCCAGATTTTTCTCGTCGGTATTTCTTTACGAGGCAAGAAAATTCGGAATCATATCCAATGACGCAGAGATAGGCAGGATCAGATTTGAGAAGATCGTGGATTCCTATTTTGGGACCCCTGTTTTCAGAGATTCTGTCAGCAAGCTGATATGGGATTATATGGACCTTGAAGCAGTTTCTTCTTTTCTTATTAAACTGAGATCAGATCAGATGGAATTCATCCTTAACGACAACATCACGGAAACCTCAAGGGCTTTTCTCACCCACTACTCTGAAAGGGTTCTGCCGTTGAAACCAACCAAGACAATCCTCGATTCCATCAGAAGAAGGATAATGAACGAGGAAACCACACTCGTTTGCACCAGATGCGGCAATGTCCGCACCATGAAAGTTAGGGAGATCGGAAGCATCAAGTGTCCAGTCTGTGGAAGCAGCCTTGTTGCCGCCTTATCGGACTTCGAGAGAGATGTTTTAAGGAAGCCTGGAAGTAAGGAAGACCGGCTTGTGAGCAGACGTCTTTACAAAAATGCCCATCTCGTAAGAGAGAGAGGCATACTTGCTGTTATGGCGCTTGCTGCACATGGAATAGGCCCAGAGACAGCAACCAGACTGCTGGAGGTTTCCTACCAGAATGAGGACGACTTTATCAGGGCCATACTTAACGCGGAGATGGAATATGCCAAGAACAAGAGGTTCTGGGACTAACTGCCACTCTCACCTGCACGAATCGATTTGAGTGCAGACAGTGCTTCTCTGACGTGATTCTTCGCGTTCAACTGCGATTCATACACGTGCCTGATCTTACCTTTTCTGTCTATGACAAAGGTAACCCTGGGTTTTATAATGAGACCGTGAAGACCGTACAGCTTCCCTATTTTATACTCCGGATCGCTAACCAGATCGAACGGCAGAGAATAATGTTCCCTGAATTTCCTGTGAGAATCCAGAGAATCCGTGCTTACCCCGATTACAACTGCACCAGCCTTCTGGATATCCTCCCAGTTGTCCCTGAAGCTGCATGCCTCGGCAGTGCAACCTGGGGTGGAGTCTTTCGGATAAAAGTACAGCACAACCTCTGAAGATTGGAGCAGATCATAAAGTCTTACATTTGTTCCCTTGTCGGTCTTGCCTTCAAAATCAGGGGCATCTGAACCTGCTTCCAGAGTCATGTTAACATCAACCAGTGGTTATTCCACAAAGTTATTTATAATTACTTTATTCTATGAATATTTCTAATATAAACGAACATATTCTGGAAAAATTCAGGTATGGACTTTGGTGGATTATCTGAGTTTAAGGAAATATCACATAAATCAGTGGTTGCTCCGCATATACTATTTTTATCTACAAGTGTTTCCATGTATGCCAGAATGCCTCCAAGACAGCAAAAGATTATGGAATTTTTCAGCAGGTATATTATGAAAAACCTCACGGTGCCCATAGTTGTTGAGGGCAGAAATGATATCATGAGTCTTCGATCAATGGACTTTAAGGGCACAATTATTCAGATCAACCAGGGGAAGACCCTGGTCGCTGTGGCAGAAGAAATTTCGTCGAGATACAGAGAAGTGATCATTTTAACTGATTTTGACAGAAAGGGGGTGGAACTTTCCTCCAGGCTTGTCACAATCCTCAATGGGCATGGGACAAAGGTCGACTCTGAATTCAGTAAGTACATAAGGAGAAATCTGCAAATCAGGACTGTTGAGGAGATACCTGCTGCAGTAAGGAAGATTATTTCTGCCACCTCTTGAGAAAGTGTTGCCTCGCATCAGGAGGCTATATTTCGTGTGTACTGTATTATAGCTAGGGCCGGGCTGAATGAATCAGCATGTTAGCAGAAGACTGATACCTGCAGGGAATGTCTTAGAATCATAATTTTTCCATATCCTTGCCGGGACAGCTTTTTTGGAAAAGAATAATTTACATGGCTATCATCACATGCCATGGTTTCCAGCTTCAAGATCACGTTCATTGGGACAGGTGGATCATGGCCTGTACCCGGCAGGGCAATGCCCTGTATAGTACTCCAGTCAGATGACGTAACCAATCTTCTGGACTGCGGTGAGGGATCACAGAAAAGGATTATGGAGAGCAAGATTTCGTTTATGCAGATAGATAACATATTCCTGACTCACTTTCATGGGGATCACTTTCTGGGAATCATGGGGCTGATCCAGAGCATGTCCTTTAATGGTCGGGAAAAACCGCTTCACATTTATGGGCCAGTAATGGCAAGAAACATATTGCAAAATGCACTGAGTGTCGGTTATTATACCCTTTCGTTCGACATATTCGTCCATGAACTGCTACCGGATCAGGTTGTCCAGTTCGATGACTTCAAGGTCAGAACCCTGAAGAATGATCATCCTGTGCCTGCCCTTTCCTATTCTTTCGAGGAGAACGATCTGGTAAAGATTGACAGAAAGAAGGTTGATTCACTGAACGTACCCGACAGGAGAATTGAGGAGATAAGGGATAAGGGTTTTGCAGAGATAGACGGTAAGGTCATAACGCTGGAGATGATTGCAGCAGGACTCAAGAAGGGGAGAAAAGTTGTCTACTCTGGCGATACCAGACCCATGGAGTCCATGAAAGATTTTGCATACGGAGCTGACGTCCTGATCCACGAAACCACCACAGATTCACAGTACGAGCCCAAGGTGAACGAATTTGGGCACACGTCCTCCAGACAGGCTGCGCTTATCGCTTCCGAGGCAAAAGTTAGAAGGTTTTATCTCTTCCATTACAGCCCGAGGATCCCGGACCCAAAGGATCTTCTGGCCGAAGCAAGGGGAATCTTTAAAGATTCCTACCTCAGCAGAGAGTTCCTTGAATATGATGTCCCTAAAAGAACTGACCTGATTCCGCTGGAAAGTGCTACTTCACAAGAATAAGCGCCTGTGTCTCCGTAGGGGATAGCTTAATCTCGCCTATCGGGGTCTGCAGAGTTGCCCCATCAGTGGTGTCAAGAATTACCTCCCTTTCTGGATACGCCTCTACGGATGCTAGCTTTTTAAGGAGATCTCTCTCTTCAAAGACCACACGGGAAACTTTATAATTGCCTGACTGCAAAAGAGATGCGCTTATTCCTGGAATCCTTTCCACAGGATTTGTGGGATTTCCATGCGGGCATGTGGAGGGGCGCCCGAGATTCTTGAAAAGTGTTTCACCCTTTTCCCCGTAGAAGAGATGCTCAAGTTCCATCACTGACGCATGTGAATCCTCCCACGGGACCTCGAGGAAGCGATATGCAAATACCTCTGAAATTCTGTGCATCCGGACCAGGGGCACTGTGATCCTTCTGCCGGCCGGTGTAAATAAGATGGATCTCCCCTCCCTGTTCAACAGACCTTCATCCACAAGTGCGGATATGTACTGGGAAGCCGTGGCTGCAGTTATTCCAAGTCGTGAAGCTATATCTTTCTCTGATGCACTCTCAAACGACTCCAGAAACTCCCATGTGACCAGCAGGTAATCTTCTTTGTTTCTCAACCTTTACCTTATTTGAAACGGGAAAATTAACTTTGTCCAGAGTTCTTGCCATTCACCTGAATACCCCTGCTACCCTGGTAGTTGCCCGATCTGTTTCCATAGTCCCTGTCAGAGGGTGATTCCATCCTCAGGAAAACAATCTGCGCAATTCTTGACCCCGGGGAGATCGAAAATTTCTCACTGGAAGAATTATAGAATGACAGTGTTAGGTTTCCCTGAAACCCGGCATCTATAAACCCGAATGAACCAATTATCCCCTTCCTGGCCATCGATGACCTTATCCACATCTGGGCGCAGATGTCGGGAGGTATTGACATGAACTCCCTGGTGCTCACAAGGAAATGTGTCAGTGGCGGCACTTCAGTCTCATCAGAGTAATCGGTGGAGCCTATCCTGATCACATCCACTGTAAGATCATACCCGTTGGGTGTTACGTTCTTCGGATTGAATCCCGAAGAAATCAGGATCCCCCTGGAACATAGCTGTTCTATCTCTGAGTCATTGATCACTGCCATTGCTCAGTGATGCACCGTGAGATTTAATCCTTGCTGGAAATGCTGAAAAGAGCCAGTAAAGAAACAGCGAGACCAGAAATGATACGAAATAGCTGATATCGACTCCTCCAAGAATGTAAGATAATGGCATTTCGCCGATTATTGAACCTGGATTCATGAATGGCACCGATACGGCGATGCCGATGACGTATGAAGCTATCCCCCGTATATTGAATCCATGGAGGGTTGTCTCCTTGCCATATGCAAGTCGAACAATGAAGAAGTCAGCTATCATCACTCCAAGCCATGGAGTTATCCAGTAATCAAGAAGGTAAAGGAAATCCTCGTATAAAAGATAGAAAGAACTGTAACCGATTATTGAAAGTGTGATAGAAATGCCCAGAACAATAATCAGTGCCCAGATCCTTTTCAGCCTTATTCCCACTGTCCTCATTGAGAGGGAATTTGAGTACAGGTTCAGGGCATTGGCAGAAAGACCTCCCATAACGATTGCTAGCAAACCAATAACTGCATAGCTCCCAAGGAGTTTTTCTATTGGATCAGAAGGTATCGTAGCGGAGGTTATGCCGGTGACAACTGCCACGAGGAATCCCACAGTTTCTACCCAGAATGAAGCGGCTACCGAGCCCGCAAAAGAGTAGGCGAAGACCCTGGAACTGCTGCCGGAGGAAGGTATATATCTTGAATAGTCCGCTGCATAAGGTCCCCAGCTCATGATGTATGAGAAAGACAGCGCAACAACAACTGCGGAGTCCAGTACAGAATATGAGGCGGTGGAAAAACCTGAGGAAATCAATCCACCATTCCGCAAGACCTCAAATGACATATATACAAACAGAAGACCAAGTACTATGGACATGTATCTCTCGAACCTCTGGACTATGTTGTGCCCCAGCAGCGCCAGAATGAAGACCACTGCCGACACCATGAGAATAGACACATAGTAATAATTCCCAGTCGTCAGTATGGCTGTCAGTGCATATGAGGCAATTATTGTGTTGAATGTAAGCCAGCCAATTGTATTTCCCCACTGAAGACCGGACATTACCTTCATTCCATTTTTTCCAAAAGCTCTTGTTCCGGTGATCATCTGGGGCTGTGCAGTGACTTTCCCGGTGATGCTCATCAGCGACAGCATCATCCCGCCAAGGATGTTTCCTATCAGCGCTGAAACAATATACTCATAGAGAGGAATTCCGAAACTTGCAAATAGAAAACCAAGGGCCAGATCGCCAATAGTGAGATTAGATGCAAACCACAGGAAGAAAAGGCTGGATTCCTTCCCCCTTCTCTCTTCCTCGGGTATCTTCTCTACCTCATGCCTTTCCATGTGTTTTTCAGCAAAGTTACCGAACATATGTTCGCCACGTGTGAATCCAGTAGTCATGGGGTTTAGATAAACGTTGTGCTATTGACAGAAAGTGTTCAATTTTTTCTTACTTCATTATATCCGGAGTGGATTGGAGCTATTTACGATATAATTTCCCGTAGCTTTCTGACGTTTTTGATCAGACGGGAGAATCTTTCAAAGTCAAGCTGTTGCCTGGCATCTGATAGAGCCTTTTCCGGGTTGTTGTGAACCTCTATTTCAAGCATATCTGCACCTGCTGCGACAGCGGCCATTGCCAGCGATTCAACGTATTCCCTTTTTCCTGCCGGATGGCTGGGATCAGCGCATATGGGGAGGTGCGATCTTTCCCTTAGAACCGGTATCGCACCGCTGTCCATGGTAAATCTGGTACCATCCTCGAATCCTCTCACACCACGGTAGCACATGACAACGTTTCCATTTCCGCCCGAGAGGATATACTCTGCAGAATTCAGCCATTCGGATATTGTGTTTCCCATACCGTTCTTGAGCAGTACTGGGACCTCTCTCTGACCGAGGAATCTGAGAAGTGAAAAATTCTGTGAATTTCTTGAACCGACTTGAAGCATGTCGATGTTGCCGTCAAAGTGGATATAATCTGATATATCCATAATTTCTGAGACTGTGGGAAGCCCTGTTGCTTCACTGACCTTCCTCATTATTCTTATTCCCTCCTTCCCAAGCCCCTGGAATGTATACGGAGTCGTTCTCGGTTTGAATGCCCCGCCCCTCAGCATGTCGGCTCCCAGCTTTTTAACATTTTCACCAATTTCCATAAGCTGGTCTTCAGATTCCACCGCACATGGGCCTGCCGCGATTATCAGTCTCCCCTTTCCTATCCTGACATTCCCGGCCTGCACATAGGTTGGTTCCTGTTTCACTTTTCTGGAATGTAAACCACTGTTTATGATCAGTGCATCTTTGATTGATCCAGATTCTTCGTTCTCCACAGACGATTCAGTTATGAAAATTTTCTTTCCATATAGTGTCACCTCCCTGAAAGTCATTGACGAATCCATAAGGGTATCCTTTATGGAAGCTTCATTTGATGCACTATTTGGGAGCACTATCAAAGATCTCACCCCGCAGTTCCTCAATCGCCTGCCTCATTGTTTCAAATGCCTTGACAGAGAATGGATTCAGCTTTATTGTATCGAGAAGAGTTGTGACACTCTGTGATGTGGAGATACCGGAAACTTCTTCCAGTTTGATCCTGGATCTGGTTTTCAACCTGGTTTCAGTGGTAATCCTTGAAGACAGCATTGAAATTAGATAAGGAATTACCTGAAGTTCCACCATCAATCTGTCATGATCCTCTGACCCTACCGGAATTACATTGAAACCTGGAAACAAACCGGATATCATCTCAATGGACCCTGGAAAAGATATATCAGTAATGAACAGGATATTTCTCAGTCTCTCTTCTCCTATGGAAAGAGGACCGAAAAGGGGATGTATGCTTATTATGCTTCCTGCGTATTTTTTAAAGGGAGCTTTGGTGGACGACAGTTCCACTATTTTTTGTGACGAGGAGTAATCTTCTATCATCTCCATGGCTTCACCTGCAGGAACAGCAAGAAAAGCAAGATCTGATTCCTCCATTCTCATCCTTAAGGTGCCCGCATTGTGCAGATCCACCCCCGTGACTCTGAAGTCAAGATTCTTGAAATGTCTGAAGAGAGTTCCGCCGAGCCTGCCTGAAGAACCAACCACCACGATCTTCATTCAAACACACTCCATATGAATTTTTTTGAATGAACCTGCTCCTGCTATTTCATCCAGGCGCAATTTTTTTCCTTCTCTGCTGGTAACCTCCAGACTGAAGCTACGTTCACCGCGCCTGACCTTTACCTTCAGATCGAAGCAATCGGTGCTGCCATTTATTATGTGTGATCCCCTTGAAATCGCAGCCCTCACAAATGGATGATTTTCCTTGCATGTATGATACAGTTCATCACCAGGGGAACATATTGCCTGACCACAGGCATATTCGATATTTTCATCCACATTTGAAGTGAACGAATCCTTTTCATCCATCGCATTCTGCGCTTTGACAGTAAGCTCAAAAAGCAGATTGACAAAGGCAGATTCATCACCGGACAATTCCCCTATCTCGTTAAGAACCTCCAATTCACGTACCCTGTCTCTTACCGGAAGCCCTCTCGATAGCTTCTCCCTGGAAATCAGTTCAGCCAACCTCATTCTTTCCCTGAACATGGATATAAAATCCAGTGTGTTCAAAAGGAGGTCTGCCCTCAGTGACTCAAGATTGCCTGTCCTGCTTCCTTCACCTATAAAATAAACCACTTCTTTTGATGTTCACCGTGCGTGATAATATCTAGCAATATAAACTTTACCTGGAACATGATGACAGCTGCACCAGTACAGAATCTTCCATATAATTCGGTGAATTCCTTTCTCGTTATGTAATCCAAATCTCACACATTATAGTATTTTTAGCTGACTGGTATCTGAAAATCGGTACATGTTATATATTATGGCCTGATGTCAAAGTATTGAGCTACCTGGTCGTCACAACAAGGTGCCCTATTTCTTACGAAAGGGTTGCGGGTAAGATTCTAAGAAGGGAAAATATAGGCGGAGTGGCTGTTTCACTGAACAAGCTTATGTCAAAGGAGGGTGGTGTCTGGATCTGCTGGGGAGATGGCAGCGCGGATTCCGACCATCTTGAGGAGAATTACAATGGATATAAGATAGTCAGGGTCCTTATTCCGCAGAGAGAGAAAAAAGGCTTCTACGATGACTATTCCAATGGTATCCTGTGGCCGCTCTTCCATTACTTCAGAGAGAGAATAAAATACTATGGCGGTGCCTTTGACTCCTATGAATATGCCAACCGTATATTTCTTGAAGCCGTGCTGAAAAACGTATCCAACGATATGGTCATATGGATACATGACTACCAGCTTTCCCTGCTTCCTGGAATGGTAAGACAGAAGAGCATCAGGAACACCATTGTATTTACATGGCATATCCCCTGGGTTTCGGCAGAGTTCTTTGCAACGCTGCCTGAATCCAGAAAAATAGTTTCATCCATTGTTTCCAGCGATGTGATAACGTTTCACACCGATCAGTACAGAACAAATTTTATTCATTCAGCGGATTTTCTGCTTGGTAAATCATCCGATTATGCTAAAAAATCCTTCTCTATACCGCTGGGAATAGATTATTCATACTATTCGGTTAATGCAGCCCAGGCAAAAAACCCCTTTGACCCTGCCCTGAAGGTTATTTTTTCCATTGACAGGCTTGATTACACTAAGGGACTGACCAACAGGGTCCTTTCGATCAGGACACTTCTGGAGAGACATCCAGAACTTGCAGGGAAATTTGTGTACGTCATGATTGTCAATCCCAGCAGGACTTCCGTGAAGGAATATATCAATTTCAAAAGAGAGCTTGAAATGAATATAGGAAGGATAAACGGAGAATATGCAAGCGTGAAGTGGGTTCCGATCATTTACATATATAAGAAAGTGAACGATGCCACACTTCTAGCTTATTATCGATATGCTGATGTTGCTTTAATCACCCCGCTCATTGACGGCTTGAACCTTGTCTGCAAAGAATTCATTGCTGCCACCGACCATGGTGTCCTTATTCTTTCCAAGTTTGCAGGTGCCGCAACAGAACTCAAGGAGTCACTAATTGTCAATCCAAACTCCCTCTCAGAAATGTCTGATGCACTCTTCAATGCTATAAACATGGAGAAGCCTGAGATTGAAAGGAGACTGTCGCTCCTGAAGGCCGAGATCAAAAAAAGAAATATAAGCTGGTGGCTTGCCCGTATAAGGCAGGCAGTGGAGCGATCTAATTATGAGCCAACAATCTCTGATTTTAGCCAGGAATAGTTTTGACAGCATTAAAGAATTGAACCCGTTCTTCTTTCTTGATTACGACGGCACCCTTGTACCGCTTATCACAGAACCTGAAAAAGCATTTGCGGACGAGGATCTCAAGGATCTCCTTCGAAAGCTTTACTCCAGATACAGAACCTTCATAGTGACCGGAAGATCGCTGAGCGAAATGGATGCGCTCCTTGGAATGAAACTGAATTCAATAGGCTGGCACGGCGCCATGGCCAGGGTAGACGGCAAGCTGATATACCTTATGGAAAATGCAGATTATTATCTGGAAGCGATAGACAGTCTTATGGATATGCAGGATTATTTTGTGAAGAAGTATCCCGGGCTCAGAATGATGGACAAGAATCCGGGAGTGCTTTTTCTCCTGTGGAACAACAGTGAAAAGCAGATCGCGGATCTTGAAACTGAGCTCAGAGGAATCGCCCATGAAAGAGGTCTGTCCGTGATAACAGGAAAAAAGATCATAGAGCTGATTCCACCCGGCACAGGGAAAGGAAATGCGGTTAGAAAGATGCGGAATGGTTCACCGTGTGTCGTTACAGGCGATGACAACACCGACGAGGATTCCTTCTCCAAAAATGAGGACTGCATAACCATCAAAGTCGGCACTGGAAAAACCAGTGCAAAAATACGACTGGACAGTGTTCAGGAGATGCGTGAATTCCTGCGGTATACGGTTATAACCTGAGGCGGAATCTCTTCTGATCCTGCAGCGGGTAATCCGTATTGTACTGCCTGATTATTTCCGTATCAATTTTTCCGGCAACCACTCCCTCTCCCTCCTCCAGAATGGAAATAACTTTTCCATACGGGTCCATGATGAGTGAATTGCCGGAGAACATAGTGCCACACTGCGCTGCTGCAACCACATAGGCCCCATTCTCTATTGCCCGTGCACGTAAAATTGATCTCCAGGATTCCTGCTTGCCTTCTCCACTGTACCATCCAGCCTGGACAAATATCAGGTTGATTCCATCATTCTTCATCAGATAGGAGAGCTCTGGAAATCTTATGTCATAGCATATCTCTGTCCCAGCTGTGAAGCCATCAATGGTGAATTTTGCTATTTCAGGATCGCCATGAATGTAAATGTCGCTCTCTTTTCGTTTCAGTGCATCATAGAGATGGATTTTTCTGTATCTGAATTTTACATCTCCAGATCTGATCAGAAGTGAAGTGTTATATGGTCTCTTTCCTGAGAATTCCCAGTAGTTGATAAGAAGTCCCGATGATATGCTGCTGGATGCTTCCTTCATAGCAGCGAGGAATGATTCCGATTCTTTCCGTACCTGATCCCAGTTACCCTCAAAGTAGTCCGGAACAAGCATCTGGTATTCTGGAAACACTATGATCTCAGGCTTATTCCGGAGAGCAGTTTCCATAAGTTTCTTGCTCTTCTGAATATTCGTATCCACGGATGAGGTTGACTCCATCTGCACGCAAGCCACTGTAATTTTCGTCATGTTCTCACTCCATTCCCGGCGAGGCGAGTTTCTCGGGCAAATAGGTGTCTGTAACATAATCAAGCCCGTACTTGGCCAGTGCCTGCTGTTCCGCCTTCTTTCCAGTCTGCAGCATTGTCTCTATTTCTCTTTTCCAGAACTCCGTCTGAAACCTTGGGTCCTTCAGCTCAGCATTGAGCGCCTGGATATCCTTATCGGTAAGTTTGTCTGTTGGGAGTTTATATGTGAGAATATCAGTTGCGGTAACACCGATGAATTCTGCTGTCGGAACCGCAAGATAATGAGATATGTGCGCGGTCTTTATTGCACCATAGGCAACTGAGGCAAATATCCTGAACGACCATGGATCTCCGTCCGTGAATACATATATGGGGAGGTGCAGTTCATCATTGATCCTTTTCAGGAGCCTCCGGGTGCTTCTCGCGGGCTGACCCTTCAGGTGTATGAGTATGGACCTCATCTTCTCGTCAAATCCATTCTCCACAAGTCTGTCAAACATACCGCCGGTTTCAATGGCTAACACAAAATCAGCGTCAACGGATTTGAACTTCAGTTTCTCTGCCTCAACGTTATACGGGATGCCGTATCCGCCGTCCCCCACGTCGTCCCTGCAGTTTATTGTCTTGAATTCTCCCCTTCTGTTTTTCTCCTCGATCGTAATGTTTCCAATGACGCTTGCCCCATTTTCCTCCGGTCTCAGGTTGAAATCCTCTCTCATCAGGGAACTTATCACCTCAAGATCTTCAGAAAGCAGGTTTGATTCATCCTGAGTGTGAAATTTGCCCAGCCCCCACCCTTCCGATATGTAATACATCTCCCTCAGTGTAGACGTCTTGGAGGTTCTCTTCATCTCCATCACAAATTCTATCACATCTATTGCTTTCAGTATATATTCTGCACCATCCAGGGTCTTAGCTGTCCTTGTGACAAAATTTTCCCCGTATCTCCACACGAGATACCTTGGATCGAGCACTATGTTATCCCTGTTTCTTGAAGAGACTGAAATCTCAGGTATATTGCCAGATTTCATTGCGTCGTAGATTCTGTTAGCTATTTCGATAAGTTTTGCCTCACTTACTGTCATCTGCTGCACCCTCCTGAATTATGTCCACCTCCTGAATGTTCCAGTCACCCGGCAATGGGTCTGCCCCCTGCACCTTTGTGACGTCCTGTCCTTCAAAATAATAGACTGTACCGTCATACCTGCCCTGCACGTTTGATACTATAAATGAAAATGCAGAGCTTCCGGACGCCGGGATATCAATGAGGTCCCATGCTTTCTGCTCACCGGAAAGTTCCCCCGCAGGCGGATCCGGGTATATCTTGATGGATCTTGGCATCGTCGTGTAGTTGAAAACCCTGCACTGTACTGATACACCCTCTGGAGTGGAGGAGAAATCTTCTGTCACAAGGATCACGTTTGCAATCTTTGAGATCACGTCATCTATTGACGGAACATCGTTTCCGGTGACAGCTGCTGCTTTCCGGGCTATCTCCGGTATGATTTCGCTCACAATCCTGTACTTTTCCATCACTTTCAGCCTTCGGTCCTTTTTGTTCATGTATGTTTTAAGGCTTCTGCCTGATATTCGCAGCGCATTCTTTATCTCCTCTATGATCTCAGGAACGCCCGCAATGGCCTCTTTTGATTCAGATGTGAATGGAAGTCTTGTACCGAGTACGTGCACCAGTATCATCATGGGTCCAAATGGGATTCCGGTGCCGGACCTCTGATCCAGCCCGTAAGATCTCCAGTCAGTTTCCGCCACTGCCCTGGTTATGGCACAGGCACCGGGTTGAAACAGAAGGGGTACCTTGTTTGCATACCTGATAATATTCACCTGCTGGTCCGCCGGCAGATCGCCGCCATAGACTATTCCAACCTCCACAGAGAATGGATTGCCGTTATAAATTGCAGGAGGCCTCATCACAGGTTTTGAATAAAAGGAGGGGTTGACATCCCCATAGACATTTCTCAAGCCCTTTCTTATAAAATCTGAACCGAGAGGTGAAAGCGAATCCACAGGTGGATTCATCAGTTTGACCTGTGTGAATGCATTCATGAGAGACTTTCCCTTTGAGCTGTCTAGTTCCGACGGATTCATATCCTGCGGAATGTTGGATATCTGAAGCAGTTCCATGGCTGTTTTCTTGCTGACTCTGGAAAACTCCTGAGAGAGAAAATCAACCATATTGTCGTACTTCGTCTCCAGTCCCATCTGCTGGATTTCCCCGAGCTCAAGACCTGGAGGGAATGGTTTGACCGGTATTGATCTCCTTGAAGGGTACTCCACCACTCTTTTGAATGTGACGGTTCTATTGTCCGGATCCGTGAAGTGCAGTTCCATGTTTGGGTTGACTGCTGCCGTTTCCCTGAGATACTCTATGACAGACTGCTTTCCGATCTGATATTTCCCCTTTGCAGTGATTGATACGGAGGTCCCATGACCCTTCTCTATGATAACTGGTTTCTCCACAAATATTCTTCCGGAATTTTCCTTGATGTTTATCCCGAGCTCAAAATAATATCCCACATCCTCTCCTTCCCTCTTTGTGATAACAACTGTTGGTTTCCCCGTCGTGATCTGACCGTACATCACAGAAGCGGTTATGCCTATCCCCTGCTGTCCCCTGCTCTGTCTCATTCCATGGAATCTGGATCCGTAGAGAAGCTTTCCAAAGACACTTGGGACATCGCGTCTGTCTATTCCAGGTCCGTTGTCGTCGATTGTTATTCTGTATTCATCCTTTTCAAGTCTTTCGATTGTGACTGAAATTTCTGGGATTATTCCATATTCCTCGCAGGCATCGAGAGAGTTGTCCAGGGCTTCCTTCACGATCATGAAAAGTGATTTTATAGGTGAGTCAAAGCCAAGTATGTGTCTGTTTTTCTCGAAAAATTCAGATATGGATATTTCCCTATTTACTGAGAATTCCTGAGTTTTTTTTGGCATTGAAGCCATAGGCACTGAAAATTTAAAATGATTTCTGTGTTTTTTCCGAATCTCCAATAGTGGCGGGAAATCGAAACTGAACGATACACATTACCGCGTGACGGTTTTAAAATATAATGGTAATCGCAGGAAAGATGTCTCATCCAAAGTAGCCGAGATCTTCCTTGCCACCAGTCATCTTGTTCTGAATGTCTTCCTGCATTTTACCCGTGATCTGTTCGATCTGTTTACTTCTCTCCTCTATATCTGTGAGATCGACCTCGATACCCAGCAGGTTTGTGAGTACCTTAAGAACCTCCATGGCTCCCCTGGGATCGGCAAAGTACCCAGAAGTTTCGCCCATCAGGCAGGCACCCTCAACGTTGAAAAGCTCCTTGGCCAGACCAAGCATTATTCCTGCAGATCCAACAATCCCGCCTCCAGGCTCTCCCTTCGGAAACTGGACGCCGGCATTTTTAAGGGATTCCATCATTGATTTGTCTGTGATGGCCCCCAGCACTCTGGGATGTTCGACTATTTTTCCCGTGCTGTAGCCTCCCAGAGTATAAACCCTGGACAGTTTGAACTTTGAGAGAAGTTCCAGTATGTTGTAAGACATTTCATATTGTCCTTCCTGCGTGCTTCCCTGAAAATCCCCAACCAGGGCAACCATATCGGATTTACCCGGGATTCTCTTGTAGTAAAGACTGTTTCTCACAAGGTAAGTGAGACTGTCCTCTGTAACAAAAACCTGTGGCGGAAGATACTGTGAAAATATCTCTGCAAGCTTAACCATCTTCAGTTTCTCCACTAGATACTCCGCTGCAATCTTTCCGATATTTCCGATACCTGGAAGTCCTCCAACCAGTATGGGTGAGTTGAGTTTTGGTTTCTTATACTGCTTAATTACTATTTTTTCCATCTGTTTCATTCCTCATCTTAATTCTGTATTTCTGAAATCTGTCGTTGGGAGTGAACTTGGGAGGTATTGCCATTGCAGTCTGTCCACCGCAGCGAGGACATGTTTCCTCGAGAGTGTATATATGACATACACCACAGTACCTAATGAGTGATCTC
The DNA here is from genome assembly GCA_049965715.1 of Thermoplasmata archaeon. Taxonomy (GTDB): domain Archaea; phylum Thermoplasmatota; class Thermoplasmata; order Thermoplasmatales; family Thermoplasmataceae; genus JAKAFX01. The sequence continues at coordinate 84,603 of JBMFWA010000003.1, forward strand.
ATCTGTCATTCCCTTGCGAATTCCATGTTGACAGAATTCTTTTTCGCATTTTCCGATATTGCCTGAATAACTTTCTTAAGGTGATCCTCTGCTGATTTATAGTCGGTTTCTGTTACGGATATTCTGTATCTCGGAGAACCGATATAATGAATGCTGACATTCTCCATTTCAAGTCCCGTCAGTGTCTTTTTGATTCTATCAATTCCGTCAGGTTCGAGACTGTACATCTCCATATATCCTCCAACCTTCACGTATGGAATTGTCACGTTCTCCTTTGCAACCTTCTGGAATGCAGCTTTCCATTTTCCCTTGAGTTCCGGTAGCCATTCATCAGGAGTGGCAGCTGCATCTTCGAACGCCGCATACAGTGAACCGTACTTAACCTGCAGATCGTCCGCAAAATCCTTCCATGCCTGGTCTACCGAAATTTTGAGAGCACTGCTTACTATTTCAAGAAGTTTTTCAGCCTTCTGTGAATTTTTCCATTCTGAGATTTTATCCCTTTTCTGGTGTTCGTTCACTCTCTTCAGCGAAAGTTCCACGTTTCTGCGCGATTCGTTTACATTGATTACCTTGCAAACTGTTCTCTGTCCTTCCCTGAGATAGTCCCTTATGTGCTTGACCCAGCCGGTTGCAACTTCCGCAACATGAACATACCCCTCAACGCCAGGATATTCCTCCAGTTTCACCTTCGCCCCGAAGTTCTTGACCTCGGTAATGGTAACAACAACAAGTTCCCCTGGCTCAGGGATATCTCTGTTCATTATCACTCCTCAATAATTTCACCGTTGGTCTCAAGCGATCCACCGGTTGGTTTGGCCAGGGTAGATCCGCAAACATTGCAGGTCACGTTGCTGGAGACTCTATAAAATACGTACTGTTCGTTGCTGCAATCCTTACATTTGATCTTTACGAAACCGCGCTTCTTGAATTTGGGCTTGACAAACTTGCCTTCCACCAACTTACTGCGCCTCCACTATTTCAAACTTCTTTGCCCTCTGTGTTGGGGGAGTTACCGCTGTCTTGCAGGTCAGACACCTGAAACGGATGGAAACCCTCTTTGTCGGTTTTTCTCTGCCTTCATACCGAGGTCTGGGAAATCCTCCAAATCCCGACGTGACCCGCCTGAATCTTCTCTGGCCTGCCCTGAATTCACTGGCTTTCCTCTTTCTCACTCGCTCAACTTCATGATCTGTATGTTTCTTGCATTTGGGACAGTACATCTTAACTGTTTTCGGAAGCTTCAATTCATATCACCCTTCATTCATCCTGCCTGAATGATTTATCACCATTCTTCATATGCAGTTCGCAAAACTGTATAGCAGGTATTTCTTAAACTTTACCAGATATTACCCTTGAATATAAGTTTTGATTATCTTGGACACTGTCACATTCCAGTTGATAAATAGTGATGGTGAGAGGCAAACCATCACGGTTCCTGTTATCACCAGAAGCAGAAATGATTATACTTCCTTACTAATTAAGAAACGATGGATGCTACTTCCGCAAATGAATATATCAGGAGCAGAAGAGATAAGGAGACCAATTCCTTACTTTATTTCAGGACGGTGAAACGCTATTCGGCATTGAATTCATTATTCCTGTTTCTGTCTCCTTTATACTTCCTTTTCTCACTGACGGCACTTGCAGGCAATTTCACCTTCGCTTTTACATCTGCCGCAATTTACTGGTTAATCCTTTTGCTCCTTTATCATAGAAGATTTATTATTGAAAGGGACTGGAGGAAATTAAATGTGGGTTATCTAAAATCAATTGGGAAGTTGCCGGTATCATACACCTACCTCAAGTTTGGTATATTCACCATGGCTGTTTTTGTTGCAATTTTAATCCTGACCAATTTTAGTTTGAGCTGGTATGAAGGAGTAATACTTCTGCAGTCATTTCTTGTGATCTTATGGTATCTCATATTCTCTAATCTGTGGTTGAGAAATTCTTCAAAGTATGCTCAACCAATGGATTCCGGTGATCTTCTTGCAAAATTGGACTCCATAGCATCAGCGGAAAATATACCACGTGTGGTGCCACTTCTGATTCCTGCCAGTGAATCCAAGGTTGCAAATGCTTACTGTGCAGGCGTTATAAAAAACAGAATATATATAACAGATTATCTGTACAACAATTTAGACATTGAGCAGTCTGCCTGCATCCTTGCCCATGAAATGGGCCATATGAAGCATAAGGATAATCGACTTTCATTCTTTTTATCCATGGTACCATTCGGAATTGTTGAAATTCTGTTCCTTGTTGTAATACTCAATGGTTATGGATTTTTAAAATCACCCTACGCCCAGTTTTCTCCCCCACTCCTTATCGTCCTTTCTGTCTTGATTTTCTTTATCGTCCCCGTTGTCATCGGAAATGCCCGCAGAAAGCGAGAGTTCAAGGCCGATAAGTTTGCCTTAAAATACTGTGATCCGAATCATCTTGCAATAGCACTGATCAGTGCTAGCGACCTGAACTTGGTACCGATCGGTCTACAGGTTGGTTCTCATCCATCGGTCAAGCGAAGGGTAGAAAAAATTTTATCCGGTTGAATAGAATGATAATAAGATGCCTATCTTTCTTCTGACATTGAGTAACAGACAATGACTTTTCATTACTTGAGTTACCCGGTTCTCAGAAAACTACCAGATATGCCATCAGACTTATTAGGGCAACCTGCAGCACGAGTTGACCAAGAGCCCCTCTCGATCCTATGATCAGGAGTTTTGAAATTCGTTTCCCATCAATCTTTCCACTTCTAAAGCTACGGTAAATGATTATGGATGTTGAGAATATTGTAGCAAAACCCAGTATCACAAGGATGCTTCCTGTAATGATTATCCATGTGAATATTGGGGTATATATGTTGAAGATACCCTCGCGGGTTGCAAGAAAGTAGCCTGCAAGCGGCGTCAGGATTGACGTGGTGGGAATGAAGAAGAGCGTCATGGGCAGGATTCTTTTTGCTATGTGAATTTTTGATTCATAATCAATTGTAGAAAGAACGTTAATGAATATCAGGCCATAGAACACATCCACACCTGTCCATACTGCTCCGAGAAGCACGTGGATATAATCAAGCAGAAGAAAGTTCCCGTACAGATATATACCGGTAAAAGCCGCTATGGGAATCAGTGAGGACAGGGTACCAGCCCTCAGAATCGCATTCATGCTACTTTCATCATTTGTCAAAGGAGACCTCCCGTTGCAAAATGTGCCATGAAAACAATGATAACTATCTGGAGTAAGAGCTGTGAAAGTGACAGCTTAAGGTTGAACATGGTCAGCCTGACTATCCTCTCAATATTTCTGCTTCCCCTGAGTATCTCGCTGTAAATCCTGAGTTCATTTGGAAGGAATATCAGCAGCCCCTGAACAGTAAGGACAAGTGCAATAACCGCTGTAATTATGAAATAAATTGAAAAAAAATCTATCCCGAGTCCCGCAGCAAGATAGATTCCTGCTGTGATTGTTGTGGTAGCAATGGAGGGCATGAAGAACAGCATCATCGGAATAAGACGCTTTGAGACCTCTGCTCTTTCAATATTGGACAGACCTCTCATAATGAACGCAAAGAAGAGACCCATCACCAGATCCATGCCGGTCCACGCTGAACCTACCACAACATGGAAATACTCCAGAAAATAGAAATTACCGCTGAAAAGGATCAGAATAAGGAGAATAATTGGAATAAGCAGCATTGGAAGTCCCCTGCCCATGGATGATCTGAGGGTGAAACTTTCAGAATGAATCGGACGTTGTGATTCCATCAAGTCGTGTCCCCTGTTTTCCTACCCCTCTTCAGTTTGCGTCAGTTGCTGTAAATGACTGTATGCTTCCTCTGAGAATAGGACATACATGTCTGTTAGAAATATGAATTATAATATAATATTATCTACGATGCCTCACGGCATGACGTCCTCGGTAAAACTGAATGAAAAACCGGTGATTTACTAGGGACCGTTCCATACCGGAGGTTCTTCCATTGTTTGGGACCTGTTATCGTTCTCACCGTCAACCTTGCGGTACCTGCCGTATTCATCCCTGTTGATTCTTCGAAACAGAAGTATAAGGACAAAAATAGCAACCGAACCAGGTATCCACATCATCAGTGGATAATACAGGTCATAAGGATACCGATATGTCGTTTCAAAGATTATCTCGGCAGCTTCCACTGATCCCGCTATGAACAGCTCGAGTATCACGAAAATATAGAGATAAAGCACCTTTCTGATACCATTGCGTAAAATCTCTCCTCTTTTGTAGATCAGGTATATGAGGTAAATGCTCGTCGCAGTGGCTACCGCATAAGATGGAATTTCCAGCCAGAAATGCGGAAATATCATAAGCGTCACAAGGACGAAGAACCCGGAATAACCAAGTGCTGTTCCTTCCACGGCGATTATCAGGGAGGTGACAACACTGGAGTCGATGTAAAGAAAAGGACCGAGAACTGGAACAAACTCCACTGATGCAATGGTGAGATTGTGCGGAAATATTGAAAAGACCATGGGTATGTAGCTTAGAGAAATTATGCCGTTCTGCTCGCTCTTAAAAGAGTTGTAAAGAACAGGATCATTGATTGGAAGTGAGGAGATTATGATATAAAGAAGAAGCTCTGCAATGAATATTATCCAGTAAATGCTCCTGAATTTAAGAACTCCTTCTTTAAAAAAGAAACCATTTTTTTTCATGAACGTTTTCACATCATATTAAGAGATAAATATTTCATGCCACCGAGTACTTTTTTTCCCTGAGCATGATAAAATTTCGGTCTAATAGTCAGTTTCGCGAAAAAATATTTAATATTGTCTAAGAATCATACAAAATGGAACCTGTCACTGCATTTGTAACCAATGCTCCCGGAGGCGGTGTAGACAAGGTCAGAACGGAGATTGAGGATGATTCTGGAGATCTTATCCTTAAGCCCGTATTTACTGGAATCTGTGGAACGGACAGAAGTATCATAGCAGGTTCTCTCTCATTTCCTTTCAATCCCCCCGGCTGTGATTATCTCGTACTGGGCCATGAAGCAATCTGCAGAGTCTTTGACAGTCAAAACAGTCGATACAGAGTTGGAGACCTTGTCATTCCAATGGTCAGAAGAAAGGGGAAATGCATAAACTGCAGGATGGGAAGGCAGGACAACTGCTCTGACGGGGATAAGCGGGAGGCCGGAGTAACGGGAAAACACGGATTCATGAGGGAATTATTCCCCGAAAGCTCTGAATACGTAGTCAGAGTTCCTGATCCGGGACTTGAAAAAGTCGGAGTACTCACAGAGCCGCTTAAAAACGTGATGAAGGCTTTCGAGGTTTTTGACAGGATATCCCAGCGGTCATATTATCCAAATGACGATTATTCAATGAACGGAAAGAATGCATGGGTGATAGGAACCGGTTCGGAGGGTTTCCTGTATTCAATGATGGCCAGGGAGAGGGGATTCGAAACGTACATCACCAACAGGCATTCCATAGACGAAAACAGAATGGAAATTCTTGAAAAGTTTGGGGTGAATTTTATGGATTATTCAAGATCTCCGGTGGAATCAGTGGACAGCATAGATTTACTCGTCGATACAAGCGGCGATCCATCCACTGTTTTGAGATTTGCATCGCGACTGAGGCATAACGGTGTTCTGATACTTTTCGGCACCAACGAAAAAGCGCAGTCTGCGCCAATGAGTGGTTCATTCATAGATCACGTTGTGGAGAAGAATATCTCCATAGTTGGCTCGGTCGACGGGGCTAAAATGCATTACGAGCAGGCTATCTCTCAGTTAGTGAAATGGCACCACTCAAACGGAAACGGCATCGAATCGCTGATAACCAGTGTAAAAACACCGGAGAGCGGAGATGTATTTGAACGAAAGGATGTTAATAATATCAAGACCGTGATATCATGGCAGTGATCGCATGGATCTTGATTTCAAGTCAATTTCTGCTGAGATAACTTCGGAACTCACTGCCGGATTTTCAGATATTTCCCGTTTTTTGAACAGGGCACCGGTACTGTGCGCGGTGGCTGTTGATCCGCCTGCTGACACCCTGACATACATGAGATCCAAGAAACGGATTGCAAGAAATATAGGGGTTGAGTTCAGGGAAGTGGTTCTTGCAAAGGAAGAAGCTTCTAAACTTGAGAATACAGTTATGGAACTTTCGAACGACCCTGGAATTGACGGGATCATCATAGAATCTCCACTCCCTTCCGGTTTCAAGATCGGGGAAATTGCCGAACACATACCGCCTGAGAAGGATGTCGACGGCGTGACTTCCAGAAGCCAGGGTCTTATCGCAGTCAACAGGGAACTTATGCTTCCGGCGACAGCTTACGCCATAACTGTTGCAATCGAGAAGCTTTCCGTCCCAAAGGGTTCTCATATCGTCGTGATAAACAGGTCCACTATAATAGGGAGACCGCTGGCAATGATGCTGACAAATCGTGATTACACCGTTACAATATGTAACAGCAAAACACTCAATTTGAGGGGAATAGCCAGATCAGGGAATGTGATTGTCACGGCAGTCGGAAAGGCCGGTTTTCTCAATGCAGATTTTGTGAATCAGGATTCCATAGTTATCGATGCTGCAATCAATTTCGCGAACGGAAAGCTGGTGGGAGACACTGCCTACGATGATGTAAGAGATATTGCGAGATACGTGACACCAGTTCCAGGAGGAATTGGACAGCTTACCCCTGTCCTGATTTACCGGAACCTCCTGAAGTCATTGCAGAAAACCCATGAAGTGAAAGCATAGATCAGTTGGGTTCATGAACGAGGATTTCCTGCAGTTTAACAATACAATCAAATAAAAAGAATTATTTAACGCATTGCGTTATACAATCCATGCCTCCTTTTTCTCCTGACTCCTCCACGAATGAAATCCTTGAATTTCTCCGTACCAGCACCGCCGGGAAGAACATGATTGTTGGCATAAGCGGCGGAATTGACAGCAGTGTTGTGCTGATGCTTTGCAGCCTTCTTGACAAAGATCGGGTGATTCCTGTGTTCATGCCTGATTGCAACACGCCGGCTGATGATTACAGGGATATTGCGGAGTTATCCAGCAAAACCGGCCTTAATGTTACCACGATAAATATTGATCCTGTGGTAAGAATAATATCAGAAATTGGAAAAATCAAGGACAGGAGAGTCCTCGGAAATGTCAAATCAAGGGCAAGAATGATCATCCTTTATTCCGTATCAAACAGCAGGAATGGCTTGGTTATTGGTACAACCAACAGGACTGAGTATCTGACAGGTTACTTTACGAAATTCGGTGATGGAGGCTGCGATCTTGAACCCATATCCCATCTTTACAAGAACGAGATCCGGAAGCTGGCAGCCCATCTTGGTGTGCCGCAGGAAATTATCAAGAAGAAACCTTCCGCAGGACTGTGGGAGGGGCAGACCGATGAGGATGAGCTGGGAATCTCGTATGATGAACTTGATAATATTCTTGTAAAATTATTCGATCAGGGAATGCCTCCTGAAAACGATCTGGAGAGACGTTTTGTAGAACTGTATGAGAGCACCAGCCATAAGAGAAATCTGCCTCCGTCCATAGAAAGAAGGGATGGCTGAATTGTCGCTTGTTCTGGGCGACTTCCTGGACCTTGGCATTATTTTGATCATTGCGGCATTTGCGATCCCTATTGCGCGAAAAGCATCAATGATCGATCTTCCCTTCCTTATACTGTTCGGTTTTCTGATTGGCCCCGTTACAGGAATTGTTTCCCACTCTTTTTCGCTCTATCTCATGAGCGAATTTGGAGGCGTGGGCATTGGACTGCTTGGTATAGTCATTATCCTTTATTATGAGAGCCATGGCATAAACTTCAGGATAATCAGAAGGGAACTCATGAGGATAGCCTCCCTCGATACGCTGGGAATGGTGATCACGGCCATAGTTTCCGGATTGATTTTTTCACTTATAACAGGAGCACCGCTTGTCATAGGTTTCCTTTTCGGAGCAATAATATCCCCAACGGATCCGGCGAGCCTCATCCCCATGTTCAAGAGGATGAATGTGCAGGAGGAGATTTCGGGCATCATAGTGGGAGAGAGCCTTTTCAATGATCCACTGGGTATCATACTTGTTGCCATAGGGATATCTCTCATCGACCCAAGCTCAACATATATCCCGATGTACACTGCAATCTCAAACTTCTCGGGTATGTTTGCTGCAGTTCCAATATTTATACTGATCCAGATCGCTGTTCCCACGTCTGCAGGCATAATAGCCGGATTCTCCGTGATCTATCTTAACAAGATCTTCAGCTTCGACAATCTTCTTGTGGGATTTCTTATCGGTGTGGTTCTTCTTGAATTCACCATACTGGAGGCTGTTAACATCACCCCATTCCCGGCTGCCATAGCGACCGGTGCCATAATAGGGAATTTCTCAGACAAGAGCCTGTTCTGGGAGAGGGAGGCAAATTTTCAGCAGAGTCTGTCATTCCTTTCCCGGGCCTTGATATTCATCCTTCTTGGAAGCATTCTCACACTCAGAGACATATCTTCCTACTGGGTTGTTGGCATACTCGTGACCCTGGCTGTCCTGTTCTTTTCGCGCCCGCTGGCAGTTTTTGCATCCCTAGCTGCTTCCAGGTTCTCCAGATCAAGATTCAGGATAAACAACAGGATGAGCCTGTTCATGGGCCTTACCGGTACAAAAGGATCGGTCTCGGTTGTGATGTCACTGGTTCCATACACCCTGGGAATAGAGGAAAACATTCCGGTCCTGATAAAATGGGGGGAGATGATTTACGTAGCCACTGCATTTGTGGTTATACTTTCCATCATCATGCAGACAATTTATGTCCCGTATGCTTCCAGGAGGCTGCTGGGGCTTCCAGTCATGGACAGTGATGAATCCCAGAAGAAATGATCAGAAAATGTCGTCCTCGTTTATGCCGAGTTCCTTGAGCAGGGAATCACGATCCTTGTAGAACCTGTTTATCATCCTCGTCACATCCCTGTAAGTGTAGAATTTCTTCTCTATCATCCTGTTCAGCATCAGCTCTCTTAAATCCACTTCCCTCTCAAGGTCAGCCTCTGTCTTGCCGATCCTCTCGGCGATCCTGTTCATGGCATAGCTGAATCCGGAGAATGTGAAAGTATCCGATTGGGAGTTCCACTTGAAGATGTTGTTGACTATGATATCACTTGTTGACGGGTCAAGACCTGTGATTTCCGAAACGCTGGTGGCCCTCCTCACGATCTTGTTATTGTATGTGAGCTGGGATTGCATAATGATTACGTCGAGCGCGGTTATGAGGGTTCTTGGAATGTTGATTGGTGGAGATTCCAGTCTGTGGATCAACGTTTTCGGATCCTCCGCATGGAACGTCCCGAAACCGTATCTTCCGGCTGACATTGCCTGGAAAACCGTGAATGCCTCTTTCCCTCTCACTTCTCCTATGACAATATAGTTAGGTCTCTGCCTGAGAGATGCAGCCAGGAGATCGAACATGTCTATCTCTCCTCCCCTCTTTCCAGTTTCCCTGTCAAGTGTGCCGAAACCTGGTCTTGTCACCGTGGCTATCCAGTTCTCATGAGGTATATTTATCTCCCTTGTATCCTCGATGCTTACTATCTTCATCTGAGGCGGAATGAAAAGGAGTATTGCATTGAGAAGAGTGGTCTTTCCCGAGCCTGTTCCCCCTGCCACCATCATGTTGGCACCGTATTCCGTCAGCACCCAGAGATACGCAAATATTCTTGCAGAGACAGATCCGGACATTATGAGACTCACCGGACTGAGCGGGTTCGCCCTGAACTTCCTGATGGTGAATGCGGGGCCGTTGTTAGTAATGTACCTGCCAAGCGAAGCCTGAAGCCTCGAACCGTCCGGGAGGGTGGCATCAATGATCGGGATTGATATAGATATATGCTTGCCGGAATCCTGCACGATCCTCTTAACATAAGTGTTCAGTTCATTCTCGTCTTCTATGAACACGTTGGATGCAATGTACCCATAATTTCTGTGAAAGATGAAGATTGGAACCTTGGGGCCGTCGCATGATACGTCTTCAATATCCTGGTCAAGCATGAGTCCGTTTATCTTGCCGAATCCGACCACATCCCTTTCAACATAGTATTTAAGGACAGTCATCTCGTTTGCAGGTCTCTCCAGGCCTAGGTCCTCCAGGATGACAGGGTATATTTTCTCAAAATCCTTCTTCCTTTCAGATGAGGTGATTTTCTGATCCGAAACCTTTTCCATGATCTTATCCTTGATAAGATCAACTTCCTTCTTCATGTCAGGGTCCAGGTAAGGTTCTATGAGATGATAGTGAATCTCCTTATCCTTCTTGTCGACAAAGATCCTTGAATAAACAAGACCCGGCTCCACCTCATAAAAAGACAGGTCATCAGGTTCCGACACCTCCGATAGCTTGATTTCAAGTTCCCCGCCCTTTTCAATCTGTCTTTTTCTGAACATTATATCCCACCTATGATAAGGAGTATAATAATGCTGATTGTGAGCATTATACCGGCAAGGAATATCCCTGAACTTATTCTACCATCCCTCAGGACTCCTGAAATAATGCCGGTTCCCCCACCCTGAACAACCAGACCTATGTTGAATACGTTCTTAATAGTGGCAACGCTGGTGGTAGCGCCGCCTCCAAGCGAAAAACCTGAACCTATCTTCGGTAAGAAGTCAATATCCAGCGTGAGGATCACAAAAAGGAAGACGCCGTAGGATATCATCATCACCATTGTATAATTCTTCATATCTGCAAATCTCTGGTTCCTGAGTAACTGCATCTGTGAAGTAAATTCAGATACCATTGTCATGACATCTGATATGTTCGATCCGGATTCACTGGCCTTTATGATTATTTTCCCGGCCCTGACAACATTCTCCGATCCTATATCCTTTCCAAAGTCCTTGAGGGCTTCTTCCACTGATATCCCCCAGGAGATCATTGAGGCAACCCTCTTGATTTCATCCGATAGAGCCCCGTAATCGGCAGATGATGCCCTGACTATTGCTGCTGAAATAGGCATACCAAAAGTTGTGTACTCCGCCAGATCGCGCAGGAAATCTGGCACCCTCCTTTCCGCATCATAAAGCCTTTTCATCTCCAGATTATCGAAGAAACCGTAAGGAATGAAAATTATCACCATAAATATGGAAAAGCCAAACAGAGTGCTGAAATGGACATTGGGATAAGCCACCGTTATCAGGAGATAGATGATGATGAATATCATCGCACCTATGTAGGCAAGAATCAGTGCCTTGAACTTCTGCTTCAAACGTTAACCTCCTTTATTGTGCTGGAGATGAGGAATGAGAAACTTATGGTGATCAGGGGGATAATCATGAGGACAATAAGGTATAGAACAATCGCCATGCCCGTTGAAGCTGACTCAAGGGCAGCCACAACCCCGAGTATGACTATGAGCATCAACGGAAATGCGACACCTACCGTTACGTAACTTTCAGCAAGTATTCCTATGGACTCTGCATTACTCTTGATTATTGTATTCAATTCATCCTGGTACTGGGTGGCTTTCGCCTTGAAGTATTCCTTCAGGTTGCCTCCAGAAGTTACAGTTGTAACAATCCCCTGAAGAAATTCCGAGAACTTTCTGGAAGGGGAATTACGCGCTCCTTCCCTCATGGCCGTTACTATATCATTGCCGAACACTCTTGACGACATTGATATTGATTTTGCCTCCTTTGCCACCTCACCGTACTCAGGGCTCTCTCCAAGTTCCCTCAGGATAACGTCGATTGGCATATCGGCCGAAGCCATGGTTGCGATGTAACTTATGGCAATAGGTATCTTTGACTCAATATCCTTCTTTCTCTTGTTCGCGGTGGATGATGGAAGCGAAAGGAAAACGCCTACGAATGCCATTATACCAACCCCGCCAAACACCACAGCCAGGATGCCCAGTGGGCCCAGAACAATAAAGAGAAACACGCTGAATGCAGCAATAACCCCTGCAATCACAATTGATATGAATGTTGCAAATGATAGATACTGCACTGCGGAATATGGCATCTTGGCTTTCCGCAGGTTCTCTTCAAGTTTTGAATACCTCTGCGCCCTACTCTCGAAATAAGTCCTGAAAAATCTCAAGGAAATTTTTAGCGCAGGTGAAGGATTTGGGAGGGCGACGTTAACCCTTCCTGTTGTAATGACGGTCATTTTTTTGGATGAACGCGTTTTTTCTGAAGTTGGAATAAGTTTGTCCTTCGTCGTGATGAGCTGTCTTGTAAATATCAGCCTGCTTACCTGCCCTGTTGAATCTGCTGATGCATTAACTGTTTGAAGAGCAGCCTGTGTTCCCGTCCCCCGGTTCTTCTTCGCGAACAGCCTTGGCATGGAAATTCTCTTGCCCTTCTGTTCAGACCTGGTGCTCACTGAAGATTTCCGGCTTGATCTCGCCCTGGACTTATCCTTTGATCTCCTTCCACGGGAAACAGACAATTTTTCCTCTGTTACACCCTCACCGCCCTCTGTTCCCTTTTCTGCACCAATTGCCCTCTCAAGAAGTTCTGATTTTTCCTTCTCTCTCTGATCCAGGTCCGAGATGGACTGCATGCTTGATCCCTGTGCTTCAGAGGTTGATTCTCCAACTGCCGGTTCAGGGTTTTGCTCCGTCTCATGCTGGAGGCTTTCCGTTGAAGCTGTGTCAGCAGTATCCCATTGCTGGCTTTCCTCCGATCCCTGCGAATCAGAAACTGATTCGGCCCCAACACCTGGAGTCTCTTTGCTGGCTGCGTCTTCACCATTATCCACGATACTTGATTCAATCTCGCCCTGCTCTTTGCTCTGCATTGGGTTTGATTGCGGAGAATTCTCCTGTGGCGATGCCATGTTCTGCTGAGGATTGTCTTCGCCAGGATTCTGCTCTTCGTTCCCTTTTCCACTAAGATCCTCTATTACCGGACCAATCGGCCCCTTTTTCTTTCTTGAGATTCTTCTATGGTTATCGTCCTCTGCCATCAAACTCCTCCAGATGCCGCTAACATTGCCTTTTCTGGGTCCCTATAGTAGGTGTTTATGATCTTGCTGATCTCGACATAATTCGTGATATCTGACCTGACCATTTCCTCAAGAAGCTTTTTTCTCTCGTCAAATTCCGCCTTGAACTGGGACGCTGTCAGTCCTCTGGTAAACTGCACTTTCTTGTACAGGTTGCTGAATCCCATGAAAGAGTGCTTTCCCCTGAATGAATCGTAGCTGAACACCTTGTTGTATACCACTTCATTGGTTTCTGAATTGAATCCCGACATCTCATCGATCTCGGTGATCCTCCTGTTCACTGCATCTCCACTTCTCACGAACTTATTGAATATAACCGTGTTCAAATATGTTATCATTATTCTGGGAATGTTCAGCGGAGCACTCTCCAGCCTGTTGACTGTAGCTTCCATGGAATCCGCATGGATGGTGGAATATGTGGTGTGACCGGTGGACATTGCCTGGAACAGTGATGATGCTTCCCTGCCTCTTACTTCTCCTACCACTATATATGTGGGTCTCTGCCTCATTGCCATTTTCACAAGTTCAAACATGTCTATTCTTGCATTCATTGCACCGGAATCCTGATTTTCAAACTCGCCTTCCCTGGTTGATGTGGCAACCCAGTTCTGATGAAGAATGTTGATTTCTCTGGTCTCCTCTATACTGAATATCTTGGATGCGGGAGGGACAAGCATTAACATCGCATTGAGAGTTGAGGTCTTACCCACAGCGGGGACTCCAGCTATCAGAGCAGAATTAAGATTCTCTATCATGTACCAGAAGTAAGTGGTCATCTCTGCGCTGGCTGTTCCAAATTTGATCAACTCAACGGGAGTGAAGGGTTTTTCCCTGAAAAGCCTGAATGTGAATGTCGAACCTCTTGTAGAAATTTCCTCACCGTAAATAGCCTGAACCCTGTGCCCCTGAGGAGTTGCACCGTCAAGAATAGGCTCACTGACGGAAATTTCCTTACCGCAGACCTGGGCAAGTTTAATCACATAAGAGTTCAGGGCGTCTGCAGTGTTGAAAACGACATTGGTCTTTATAGAACCGTACTTTCTGTGGTACACGAATATAGGAATCCCGTATCCGTCGCATGACACATCTTCCACATACGGGTCTCTCACTATTATTTCAATGGCACCAAGTCCTTCAAAGTCCCTTCTGAGGTAATACTTGATCCTTTCCTTGGACTCATCGCTTATTTTTATTTCGTAAGCCTTTACGTATGCGTCCAGAAGCGCACCGATGTCCATGTCGTAGAAATCGCCCGTGAAAGCCTTGAGATTTGGGATTACCATCTGCATTTCCTTTGGAAGAGTGAGCAATAATTTCTTTTCAGCCTCATTTAGCTGTGGTTCAACAACAGAGTAAACGTTTTCCAGCGTATTTCTGTTCCATAGAATTTCAACTGAACCGTAGCCTTTTATTATATCGTAACGGTCCACCAGATCATAATTCTCGGCCTCCGAAGTCTTAACCATTGGCCGTTTGGTTCGCGATCGGCGTCTCAAAACAAAGTCAGGCATTGCGTGTGGATTAAGAGAATTATAGATATATACTTTTATTTCAGAAGTTCGCCTCAGATATGTCGGCCATCAGTAACTTTTAGCTTCTTTAATAGTGTTGAATCAACTTCTACAAAATTCGCTTCGACCAATACGGGCATTGCACCGTAAATTTAATACAAATATCACATTACGGTAGACATCACGGGGCCGATAGATCAGCGGTAGATCGCTTCCTTGGCATGGAAGAGGTCCGGGGTTCAAATCCCCGTCGGTCCATATCTAAAAAGGTTATTTTATTTGCACTTTTAATACTCTTCATCAATTGTTTTTTACTTGAACAGACTAAAACTTTTAATACAGATTTAAGAAAGTGGTACCTTTCCTTTTTCACATTCACGAAACCTCACTATTAGCAGACTAAACTTGTCTTCCCTTAATTTGACATTCTTTCTGAATACCTCTTCCTCGTACTAAGGAACAAATCAGTCGCTTATCATTTCGCTAACTGTCACTGGCAGACGTAGATACGGCTCTTCATACTCCGCAGAATCATTAGATTAATGTGATGGGTAAATAGTGCATGTCGTAGATTAGGGCTGTTGTTCATGAGCACTTCAATTTTTTTCTTGTTCTCGCCTATGCACTTTTTCCCAAATAGAATTTGCCATTCTATTAGCATAGTTAAGAATTTTGAATGCCTGAAATGCCTATTTTAAAATTACAGCACATCTTGTAGACTGTATATTACAGTTAACAAAGGGAGAGGTTATATATTGAACATTTATATTATATTATGATAATCAGCGGTTCAAAAGCCTTGGATATTAAGTATGAAATGGTGAAAACTGTAACACCAAGTGCTGTGGAGATAGGTTGGAATTGGTACGATGAACTGACTGGAACCGTATCCTGGAATTTCAGGAACAATGGCAACCAAACTAAGACTGTAATCCTTTTCAGAAATTCATACTACTTTGGAAACGCATACTGGTGCGTTTACGTAAATAAAGGAATGACTTACTGGGCAACAGATCTTTCAGTGCTTCCAGGCAGGAGTGTCATAAAAAATAAGATGCCAATTGGAATCGTTGACTTTGGACGATCAAGAACAATAATAGCCTTTCTCTTCACGCTTTCAGCCGGACAGGATTGGAGTACACTTGAAGGTGGGTTTTCCTCATACTCACCACCTGTAAACCCGGCACTCTTTGAAGTAACCTTAAAAAAATCTGCAGATTTCTGCATAGGTTATGATGAGGCACAGGTCGCCGACTGGAATGCTCAGACTGGGGGCAATGAGTCCGGTTACAGTCCAAACCCTTCCACAATTCGGACAGTTGAGGTCTCTGCTCCTGCCGCCGCATCTTTTTACCAGTTGTTTAACGATACTATTGATGACGGTAAGTGTTGAATTTCTCTTTCCCTCTTTAATAGATACTATAATAGACTAACGGAAATTCAGGATTTTGTAATTTTCTCCTGGTATGTAAATATATAATTTTCTGGAATGTGAGCGACCTTTTCAATTTTCAAAATGGTTAATTGGCATAGAACTCAGGTAGCTGATCTAAAGTATGAGTGTGAAATGATATATAGTCTGCATGCGATCATATATGATGATCGAAACGGAGGAGATTAGCAAAGGTCTCGAGGATGTGAATATAAAGTGGACAAGACTCACAACGATAGACGGCGAAAAGGGAATTTTGATGTACGCCGGATATTCCATCGACGACATAATTAACAGCAAAGCAAGCGCTGAAGAAATACAGTACCTTTTCCTCTATGGCAGACTTCCGACCGCAACAGAGCTAAGTTCGTTCAGGGCCAAGATAGAGAGTGGCTACAAGATACCGGATTATATAATCAATATCATCAGACAGCTTCCAAGAGAATCCGACGCCGTGGCAATGCAGATGACCGCTTTTGCGGCTATGGCTTCAGCAGAGACAAAGTTCAAGTGGAATAAGGACTCAAACAGGGATGTTGCTGCGGTCGCAATAGGAAGAATGGCAGCAGTCACTGCTAACGTGTACAGACATATAATGGGAATGCCTCCAGCGTTGCCTGAACCTTCGGAGAGCCTTGCTCACAGTTTCCTCAAAGCAACTTTTGGAAAGGAGCCAACAAAGAATGAGATCAGCGCAATGAATGATGCACTGATTCTATATACTGATCACGAAGTTCCAGCTTCAACCACTACAGGATTGGTTGCGGTGTCTACACTAACCGATATGTACTCTGGAGTAACTGCTGCACTGGCTGCGCTTAAGGGACCACTCCATGGTGGAGCTGCAGAGGCCGCTATTGCTCAGTTCAAGGAAATTGGGTCCGAGAAAAATGCCGAGGACTGGTTCAACAAGAATATAGCCACCGGAAACAAGAGACTTATGGGATTTGGTCACAGAGTTTACAAAACATACGATCCCAGGGCAAAAATTTTCAAGAAATACGCAGAAACCATGGTGAAGAATAACAAGGAAGCCAGCGAACTGTACAAAATCGCCATAAAGGTTGAGGATCTTGGCCTCAAGCAGTATGCTGGCAAGAAAATATTCCCGAACACAGACTATTTCTCCGGACTTGTCTATCTGTCAATGGGATTTCCTCTGCAGAACAACATATACACTGCACTCTTCGCACTGTCCAGAATAACGGGATGGCAGGCACATTTTATAGAGTACGATGAGGAACAGCAGAGACTGATCAGACCAAGGGCAGTTTACAGGGGATCCGGTCTCAGACCCTATGTGAAGCTGGCTGACAGAAAATAATTTGAAAAGTTTGCCTGGGAGGATTAACAAACATCACCTCTTTACATATCATACCAAAACACAACTTTTTGATAAAGTGACCAATGGATGATGTTTTCCCAAAATTTTTATTTTTCAGGAGATTGTCAGATCCCCGTTGACAGAAGGTGGTAGTAACGATGCCTGTGAGACCTCTTCAGGGTGCCGTCCTTTGTCTTGAAACTGTGCTTTAGAAGTCTGGGGGTCTCTCTGGAAGGCAAGATCCATATCCCCTTTTAGGGATACAAAAACATCCACTCATATTTCATGATTTCTGGCACCAGAACTGGTAATGTTCAAAATAGATTGAACATTTCAGATTCAAATTAAAGTTGACATTCTCCATTTGACACAAACTTTATTATCGTTCGCATAAAATTAATATTGGTTTATTCGTGAGCGACTCAGGGATTCCAATGAAGCATAAGGGTAAGTTGCGACCTCTCGAAGTAAGGAAGGTAAACATACAAGGTATGTGGTTCGGAGGTTTTTCAGCGGGATCACATACTCTAACAGACACTGGTGAGGCAAGAGTGGTAAGAGAGGTCAGGGGGTTCGAACGGCGTGTTCATTAATTCAAAAGGTGAGGGCATGACTTACGATGGCATCAGAAGGGAGATTTACAAGATCGCGGAGAAAGCGGGAATAAAATTCTCAGCCCACAGGGCGAGAAGGTTCTATGCAAGATTTCTCCACAAAGAAGGGCTTGATCTTGAAGAGATAAGACTTCTGATGAGGCATGAGAAAATCGACACGACAAAAGACTACATCCAGATGATACAGGAAGACGCTATTGACGTACTCCGGAAAAGAAAGATCGATTTCTTTGAAGATGAAACCGGATCAAATCCGGGACGTCACTTACGCCTCGGACGGGATTTGAACCCGTGTCACGGGCTCGACAGGCCCGTATGATAGGCCGCTACACTACCGAGGCACGCCGTCGGTTATCGGTAGTGCTTATTTAAAATTATCAATAACTACTCGAAACACCAAAAAAAGTATTCCATTTCACTGCTCTAGGGCTGTTAAGGACAATGGTTAATTTGAACATACTATTAGATAATTTCCTCTTAAAAATGAGCAACGTTTGATATATAGTATGAAAAACTAACTGACCTATGAATACTGACGTATTGATTGTGGGAGCAGGAGGAGGGGCATACCCTGCTGCATTCAGACTTGCACGTTCTGGCTATGATGTTGTTATGGTCGATCCCAAGGGAGTTCTTGGTGGTAATTGCCTTTATCTAGGCTGTATTCCTTCCAAAACAATAAGGGAAATGATCCAGCTTCTTGACCGTTCAAAGAGACTTCTGGAAGCGGGTGTAAACAAAGATTTCAGCTGGTATCAGGATCATAAGGATTCTGTTCAGAAAATAAGGTTTATTCAGCATGATAATGAACTGGCCGAATTTCCAAATATTCATTTCTTCAAGGGCGTTGCATCTTTCAAAAACCAGAAGGAAGCCGTGATTGCCGAGGATGGCCATGAATTCAATGTCACATTCGATCATGCCATTATCGCCACAGGCACCGTGGTCTCCAAATTGGAATTCCCCGGATCGGAACTGTGCATAACCAGCGACGATATCTTCTCATACAGCTCCTCCTTCAGGAAGGTTCCAGAAAAGATGATCATTGTTGGTGCAGGTTATATTGCCCTGGAGGTGGCCAGCATGTTTCACTCGCTTGGCACGGAAGTCCATTTGCTGGTCAGATCCGATGTAATATTAAGAAACGTTGACCAGGATCTTGTGAAGATGGCTATACCTGGAATCACACGTTTTCACATTCACTACAAGGCAAACATCATGGGAGTCTCAAAAAACGGGGATTCTCTTTCTGTCAGGTATAATGAAAATGGTCAGGATCAGGAAATTACGGCCGATACTGTCATGCTTGCCACCGGCAGAAGGCCATTGCTTCCTGAAGGGACTGCATCGCTTGGCATTAAAATTGACAGTAAGGGTTTCATCTCAACCAGCGAAACCCTCCAGACCAGCATTCCCTGGATATATGCCACAGGTGACGTGAACGGAAGAGCCCCTTATTTCCACGCTGCAGTCAGGGAGGCAATGGTTGCAGCCAACAATATAATTGCAGGGGATCATCCGGTTGACTATATGGACTACCTGAGTGTACCTGTATCCATTTTCACATTCCCGCCCATATCATATGTTGGTAAAACCAGAACCACAGCATCCAGGATGAACGTTGATATTGTTGAAGGGAGCTACAGGCTGTCTACGGATTCAAAAGGGCAGATGTACGATGAGAGGGATGGTGAAATAAGGCTGTTCTTCGAAAGAGGAAGTCTCAAAATAGTTGGAGGGTGGGTCTACGGCATCGATGCGCCAGACCTGATAAACGAAATAGGTCTCGCAGTTTCAAATTCTCTCACTGCCCGGCAGATGGCGGATTTTGCAGATCAGCATCCAACTACAAATGAGGGGATATCAAAGATTGCAAGGAATTTCGTGTGACCAGCACCATGGGATATGACAGAACTTTTCAGATCGTGCCAAGCTTTTCCCTGAACATGGAAGTGATATACCCCTTGATCTCCTTGAAGGTAAGTTCTGGCGGCATGGGCCTGGCATCAGGATCGACAACAACATCGAGTACTGCAGGTCCTTCTGCTGACAGGAATCTGCTCATGGAATCTTCCAGTTTGAGCGGATCCTCAACCCTTATCCCGATAATCCCAACTGCCTCTGCAATCTTCGAGAAATCTGGATTGAGAAGGTCCACTCCCCATTCCGGATAACCCATAACCTCCTGTTCGAACTTTATCATGCCCAACTTGGAGTTGTTGAAGACTATTATTTTCACGGGGCGGTTATACTTTCTTGCAGTTATAAGCTCCATCATTGTCATTGCGAAACTTCCATCCCCCACAAGTGCAACGACAGGTTTGTCTGATCCGAATGAAGCTCCTATTGACCCGGGGATTCCGACCCCCATACTTCCAAGCCATGGAGAGAAAAGAAAAGTCCTTGGCACAGATGTCCTGAAGTTCCTCATTCCCCATACTGTCACATTTCCTGTGTCGACCACAATTATTGCATCATCCGTTACCTTTCTGGAAAGTGTTGCCACCACCCTCTCGGGTCTTATGGGCCTTGATTCGCTCTGTTCTCCCTTTTCAAGGTTTTCTGTCCACTCCTTTTTTAAGGTCTGGAACTGCAGATAGAACTTATCAGTCTTTTCCTCTGGTTTAACCGCATTCAGAAAATCAAGTACGCTTGACACATAGGGCACGGAAACGTGGAAACGTTTTCCTATGTTCTCCGGGTTCAGATCAACCTGGATTGTTTTCACCTCACTGTTAATAAAAGCCTTGTACGGATAAGACGTTCCAAGAAAAATAATAAGATCACACTTCTCCATAGCCACCACAGATGGTTTTGATCCAAGCAGTCCAAGTCCCCCAAGTACTCTCTTATCTGAATCCGCAACTATCCCCTTTGCATTCAGCGCATATATTATTGGTGATCCGATACGCTCCGCAAACTCGACTATCCGGTCACCCAGTCCGACAGATCCGCGTCCGATGAAGATAAGGGGATGGCTGCTCTGGTTAATCATATTCTGCGCTGTTTCAGGAATTACTGAATAAACAGGCTTGAGATCGTTAACAAAGTAATAGTTAAAGTCATTTTTGACATCCATCCTCAGGATATCAACTGGCAGGGTCAGGTGCGAAACTCCTCTCCTGTTTTTAGCTTCCAGAAATGCTCTCCACGTGAGATATGCTGCATTTTCCGGGTTATTTATCTGCTGGCTGTAGACAGAAACATCCTCAAACAGGCGATTCACATTTATCTCCTGAAAATAATCTGAGCCAATGAGATCTGTTTCGACCTGACCAGTGAGCGCTATCACCGGTACATGGTCCATCTTTGCCTCATACAATCCGTTCAGTAGGTGTATAGATCCAGGACCTGATGTACCCATGCAGGCAACCGGCAGGCCCGTTACTTTAGCCTCGAACGCTGCCTCAAGTGCCGCGCCTTCCTCATGCCTTGCCTGCACATACTGTATTTTCTGGTTTCTTCTTAGGGCGTCCATCAGAGGATCTATCGAGTCCCCTGGTATACCATAAATTCTCTCTACACCGCACTTAACAAGCATATTCACTATTTCTTCTGCAACCGTTCTACCCATAAGTGAGCCCCTTTTATACCATAGAGGTCATCTTATGTTAGGTTTTGGGATCTTTGTTCTGGTTGATTTGACGACAGGCGATTCATTACACGATCCTTTGAGCACTAAATTATCTATATATCAAGGTTTGCTCCTGCTGTGCTACGTTATGAGAACAGGAGACTAAAAATAACAAAAGTGGATATCCGTCGGAGCAGGAAACGACAGAAACTGATCTATTCTCGATTTATGCGGACATTGCAAGAATGGCAAAAGAATACAGTATAGGAAATACTCCAGTTGCGGAATTTCAGTTCAGCAACGGTTCAGTAATTTATGCGAAACTGGAATATCACAACAGGTTCAAGTCTGTGAAAGACAGAGCTGCTTTTTTCCTTATCAACTCGTCAATACGGAGAGGAATTCTCACCAGAGACAAGACAATAATAGAAGCTTCCTCCGGCAATACGGGAATAGCAATAGCAAATCTATCGTCCATTCTTGGATACAGATCGGAAATTCTGGTATCTGCAGCCTCCAGTGACGAGACCAAGGAGATGATCAGGTCAACAGGATCTGCCCTCACTGAGGTCGAGGATGAGGCAAGCAGAGCCGGCAGGATAAACATAGACGGGGCACTGAGGGTCCTGAAGCAGAAGATGGAACAATTTCCAGACAGGTATGTGAACCTGGACCAGTATTCAAACGATGCCAACACTATGGGGCATTTTTTCACAACCGGTCCAGAAATAATCAGGGAAATAGGCAAAAACATCACACACGTGATGGCCGGTATTGGAACAGGTGGCACCATTACAGGGCTTTCAACCTATTTCAAGAAAGTGGACAGAAAAATCGTGACGGTTGCAATCGAACCCGTTCCCAATCACCACATTCAGGGACTCAAGAATCTTTCGGTATCTTCTGTTCCGCCAATTCTGAAAAGGAACATGCACCTGATAGACCGGTGGGAGAGCGTTGACGATGACAGCGCTAAAAAAGGCGTTGTGCGCTTGTTGAAGGATTATGGTCTCTTTGTCGGGCTCTCTTCAGGTGCCGCTTTCTCTGCATCTTTGAAATATGCAGGTCTTAACCCGGGTTCAAGAATCGTTACTGTATTCCCTGACAGTGCTGAAAAATACAGAAATTCCTATATAAAGAACGGCCTTTTCACTGAAGATGAATTTGTCTCTGGAATGGAATTGTGGAAAAAGATTGAGGAAAATCAAGATTTCCGCAGTTTTCCAGTCATGGATATAAGAACGCAGGTCACTGAGCCACCTCCTAAGTGCATCCGAAATTCATTATAGTTCCCGCATCAGATTGTGAGGGCGGGGTTTGCCTTAAATTTCGCAGCCATTTCTCTCTTCAACTGATCCTCAGGAATTTTCCTTGATATCTCCTTAACCTCCGTAACGTCAGGATGCGTTATTGCACCCCACAGGCAGGCCACAGTGCAGTTATTGCACCCCACCATGCAGTTCTCAGGATACATCACCACAGCTTTTTTTCTGTCGAAATCATAACCGAATACGTTCCTCTTCTCACCACAGGTGACCACACACATCCCGCACCCGGTACATTTACTTTCGTCAATGACCGGTTCCCAGTGAATTTGAGATCTTGGAATTCCATGCCAGGAAGCAAAGGGATTCTGCACTGAGTTCTCACTCATTCTCTATCACCTTCACATGAACTGAATGATCTGGAAACTTTCGAATCCTTTCCTCCAGATCCTGTTTTACTCTGGGGAATATCTTGTATTTCAGGATTACGCCCCTCACAAATTTCTTCGGATCATCGGGAAAACTTATTGCGTCCTCGGGACAGATTTTCCCGCATGTTGTGCATCCTATTACGCATTTTCCTGGGTTCTGCACCAGAGGTTCATTCCGGTCCACATTCCACCTGAAAACGTCATTCCCGCAGGTCAGTATGCACATACCGCAGTCGTTGCATTTGGTCGAGTCTATAACCGGATACCATTCAAGGAGGCTTCTCTCGACACCGTGCCATGATCCTTTCTCATCCATATATTATCAAATTCGCATATAGTAATATAAAGTTAAGGATTGTACCTAACATATACAACATCATTCTACGGAAATGACCCTGAGCAGTAACTCAGATTCCATCATTGCTGAAACCTGAAATGAATGCACATCGCAGAGTGTGGGACACTATTCTAAGACCTACCCATATTGAACATATTGTGCCACACACCGGTGCAGAACAGTGCATTATCGATCCTGTCATCCCTCTTC